>JAYWAM010000248.1:0-11888 GCA_043782425.1 Betaproteobacteria bacterium
CGGCATGCCCTCGGGAACATACAACAACGCCTGATTGGCAAAATCGAAGGGTGAGGCCCAGTCTGCGGTGGCGACCTTTTCACTATCGGTAAGGCCCAACTCGCGCTGGTAATGGCTAAAATCGCTTTTCACCGCCAGCGTGGCGGAGGTGAATATCCACGCGCGCTTCTGCCCTTCAAGCTGGCGTTGGAACGGCTCGGCGACCGACAACGGCGTGAGGTTAATGACCAGGCTGTGCTGATAAACCTCCAGCCAGCGCACGTAGCCTGACAAAGAGCTGTCCCTCCAGCGCTTCAGGCGCGAGACGAAATCATCGGCGCGATCAAAGCAGTTCTGCAACTCAGGCGCGCGCGCCGCCTGGCTTTCCAGCAGTTCGCTTAACTCATGCAGACGTTCCTGTAGCGCGCTGAGCGCGTTTTGAAATAGCACGTTGCCGCTGACATCTTTTTCCGCTAAGCGCAGCGTCTCCTGGTCAATGCTAAGCCGCAAGTCGCGCGCAGCATAGTCGAGCTTTTCACAGGCTTCGGGAAGCGCCTGAAAATCCTTGGCGTGCGTGATGCCGGCATCTCGCACATCGCGCGCCAGCTCGATGAGCTGCTGGGTGGATGTCGCCTCGCCAAAGAACAGGCTGGCGGTTTCCGGCAACTGGTGGGCTTCGTCAAAGATTACCGTGTTGCAAGCGGGCAGCAGATCGCTGGCGCCTTCATCGCGCAGCACCAGGTCGGCGAAGAACAGATGGTGATTCACCACCACCACTTCGGCCTCGTGCGCAGCCTTGCGCGCCTTCATCAGGAAACAGTCGCCGTACTGCTTGCACTGGCTACCGAGGCAGTTCTCGCGCGTGGAGGTGGCCGTGCCCCACACCGGCGCATTTTCCGGCACGCCTGACAACTCGGCCTTATCGCCGCTTTGCGTGGTGCGCGAAAAGCGCTTTATTTTGTGGATATGTTTTGCATCGTCGTAATTAAGATGGCGCCCGTCGCTCAGCGCCGCATCGAGATGATGCAGGCACACATAGTTGGCGCGCCCCTTGAGCAGCGCAATGGTGACAGGAATGCCCATCGCATCGCGCACCATAGGCAGATCGCGATTAAAAAGCTGATCTTGCAGCGTCTTGGTGCCGGTGGAAATAATGATCTTGCCGCCGGAGCGCAAGGCCGGCGCGAGATACGCCACTGTCTTGCCGGTGCCGGTGCCCGCCTCGGCAATCAACACGCCAGACTGGTCAATGGCGCGCTCGATGGCCTGCGCCATCTCGACTTGCTGCGGACGTATGCGGTAACCGGGAATGGCGCGCTCTAGCGCACCACCCGCTGCGAAAATTTCCGCTATGCCGCTCATAGTGCGGGTGCAGGGCGCAGCAGTTGCACCAGATCGACGCAATCCTGGCTTGCGAAGTAAAGTGCAGGCGCGAATCCCAGACTATGGTATAGCGCGATGGCGGGGTGATTAGCTTGGGCAGTCACGACACGGCAAGGTAAGGCAGGATCGGCAGAAAGGAGGAGATTATGCAGCATCCACCGTGCAATACCACGGCGAAAATAGCTGGGCGCCACTACTAGCCGACAAATATGACAACCAGGCTCGCCAGTGGTGTATGACAATGCGCCTGCAAGTTGCTTGTGGTCATAGGCAAGCAGAAAGTTTTCGCGCGCGCCAAGAATGTCATTGACAGTTTCGCGCAGCGGCAGAAAATCTGCGCAGCCGATGAGGTCAGCCTCGACACGATAAGCCTGCTGCTGCAGCGCCCAAAGCGCTTCGCCTTCTGCATTTGACAACGCAGAACGCCAGACCAAATTAAGGGTCAGATCCGTAGGATGGGTGAAACCCATCAGCCTTTCATGCATCGCATAATGCTCATACGTCCATGACAACACCGGGGCGCTCGGAAGCGATGATTCGCTGCCGGTGAGCCAGGGTGATGGGTTGCACCCATCCTACGGATTCAGCTTCATTTGTGTTCTCTGTAGATTTCTTTTCTCATCAGGCTCGGCTCATAAGGAAATAAACTATGATCGCCCGAACACAATCTCTTCTCTGCGTAACAGACGGCTCACCACCCACAGGCAAACCACGGTAGCCACTACGCTCACCAGCAGCGGCAACAAGAAATGCTCCATGCCTACAGCCTCACCACGCAGCACGCGCATGAACACCATGAAGGCGCCCACTACCGGCACATAAAGCTGCCAGGTCGCATCTTTGAGGGAGGAGAAAATGGCGATAGCCGGAACAAAGCTGGTTAGTGTGATGAGATAGGTTGAATAAGTCTGCGCCTCTTTGAAACTACGACCAAAAGTGGCGATGAGCATCAGCAGCGCGCCCATCATCCCTGCCAGCGGCACTGCGATCAGGCTGAACAGACCAAACTCGCGCCAGCCGAAATTCAACGGTAACTCGAGTTTCAGCGGCAAATACAGCAGGGTCAGCACATAGCCCAGCACAGCAAGTAGTACGACCACGCTGGCGTAAAGCGCAACGGCGCCCCATTTGCCCAACACCAGCTCAACCATCTTCACTGGATGCAGCAATAGCGGCTCAAGCGATCCGCGTTCGCGCTCACCAGCGGTGCAGTCGATGGCCACCGCCATGCCGCCGGTGAGACAGAGAATCAGCGTGGTCATAGGGATAACAAATAAGAATGCGGCGGCACGCTGCTTGGGTGTGGCGATGTTGATGTTATCCATCTTTAGTGCATTCACCACCTCGGGGCTGACGCCGCGCGCGATGAGGCGCAATAGCCCGGTCTCGCGTCCGAACCCGTTCAACAAGCTGCGCGTCAGACTGATGGCGGGGTTGGCCTCTGAGCGCGAATCATCGTAGTACAGCTTGACCGTCGCAGGCTTACCAGCATGCAAATCACTTTCAAAGTCTTTGTCAAAAATGACCACAACATCGAGTTTGCCATCCTTGATTTTCTGTTCATAGTCGTCTGGAGCGTCTATAACATCAGCGCTTTGGCGTAGAAAAAAATTTACAGCAGTTGGAGCGTACTGCACACCTGCGACATAGACTTTTTTGGCCTCGGCCTTATCGGTTAGACCTGAGATGAAATGGGAGAGCAACAGCAGCACCAGCGGTCCGGTCAAAACACTGGCCACCAGAATCATTGAACTGGTGCGCCTGTCACGCAGGCTGTCTATGATTTCTTTTTTGAATACCGTGCGCAGTGTGGACATCATGCCATATCCTCAGAGTTTTCATCGAGGCCAACCAGCGCCACAAAAGCCTCTTCCAACGAACTCTTGCCGCTCAAAGCTATCAGCGCCGCAGCATCGCCCTGGGCAATCACTTTCCCTTGCGAAATTATCACAATGTCATCGCACAACGCCGAGACCTCTTGCATGATGTGACTGGAAAACACCACGCATTTCCCGGCGTCACGCAAGCGGCGGATCAATTCTCGCAGGCTGCGTGTGGTCATCACATCCAGACCGTTGGTCGGCTCATCCAGAATCACATTGCGCGGCTCGTGGATGAGGGCGCGGGCAAGGGCGACTTTCATGCGCTCGCCTTGCGAGAAGCCATCGGTGCGGCGCTCCAGCAGATCCTTCATGTCGATGATATCCGCCATGCTGTCGATGCTTTTATCCAGCGAAGCGCCGCTCAGGCCGCGCAGATTGCCGTAATAGCGAATGTTCTCGCGCGCGCTAAGCCGCGTGTAGATGCCGCGCGCATCGGAAAGCATGCCTATACTTTGCTTGACCGCGATTTTGTCCGTAATGATGTCGTGACCATCGACGCTGGCGCTGCCTGCGGTGGGATCGATAAGGGTGGAGAGCATGCGCAGCGTGGTGGTCTTGCCCGCGCCATTGGGCCCCAGCAGGCCGGTGACTTTGCCATCCAGAGCGCTAAAGCTCACTGCGGCGACAGCGACTTTTTCGCTTTTTCCTTTCTTGTCCTTCACCAGGAATTTCTTTTGCAGATTGCGCACTTCTATCATGATTTGGCCGCCAGCGGCTGATAAAACGTCGGGCGCGGAATTTTTGCGAGACAAGCGCCGTCCACTTTATCGGCATTGCCGTCTTCCACAAAACGCTTGATGAGATCCGGTGCGCAGCCCTGGGCGCTGACACCGTGCCCGACCTGCGGCGCGATCAGGTGTTTGCCGCGCGCCAGACCTTTGAGCACGCTCTCAGCATGGCGCGGCGGCGTGGCGGGATCGATGCCGCCCGATAGTAATAACACGGGTACGTCAGACTGCACGGCATCATAGTAATCCTTGGGAACCGCGCCGCGCGGCCAGATGGCGCACATACGTTGCGTATCCTCTATGGTTTCAGCGCCGAAATAGTCCTGAGCACTGTAAGCAGGCTTGTGTTTCTCCACCAGCGGAAAGTCTTCGGCGCAGATGACCGAAAGATGCATGCCGATTGCCATCTGATCCTGTGTTGTCATGTTGATAAAAATAACCAGAGTTGCAATCGGTGCAAAGTCATTCTTTAATGCTGCCTTGATAGCGTACGGCACCAAGCCCGCCACATTGGCGACATATAGTGCGCCGCGTATGCCGCCTAGCACCACTGCTGGCGTCATGTTCACTTTAATTTTCTCCGCAGTGCGCGGATGGGCGATTTCTACCTCGCGCGGCCGACGCTTGAGATCGGCCAGCAGAGTACGTATATCGGCAGCAAGATCGGGGGAACTCTTCGCGCACCCGGCGCTTTTTGCGCACGCGGCGATAAGATTCGCAAGGGCGGCGTTGCCATCGGTGATAAAAGACAGCGGCAGCATGATGTCGAAAGGCGCCACGCCGTCCAGCACTGCGCTGCGCACGTTATGGGGATAGCGGCGCAGATATTCCAACGCAGCGCGCGTGCCGTAGGAAGCGCCCCACAGGTTTATCTTGTCGTAGCCGAGGTGCTTGCGCACATCGTCCAGATCCTGCATGGCGATAGTGGTGGTATAGAGCCTGGGATCGGCGTGCTCGCGCGCCTTGGCAAGACACGTATTGATTGCGGCAGTGAGGCGCGCGCTGCCGCCAAAGTTATAGTTGTCCTCCTCTTCGCCCAGATCGCAGGTCAAGGCGTTGGATTTACCGGTGCCGCGTTGATCAACAAACACCATGTCACGCTCGCGATTGATTCGTTCTAACATTCCTAGAACCAGCGGCGCGACCTGGATGGCGCTTTGCCCCGGTCCGCCAGCTAAAATAAACATCGGATCGGACTTCTTGCGGTCACTTTTCGCACGCAGCAAGGCAAAATGAATGTCTATCTTGCGTCCTGTATTGCTCGTACGGTTTTCAAAAACTGCAATGACGCCGCATTCAAGCGCAATATCAATGCCCGGCACGCGACAGCGCTCTGTGGCGGACTTTTCTGCTACCTTAGATGTGTTTACATCAGAATCGGGAGGCGCATGACAGGCGCCGAGGAGTCCTAATGCCAGTACTGCGGAAAGAAGTCGCATGGCGCTTTATCGATGTGGAAGCTCCGCCGCAGGTTATAGAATCGCTCCACGCTTGTCAAAGTATCCTATGAGAAAATTGAAACATGTCACAGCGGTCATGCTTAGCGCTGCACTGTGTTTGACTGTGCGTGGCGTCGCGCTGGCGCAGGAGCAGGAGACCGCTGAAGCGCAACCTGCCACCCCCAAGTTCGCTTCGCCCGATAGCGACAATGCAGCAAATGCCGTACTCATGTACGCACTGGGACTCAGTGGCGTGCGCTATAAATATGGCGGCCTCAAACCTGAAGTCGGCTTTGATTGCAGCGGGTTTGTGAGGCACGTATTCAACGAGACTACTGGGCTCGTTTTGCCACACAGCACTTCTGGCATGAGCAAGTACGGGCAGCCAGTTGAAAAAGATGCGTTAAAGGCCGGAGACCTGGTGTTCTATAACACGCTAGGGCGCAGCTTCTCTCACGTGGGAATTTATCTGGGTGATGGGCGTTTTGTACACGCGCCAAGCCGCGGAAAGCAGGTTGAGGTCGTCGTCATGAGCGATGCTTACTGGGCCAAGCGCTACAACGGCGCACGGCGGGTGATTGTTGTAAAAGATATGGACCAAGCGGGCAATGAATAAAGCGTCTTGCGCAAAATATTCCACTATTGTAGAGCGGACTTGTCCGTCAAACTGTCAATTTGGTGACCATACCCACCCTGGCAAAATGCAGCGGACAAGCCCGCTCCTATAAAATCTGTTCGAATCGCACCCCTCACCCTCCACAAAAAATAACGGCCGCAACGCGGCCGTTATTTAAACTCTTCTTAACCTATTCCCCATACATCTTTTGCTTGAGCTCACGCCGTTCTTGCGCCTCTATGGTCAGCGTTGCCGTGGGTCTTGCAAGTAGGCGCGGAATGCCGATGGCCTCGCCGGTCTCTTCGCAATAACCGTAGCTACCGTCTTCGATGCTTTGCAGACATGACTCAATTTTCTTGAGGAGTTTGCGTTCGCGGTCGCGCGTGCGCAATTCCAAGGCGTGCTCCTCTTCCTGCGTGGCGCGGTCCGCAGGATCTGGAGCCACCGAAATTTCACGCAAGTGCTCGGTCGTAGCGCCGGCATTGTCACGTAACTCCTGGCGCAACTCTAGCAGCCGGTGCTTGAAAAATTCTAACTGCTCCTTGTTCATATAGTCGGACTTGGGCTGCCTGATAAGCTCAGCCTCAGTAAGCAAATGAACGGCTTTCGATTTCGTCTCCTTGGACTTTACTTCGCTGCTTGCCTTCACAGCGCTGGATGCTTTAGTTGCCAAAATACGCCTCCTGAGATACTGCTGGACTGCGCTTTTAAGCGCCACCCTCATGAAAATCCGTAAGTCTATATGAATCGATCCCCATAGTTCAATCAAAACATTTTCTACTTAAATTACTCATGTCGCAATCGAGAATCATTCTTGTACGATTGGAATGTACAAAGATTCCAATGAATACAATGGATTCCCTGCCTTCCAGACGATTCTAGCCAGCGCCGACTATGTTGTTATTACATTGATTCTCATCACTTTATTCTGCGCGCAATCATGGGTTGGAGTAGCAAAGCAGACTATTGGTTTCCCGAGATACGTTCCCTCGGCGGCGCTGGCGCGCACTTCATCACGCTCACGCTCAACAGCGTGACGCTGGCTGGCATTGCTGCGATTGTCGCAGTGACTATCGCTTGTTTGTCGATGTAATGAAGAAATTGCCCGCCACCTTCGTTTAAGGCAGCGAATAAATCGCGCTCGCGTTGTACAGGATTGCGCGTTTCTAAAATACAAAAATACGACGCATGCGATCCCACCTCTACGGGTAGGTCTCAAGCGCCTATGGTTCTGGCAACATCGGTAACTTAAACAACACGAGAGGAAATTCTGATGCTGCTCAAAATTGACGCCGACGCTTGGGCGGTAAGCTGCTGGCTTACGCAAGCGTCATATCCTCGTCACATGAAAGTTGCAATATCGGTAAACTTTTTTTTGTCAATTAAAGGGGCTATTCATGCAGGAGGATCTGATGAATGAGGCGCAAATACGACGCGACAAAGCGTCGCAGGGTGTGATGAAAGCGCAAATGGATATCGCAGTGGTCGGGATCGGTTGCCGTTTTCCTGGTGGATCCAACGATCCGCATTCACTGTGGTGCAATCTACTCGCGGGCAAGGATTGCATCAGCGAAGTACCGTCGGATCGCTGGAGCGCAGACGCACACTTTCATCCCAAACGCGGCGTGTCGGGAAAGTCGGCGACCAAGTGGGGCGGGTTCATCGACGGTATCGACGGCTTCGATGCCGGGTTTTTCAACATCTCTCCACGCGAAGCCGCCCTGATGGATCCTCAACAAAGAATGCTGTTGGAAGTGTGCTGGGAGGCGCTGGAAGATGCAGGCCATATCCCGGTCGAGCTGCGCAATAGCCCGGTTGGCGTTTTCATGGGCGGCTTCACACTGGATTACATGCTGATGCAATTGGGCGGCACGGAATATCGTTCCATCGAACCGCATACTGCGTCCGGCTCCATGATGACCATGCTCGCCAATCGCTTGTCTTATGTCTTTGGTTTCCAGGGGCCGAGTCTTGCTGTCGATACCGCCTGTTCCTCGTCGCTCGTAGCGGTGCACCTAGCATGCCGCAGCCTCGCAGTCGGCGAATCTGAGCTGGCAATTGCAGGGGGCGTCAATGCACTCCTCGGACCTAGTTACACCATTGCCGAATCCCGCGCCGGCATGCTTTCTCCCACCGGACGTTCACGCGCCTTCGACTCGCGTGCCGATGGTTACGTCCGCGGCGAAGGAGTCGGCATCGTGGTGCTAAAACGGCTTGAAGATGCATTGGCGGCCGACGATCACGTTTATGCGGTAATACGCACAACCGCAGTGAACCAGGATGGACATAGCGAGGGCCTGACCGTACCGAGCGGCAATGCCCAAAGTAGTCTCATTCGCACTGCTTGCGCAGCTGCAGGCGTAGCGCCGAATGAGATTTCCTACGTCGAGGCCCACGGAACAGGCACACCGGTGGGCGATCCGATCGAATCGAACGCGATCGGGTCGGTGATCGGCGAGGGCAGGGATTCTTCGCAACCGTGCCTGATCGGCTCGATCAAGACAAATATCGGTCATACCGAAGCGGCCGCCGGTGTGGCGGGCCTCATCAAGACTTCACTAGTGTTGCATCATGGCGTAGTGCCGCCACACCTGCATTTTGTCAACCCAAATCCAAAGATCGACCTGGAGTCGCTGAAACTCAAGATCCCGCTGGCCCCTACATCGCTACCGACAAATGACGGCATAGCGTTCGCGTCGGTAAATTCATTCGGTTTTGGCGGCACCAACGCACATGCGATTCTCGCGACTGCGCCTCGCCGTCAGTCCGATGCAACACTCGGTTGCGACCTGGCCCCGACGAGCGAGTGGCTGCTGCCGCTTTCCGGCCGCCATCCGCAAGCGCTGCGCGCGCTCGGCGCTTCTTATGCAGCCGCACTCGACAAAAGCGGAATGCTTGCGGAGGCGGCTTTGGATGACATCTGTTGGAGCGCCGCCACCCGGCGCGAACATCATCCGTACCGTGCCTGTATTGCCGGAGCTTCGCGTCTGGAGTTGATCGTGGCCTTGCAGGCGCTGCAAGCAGGCATCGATAAGCCGAATATTTTCCACAATCTTAAGGAAGAAGTGCGTGCGCAATTTGCCGACAACCAACCGGTATTCGTATTCTCGGGCATGGGACCGCAGTGGTGGGGCATGGGCCAGGCGCTGTACCAAACCGAGCCGGTCTTCCGCAATGTAGTTGAGCGTTGCGCGGCATTGTTCGAAGCGCAATCCGGATGGTCGATCCTCGCTCAGATGCTGACAAGCGAGGCGGGTTCGCGCATGGCCGATACGGATGTAGCGCAGCCCGCCAACTTCATTCTGCAAGTCGCGCTGGCCGAATTGCTTGGCGCCTGGGGCATCCGTCCCGCAGCCATTATCGGCCACAGCGCCGGCGAACCAGCCGCAGCTTATGTAGCCGGTTGCCTCAGTCTGGAAGATGCCGTCCGCGTCGTTTATCACCGCAGTCGGCTGCAACATCAAACCGCCGGTCAGGGTCGAATGGTGGCAGTAGGACTAGGGCCGGAAGAAGCATTGATTGAAATGGGCAAACTGAACGACCTGACACTCTCGCTCGCCGCGATTAACAGCCCGGCGTTGGTTACCATAGCCGGCTCCTCTGAGGGTATCGGGCGCCTGCGCGAAGCACTTAAAGCGCGCGCCGTTTTCGTCAAGGAACTGCGTGTCCAGGTGCCGTTCCACAGCGTTTTCATGGAACCGCTTGAGGCGGCGATTCACGCGACACTTGCATCCATTGTTCCGAAACCTGCCGCAATACCACTCTACTCGACGGTGACCGGCGATCTTATCGTCGGAGCAGCGCATGATGCCGAATACTGGTATCGCAATGTGCGCCAGCCCGTGTACTTTGCTGACGCCATTAATGCGATGCTACGCGCCGACTACCGGTGCTTCGTGGAACTTGCGCCGCACCCGGTGCTTTCCGGTTCAATCCACGAGTGCGCCGCCGTTCAGGGACTGTCGGTCGAAGTCATTCCGACGCTCCATCGCGAGCGTCCCGAAACGACACAGATACGCGCGGCAATCGCCTCCCTTTACTGCATGGGTAACACCATTGCATGGGACGATGTGTTGCCAGTAAGCCGCCCAGTAAGTCTGCCGACCTATCCATGGCGGCACGAACGCTACTGGCATGAAACCCCGGCTTCCGCCGCCATCCGCATCTCGGCGCCGCCGCATCCCATCCTGGGGCGACGCGTCGAATCCGAAGTACCGACTTGGGAAGTGGACCTCGATCGGTCATCCCTGGCATTTCTGCAGGACCACTGCATCCAGGGCGCGGTGGTTTTCCCCGGCGCCGGTTATATGGAAATGGCCTTGTATGCAGCGCACAACATCTTCGGCGAACTCGCCATCACGACAATCTCAAACATCGCTTTCGAGCGGGCCCTGTATCTTTCTGCCGACACGCCGGTCACTTTGCATATCAGTGTGGACCCCGAAACTTATCGCTTCCGCATCACCAGCCGTCCATACGGAGAAGTTGGGGCGGCTTGGCAGGTGCATTGCACCGGGCAGCTGCTCACAGGCAATCGCGCACATACCGCATCGGTCGACCTCGCAGCAATTCAGGCGCGCTGCACCACCGACATTACGGCCGATGACTGTTACTATCATTTCGAGCGGCTGGGACTAGAATACGGGCCAACGTTCCAGGGCATTACTCGCCTACAGCAAGGTGTGGACGAAGCGCTTGCGTGGGTCGACATTCCGGCTGCGCTGCATGACAGCATGGCGCAGTTCAACATTCATCCTGCAGTGCTCGATGTGTGCTTCCAGACGCTTGCAGCGGCGCTTCCGTTTGAGGACGACAAGTCGATTGTGTATATGCCGACAGGCGTTGCTGAGGGCTGCATGCTTCAGGCGATTCCGAAGCGCATGTGCATTCACGCGCTGATTTCTCGAAAAGACGACAAGGGCATGGTCGGCGATATCCGAATGCTCGATGAGGCGGGTCGGCTGCTGCTGGAAATCCGCGGCTGCACCGCTCGCGCACTCGGTGGCGATGCAGCGCCTTTTGCGGTGACGCCGCAAAAACTGTATTCGCCGCAATGGATCACGTTGGATACTCCGATGGAAGTTTTTTCCGCCGCGCATGGCTACTGGCTGATTTACGGCGGTGACAGCAAGTTCGCAAATGACATCGCGGCAACGCTGGCGCAGCGCGGCCAGTCTGCTATCCTGGTCAATCCCACGACGCATGGAGAGGCGAACACAGATTCCGCCCTCAGGATCGATCCGACCGAAGCTGCCAACTGGCAAACGCTTATCGCCGGTATTGCGCATGACCGCCCGCTTAATGGCGTGATCAACCTCGATCTATGTCGGCCTGACATTGGCGAGATGCCCAATACCGATGACATCATCGCCGAAATCGAGCGGGGCTGTATCTCAACGCTGAACATCACCAAGGCGCTTGCGGCGCTGCCAACGCTGGCCAAACCGCGCCTATGGATCGTGACGCGTGGCACGCAGCCTGTGCTCAAGACGGACCGCCCCGATCCGTTCCGCGCCCCGGTCTGGGGCATGGCCCGTGTGCTGGGCCATGGTGAACATATCGACCTCTGGGGCGGCATCGTGGATTTGCCCGCGATACCGGGCAATAGCGATGCCCGCCATATCGTCGATGAATGTTTGTGCAGCGACACGGAGGACCAAATTGCCTGGCGCGATGATGTGCGTTACTTGATGCGACTAATAGAATGCGACGCTTCAGTTCGGCTGCCGAAGCCGCCCAGGCTGCGTGCGGATGCAAGCTATCTCATCACTGGCGGTCTCGGCGCGCTCGGCCTGGAAGTGAGCCGCTGGATGGTGCAATGTGGCGCCAGGCACCTCATTTTGATCGGTCGCGACGGTCT
>JAYWAM010000249.1:0-4482 GCA_043782425.1 Betaproteobacteria bacterium
GCCCAGCGTGATTTTTTGCAGGGCTTGGGCTGCCGCAACATGCAGGGCTTCTGGTTCAGCCGGCCGCTACCGCCGGAAGAGCTCACGCTGCTGCTGCAAACCCGCAATACGCGTCTGGCTCATACCTAGTCCATGCCTCGTGCCTTGAGGTGTACCAATACGATTTTGTTTTTTGTTGGTTTTGCAACGGTTTGGATTGCCATGACATGCGCGACAAGCTTGATGGTTTCTGCAATCGTGCAGCGCGGACGCTCGATCATCTAGGCCGCAGCGGGCTGGTATAAATAAACGCTATTGCGTCCCTTTGCCTTCGCCATGTAACAAGCGGCATCGGCCGCGCTCAGTACTGCCGCGATACTCTCCGTTTTCTCTGTCAACGACGCCACGCCGATACTGACACCCACAGAAAAAGATTTGTCGTGCCAATGAAAATTGAATTCCCCCACACCTTCCAGTAACTCGCCAGCAATACGCAAGGCCTGTTCTTGCGGGCAGTGTTCCAAGAGCACACCGAATTCATCCCCGCCCAATCGTGCTAGGGTATCCCGCTGCCGCAGCTTTTTTTGCAGCACACCGCTCAATTGGCGCAGTAACTCGTCCCCGGCGGCATGGCCACAAGTGTCATTGATGATCTTAAATCGGTCCAAATCCAAAAAACACAGCGCGTGCTCGGCTGGTTCGCCGCGTACGTTTTCCAACAGCCGCGCCAGACGCCACTCGAATTCCTTGCGATTCACCAGGCCGGTCAAGGAATCGTGTGTCACTTGATAAAACAGCTGCTGTTTCATTGCCTCCCCCTCGGTGACATCATGAAATACGACCACCGCGCCCACAATTTGCTCACGCTCCCGAATCGGCTGCGTGGATATTTCCGCCGGGAATATCTCCTGATTGCGGCGCAGCAGCCACTCGACTGCCCCCGGGCCCGGTTCGCCGCCACGTAGCACGGCGCACAGCGGACAATTCTCTTTTGCCTGCAAGGTGCCATCCGGTGCGCGCGGATGCAATAATTCGTGCACTGGCAAACCCAGCACTTGTTCCTGTGCATAGCCCAACAGCTGCAGCGCCGCATCGTTGATAAAGGTGCAGCGCCCATCGGCGTCGATGCCGTAAATGCCCTCGCCGGCAGATTCCAGCAGGAGGCGAAAGCGCGCTTCACTGTTGCGCAACGCGTGCTCTACCCGCGTACGTTCAGCCAATTCGTTAACCAACCGCGTATTGGCGCCTTGCAGCAGGACGGTGCGTTTATCCAGCAAGGCAGTGCGCTGCGCCACTATCTCTTCTAGCCGGCGCCGGTGCTGTTCCAGTTCTTCCTGCAACAGCTTGTCCTTTGTGATGTCGACCAGGACGCCCTGCAAAAAAAGTCGATTACCCTTCTCGTCAAAAACCACGCGCGCTTCATCCAGAAACCAGCGCGGCACACCTTTGCGTGTGAGGAGCCGATATTCGCAACGCAGCGGCTCGTCCGACTCGAAGCTACGCGCATACGCGGCAGCCACCTGCGCTCGATCGTCAGGGTGGATCTGGTTGAGCACACCCTCCGGGCTGGCTAGCCATTCTTCGGGAGTAAAACCCAGCTGACGAATCTGCGGGCTGATATACAGCAAGTTACCTGGCACATCGAGCGCAGCGGTGTAGATAATGGCGGGAATCTGCTCAACCAAGGCGCGGTACTTGGCCTCGGCCGCGCGCTTGTCGGCGAGCGCTTGGCCTTCGCGCAACACGCGCTGAATGACTGTCGGCAGAAGCTTGAGATATTCAAGCTCGGTATCCTTGACCAGATAATCGCGTGCGCCACGGCGCATGGCGTCGACGGCAATCGCGATATCCTGCGCACCGGTCAGCATCACCACCGGCACCAGCGCCTCGCCGGTGTCGGCGGCGAGTTCGGCGAGAAATTCGATGCCGTCCATATCCGGTAGGCGGTAATCGAGCAAGATCAAATCCGGCATTTCAACATGCACTTGTTGCAGTGCGCCGCACGCGGTGTCCGCCTCGGTGATGGCAAATGTATAGTCCACAAATGCATTCAGTGCGCGCCGACAAGCCAGGCTATCGACGCGGTCGTCCTCAACGATGAGAATGCGGACTGGCGGCTGGGTCATTGTGGCGATTCGCTGATGGTCCAATAGGCGTCGATGGCTCGAATCATTTCCACAAAATTCGGATACTCCACCGGCTTGCGCATATACCCGGCGACCCCCAACTGGAAACTCTCGACTTTGTCTTCCTGCTCACCCGAGGTGGTGAGCACGACCACGGGAATGCACTTCAGCGCCGCGTCCTTTTTAGCGATTTGTAAAAACTCGATGCCCCCCATAATCGGCATGTTGAGATCAAGCAGAATCAGACAAGGCTGCGGGTTTTCGGGGTTACGCAGAAAACTTAGCGCTTCTTCGCCGTTTTCCACATGTTGCAATGGGTTCGTGACATGCAACTCCTTAAGCGCGCGTTGCACCGTCATAGTGTCCACTTGGTCGTCCTCCACCAGTAGGATCGATTTGCAAGACGCCTTCATTACGATTCTCCTTTTACGGTTTCTGCAGCCTTGGGCAAGGTAAAGAAAAAAGTGCTGCCTTCCCCGGGTTTTGATTCCAGCCAGATTCGGCCCTCGTACATCTCGACAATTTTTTTCACCAACGCCAGCCCGACACCGGTGCTCTCGACCTTGTCGCGCGGCGCCAGGGTCTGGAATAGTTGAAAAATCCGTTTGTGGTGCCGCACGTCGATACCTGGCCCATTGTCGCTGATGCTGAACTCCCACTCATCTCCTGCAGGAACGCAATCGACGCGAATTTTGCCTTGCGGCTTATCCATGTATTTGATGGCATTGCTGAGTAAATTTTGAAACACCTGCTGGATACGCGTTTTCTCCGCCCTGATCGTCGGCAGTGCGTCGGCCACGGTGATGATGATATGCGCCGGTGGCGCGAGTGAATCGACCACCGCCTGCAACAGCGGGTTCAAATCGACCGTGACGATGCTTTCCCGGATACGGCCGACGCGTGAATATTCCAGGATACCGTCGATCAAGCCGTCCAAACGCCGCACGCGCTGCGTAATCAGGCGCAAATATTCGCGACCTTCGTCGTCCAGCCTTGCGGCTTGGTCCGCAACCAGCCAATCGGCCAAGGAACCGATGCCGCGCAAGGGGGCTTTTAGATCGTGCGAAACGACATAGGCGAAGTTTTTCAATTCTTCGTTGGCGCTCTCTAGCTCGCGAATGAGTTTTTCCTGATGCATCTCGGCCTCTTTACGCTGGGAGATGTCGTGCACCAGGCCGGTGAATAGCCGCCGTCCGCCGACGTGCATTTCACTCACCGCCAGTTCAATCGGAAAGCTTGTGCCGTCTTTGCGTTGCGCGACGACCTCGCGCCCAATGCCGATGACGCGTTTTTCACCGGTGTCGCGATAGTGTTGCAGGTAACCGTCGTGCTCCTCATGGTAGGGCGCGGGCATCAGCAGGGAAACATTTTTACCCGCCACCTCCGCCGGCGTATAGCCGAACAGCCGTTCGGCGGCTGGATTGAAGGAGTCGATAATGCCGTACTCGTCGATGGTGATAATGGCGTCGACCGCCGTTTCGACAATGGCACGCAGACGCGCGCTTTGCTCGACCAAGGCTTCTTCGGCGCGCTTGCGAAGTGTAATGTCGTGCACCGTGCTTAAGACTTGACCTTCAGCAAGCGGACTTAGACTGACATCCGCGGCAAACTCCGTCCCATCTTTACGCAAGCCGTAAAGTACAAATCCTGCGCCCATCACGCGGCGGGTGGGATGTGCGCTGTAGTCAGCACGTTGCGCGCAATGCGTGGCGCGAAAACGCACGGGAATTAGGCTTTCAATGGTGAGGCCGGAGATTTCTTCTGCGGCATAACCGAACAGCATTTCGAACGCGTGATTTGTATACAAGATGTGGCCGTCGGGAGCGGCGATAAACATTGCATCTGCCGCGGAATCGAACAGCCAAAGCGGGCTTTTACCGTCTAAACCTTTGATCAAACTTTTCCCCGGTAATCGCGCTGGCAATGATTGTTTGGATTCGCAAATTAATTCGATTCGCCATCATAGATGCAGGGGTATCTATTGTATATACCGATATTTCTGTATCCAGCGTGCGCGACCGTTCTAGGCCGGTTACAATGCGCGCCCACGCCTTTTAATGGTCTTGCCATGGCTATTCTCACTTTTCGCGACATCGTTCTCGGCTTCGGCCACCCACTTTTACTTGAGGGCGTCAGCTTTCAAATCGATCGGGGAGAACGCTTGTGCCTGATCGGGCGCAATGGCGCGGGAAAATCCACGCTGTTGAAACTCATTGCCGGGGAAATCCAGCCCGATAGCGGTGAGATTGTGCGCGCCCAGGGCTTGCGTGTGGCGCAACTGGCGCAGGAAGTGCCCTTAGGCACCAGTGGCAGCATTTTTCATGTGGTGGCGGAGGGCTTGGGTAAGGCCGGCGAACTCATCGACCGCTATCACCAG
>JAYWAM010000250.1:0-11851 GCA_043782425.1 Betaproteobacteria bacterium
CGCTCAACCCATCCTACAAGTCATTTCCGCGAAGCTTGCCCTCGACCTGATCGGGGGCGGGAATCCATGATTCAGCAAGCGTAGGATGGGTTGAGCGCAGCGATACCCATCAATCCACTAAATGAAAAAAAATAGAACTGAGGGGCAATATGGGCGATAATTTTCGCCGAGATTCCATAAATCTGACAGACTCCTGGATTTTGTGCGTACCCAGAGTTTAGCCACTGTAACCACGCCGCCTGAACCCTTAACTGACTGCCATGCTGATCCTGGGTATTGAGACCTCGTGCGATGAAACGGGCGTCGCTTTATACGATACAAAAACGCGCCTGCTGGTGCACCGCCTGCACTCGCAGGTCGATATGCACGCAGCCTACGGCGGCGTGGTGCCGGAGCTGGCTTCGCGCGACCACATACGTCGTTTGCTGCCTCTCACAAGCGAAGTGCTGCTTACGGCGCAACGTAAGATTGAGGAAATCGACTATATCGCCTACACCGAGGGACCGGGGCTGGGTGGCGCCCTGCTGGTAGGCGCGAGCGTCGCTGCCGGACTGGGATTTGCCCTGGACAGGCCGCTGATCGGCATTCACCATCTTGAAGGGCATCTGCTTTCGCCCCTGCTATCTGTGCCCAGGCCGGATTTTCCATTTATCGCCCTGCTGGTGTCGGGGGGGCACACGCAATTGATGAAAGTGGAAGATGTTGGCTGCTACGAGCTGCTGGGCGAAACCATAGACGATGCTGCCGGTGAAGCCTTTGACAAGACGGCTACTCTGTTGGGGCTAGGCTATCCCGGCGGTGCGGCGCTCTCGACGCTTGCTGAAACGGGAAATCCCACACGATTCAAGCTGCCGCGCCCTATGCTGGCAAGCGGCAATCTTAACTTCAGCTTCAGCGGGCTTAAGACTGCGGTTTTGACGCTGGTGAATCAGCATAAGCCTGGCGCCATCCCCAGCGCGGATATTGCTGCGGCTTTCCAGGCCGCCATTGTCGAAGTGCTGGTGAAGAAATCTTTGGCTGCGCTGGAGCTGTGCGGATATTCGCGGCTGGTAGTGGCAGGCGGAGTCGGCGCAAACAAGCAATTGCGTGCAACGCTAACGCGGGAAGCGCGCAGCAAGGGGCATGAGGTTTTTTATCCACCGCAAGACTTGTGCACCGACAACGGCGCCATGATTGCTTTTGCAGCGGCATTGCGGCTGGAAAAATTTGCAGCAGGGGTTGCGGGCCGGGAATCGAAAACCTTTTCTATCCGCCCGCGCTGGGATTTGCAGGCGTACGCCAAAGAGCGCTCTTAGTCCGGAGCATTGCGACGGTAATTTTGCTCTGCTTCGCGTAAATTTTCCTCGGCTTTGGCTACCGCATCCTCAAGAGCCTTGAGACGGTCGCGAAATGCCTCACCGGGCACCTGTATGGCCGGGCATTGCACTCGATCCGCACCTTTTGCCTTTGTACACACCACTTGGCCATTACGCCCGGTAATGACACCTTGAGCGTTTGGTTTTCCCGCATTGTCGGGATAGCTGATAGTGGGCTGCCATTCATCTTCGCGCGGTTCCTGTCCTTTTGCCAGCGCCTCCCGAGCAGCATCCAGCACGGCTTGCGCCTGCTCTATGGCGGCGCGTAGCGTGTCGCGCAGCGCTCTACGCTGCTTGACGTTCTCCTCAATACTCAAAGCCTTTTTGCCGTCTGAATCTTTATCTTTCGCTGACTGGGTAACATTTCTGTCGTTGTCGATTTCCAGTTGCTTGCCTGCGGCGCGCTGATCGGAATAAGTGGTTTTGCCGTCTTTATCGACCTGCTTGTAAACGTTCTGCCCCAAGACTAAACCGGGCAGGAAGGAGAAAAGCCAGACGAAAGCATGAATCGCAATGTGGCGCATGTCGGCAAATTCCTTTTCTTCAAACATTGTTTATCAAATAGGGGCTGTTCGAAATCAGAAATATTCGTCGTCCCAGCGGAGGCTGGGACGACTGGCTAGCGCCTGTTTCGAAGCGAGGTCTGTCGCAGCCAACTTTCGCTTGGCTTTTTGAGTCGATCAGTATCATTTTTGTGCACCCAATATTGAGCGCCGTCATAATTCGTAGCTAACAGGTTTTCGCTTTTACTATTTGCAAATTTTACTGTCAGTCTTCTTCCAGTTCGGTCAATCACACAACGACCTTGGCGCTTCCTCTCGTCTCCGACAAAGTCTGAGTAGATAACCTCCTCGCAGCCACCGTCGCTAAATACCAAAATGCGCCTGCCACCATGTGAAAAACCTCCATAGTTGTCAATTTTTAATACGATCACCTGATTTTGTGATTCGGACAGAACTGGAAGTGATATCAGAAGTGTTACCGCAACAATTGCAAGCACACGCACGACGATCAGAACAGGCATTGTGGCCCTAACTCGACGCGCCACGCTGGTAGGCGGTTTCTGCGCTTGCTAAATCTTCTTCAGCTTTCTTTACGGCGTCTTCAAATGTTTTGACGCGCTGGTAGTAGGCTTCGCTGGGAATTCGCGCGCCTCTTATGGTGTTTATCCACTCATCGTCTGCCGGGGTTTGAGCGCTTGCCAGCGCCTCTTTGGCGCGCTCCAGATTTTCTCGCGCCTGAGTCAGCTTTTCTAACAAGTCATTGTCGCGTGCAATTCTTTGCTCGGGTTTTGCCGACGAGCGTGAACTGCCTTCCCTTTCTTCCTTTTCTTCCTTTTTTGCCAGCGGCTGGGTAATGTTGCGATTCGTGTTGATATCGACTTTCTCAGTCTTCTTGCTGTTGTCGTCCGGCTTCTTGTCGGTATAGGTCACTTTGCCGTCTTTATCGACCTCTTTGTAGACGGTCTGCGCAGAGGCGGCGCATGACAAAACTACGCATAGTGCAATCAATTCAAGCTTGCGCATGGTTCACACTCCTTGCAGAATTTTTGGCGCTGGCGTGGTGCACGGAGCACACCGCGCAATCCTTGTCGCGCGCCAGTTTGACCGTGTGCCACGACATGGTCAGCCCATCGAGCAGCAATAGTTTGCCGACTAAAGGCTCGCCTATGTCCGTTAACAAACGTATTGCTTCTCCGGCCTGCATGGCGCCGATGATGCCCACTAACGGCGCAAAAACTCCCATCAGAGCGCAGCGCTCCTCCTCACCTTCAGATTGTTCTTGAAAAAGGCAGTGATAACACGGGCTGTCGGAACGACGAAAATCGAAGCTGGCGATTTGTCCATCGAAGCGAATCGCAGCGCCCGACACCAGCGGCTTCTGGTGGGTAACGCAGGCGCGGTTAATTGCATATCGTGTGGCGAAGTTGTCCGAGCAATCCAGCACAATATCAACGGCTGCAACCTGGGCGGCAAGCGCCGCGCCGGTGAGCCGTTGTTCAACTATTTCGATCACGCATTGGCTGTTGATGCCGCGTAAAGTCTGCGCTGCGGACAGCGCTTTGTTGACGCCGATGGCGCTTTCGCGATGCACAATCTGGCGTTGCAGATTGGTGGCGTCTACTTTATCGCCATCGGCAATTACTATCTTGCCGATACCCGCAGACGCCAGATACATCAGCGCCGCTGAACCCAAGCCGCCTGCGCCGACCACTAATGCGCTGGAGGCAAGTAATTTATCCTGCGCCTCGATGCCAAATTCCTTGAGGAGAATGTGGCGGCTGTAGCGTAAAAGCTGCTTGTCATCCATGTGCGCTCCCGTGGGAGCTAGTCTATTTCTTGACCGCAGCGATGTTCTGCTCGGGTGGCTGGTTCTGCACCGGCAAGCCTTTGAGCTGATTGAGCGCCTGGGTAAGAATGAAGTCCTCGTGCAATCCGTCCGGCGTCATGGCGGGCTTGCCCGACAACGCAAGGGGAACGACTTTGGCCTTGCTCACCTTGTCCACTACGGCGTCGGGTTTCACAGGTTTTTGCGCACCGGCGGAAGAATCCTTAGTCGGCTCTTTGGTCTTACTGATTTCATCTACTCCGATAAGATGTTTTTCCAGGTCAACTTCACGCATGGCGAGACGCTGGACGCCATCTTCCACCACGATATCGGGCGTAATACCCTTGGCCTGAATTGAGCGGCCGTTGGGGGTGTAATAGCGCGCCGTGGTGAGCTTGATGGCGTTGTTGTTGCCCAGCGGCAGGATGGTCTGTACCGAACCTTTGCCAAACGTCTGCGTGCCCATCACCACAGCGCGCTTGTGATCCTGAAGCGCACCGGCGACAATTTCCGAAGCAGACGCGGTGCCGTTGTTAACCAGCACCACCAACGGCACATTCTTGATGTCTGCCGGCAGCTTGGCGAGATAGTCTTCTTTCATTGCGCCGCGCAGGTAGTTGTCGCGCCGCGCATGCAGTTTCATCTTGGCGTCTTCGGTGCGGCCATCGGTGTAAACGATCAAGGTGTCCTTGGGAAGGAAGGCTGCGGACACGGCAACTGCCGCATTGAGCAGGCCGCCCGGGTCATTTCTGAGATCAAGCACCAGGCCCTTCAGATTGCCATTGTTTTGCTTGTATACCTCTTGGATCGCCTTAGCGAGTTTTTCGCCGGTGGCTTCCTGGAACTGGCGCACGCGGATAGTGGCATAGCCCGGTTCGACGGTACGCGCCAGCACGCTTTGAATTTCGATAATGGCGCGCTTGAGAGTAAACACCAACTCCTTTGATTCGCCCTTGCGGAATATCGTCAGCGTCACGCTGGTGCCCGGCTCGCCGCGCATTTTTTTCACCGCATCGGTGCTGGAAACACCGCGCAAACTGACATCGTCAACCTTGACAATATAGTCACCTGCCATGATCCCAGCGCGTTGCGCCGGGGTGTCGTCAATAGGCGAAATAACCTTAATCAAGCCTTCCTCGGAACCAATTTCAATGCCGAGACCACCAAATTTCCCCTGTGTTCCGACCTGTAATTCGTGATATGCCTCTTGATCGAGGAATGCCGAATGCGGATCCAAGCCGGTCAGCATGCCGTTGATGGCTTCCTTGATGAGCTTCTTGTCCTCTACATTCTCGACATAGTCGCTTTTGATACGACCGAACACCTCGCTAAACATGCGCAAATCTTCAATAGGCAGATTAAGTGTGGTCGCTTGTTTTTCCGCAACAGCAGAAAAATGCAGACTCAAACTCACGCCGATAACGGCGCCCATGACTATCAATCCCGCCGCCTTCATTTTATTGCCCATGTTGAATTCCTTAGTTATTCGACTCTACCGACACTATGATCCCTTATAGACGCTTCAGTTCAGCCGCCGCTTGCACACCGCCAGCTTACTTACCCACCCATCGCATCGGATCAAAGGGCTTGCCTTGATGTCGCAGTTCAAAGTATAACCCCGATTCTCCCGCGCCACCGCTATCACCAACTGCCGCGACGGCTTCACCGCTTTGGATCACATCGCCCACACGCTTGAGGACGCTTTCATTATTGCCATAAAGACTCATGTAACCCGAGCCGTGATCCACAATTAACAGGTTTCCGAAACCGCGTAACCAGTCTGCATATACCACACGGCCGTCGGCTACCGCGTGAACCGGTCGCCCGCTTTCCGAACGGATGAAAAGACCCTTCCAGGTCGCGCCGCCTTCTTCCCTGTGACTGCCAAACTTGCTTGAGATTTCTCCGCGCAATGGAAGTTTGAGTTTACCTTTCAGCGCCTTAAAAGCCTTGCCGATGAAGGACGCATCGGCCACTTCCTCTACAATCTGCCCAGGCTTGCGTTTTCCCTCGGATGGCTTGGCGGAAAGCACCTTGCCGATCTGCGCAACCAGTTGCGCCAGTCTGTCTTCGTCGCGCTTCAAACGCCCGATTTCGCTACGGCTCTTGTTGATCGCGCCGGCTATACGCTCGAGCACTTTCCTGCGCGCCTGCTTTTCCGCCTCAAGTTTTTTTCTGGCGCGCTTTTGCTCCGTCTCGTTGTCGATAAGGGCATTCTTTTCCTTTAACGCCTCGGATTGCAGCGCCTCAAGTTGCTTGAAACTTTCTTGCGTGCGGCGGATTATGCTGGCGCGTAATTTAGCAATATAGCCGTAGTAATGAATCTGCCGATTGACGGCGGCGACATCGCGCCCCTCAAGCATGAGACGCAGGCCATCAGTAGCGCCGTGCATATATTGATGGCGAATCAGACGGCCCAGCAGCAGTTGCTGCTTGGCGACTTCTGCGGCAGCAGACTGGGAGCGCTGGTTTATCGCCTTCAAGCTCGCGTTGAGCACCTGCTGTTCTTTGCTGAGTTCATGTATTCCGCGATTGGCTTCACTGATGGCTTTTTCTGAGGCCTTGAGAGCGTCGGCCGCTTCGCTGCGCGAACTCTCGGCGCTGGACAGATCCTGCTGTAAGCGCTCAATCCTGGCGCGCAAGGTTTGCAGGTCGTCCTTCTTGTCGGCCCACACCAAGGACGACGCGCCAAGCACAACAGCGGCGGTCAGGAAATGGGCAAGCGAATGGATTAGAAAACGGGCGTGTAGCCTGCGCCGCGACACCGTCTATTTCACCGCTTTGCCCTGACTGGCAACCGTTTGCATAGCGCGCTGCACGGCATCTTGATCGCCGAGGTAATAGCTGCGCAGAGGCTTCAGATTGTCATCCAGTTCATAGACCAATGGCGCCCCGGTCGGCACGTTCACCCCTACAATTTTTTGCTCTGAAACTGCGTCGAGATACTTTATCAGCGCGCGCAAACTGTTGCCGTGCGCCGCAATCAGCACGCGCTTGCCATCCTGTACCGCCGGTGCGATAACCTCAAGCCAGTAAGGCAAAAAGCGTTCCACCGTATCCTTGAGGCACTCGGTCAGCGGCAGATCATGCGGCGCAAGATCGGCATAGCGCGCATCGCGTCCGGGGTGGCGCTCATCGTCGACGCTGAGCGGCGGCGGCGGAATATCGTAACTACGCCGCCAGATATGCACCTGCTCCTCGCCAAACTTGGCAGCCGTTTGCGCCTTGTTAAGTCCCTGCAAGGCGCCATAGTGGCGCTCGTTCAAGCGCCAGCTTTTGAAAACCGGAATCCACAACAAATCCATTTCTTGTTGCGCAATATACAGCGTACGAATGGCGCGCTTCAGTAATGAGGTGTAGGCCATGTCGAACACAAAGCCTGCATCGCGCAGCAATTGGCCCGCGCGCTGCGCCTCGTCCACGCCCTGCGCGGAGAGGTCAACATCGGTCCATCCGGTAAAACGGTTTTCTTTATTCCAGACACTCTCGCCGTGTCTGAGAAGAACAATTTTTTTCATTTTTGGCTACGCAACTCAAGGGATTTTCGACTTTGCTACCGTCATGGTAACAAACTCCGCAGCCGCAGCAGGTCATGTGTCAAAGCAAAATAGACATTACGTTCCAATTTTGTAATTGAATTGCTGAGAAAAAAACGAGCACGGCCTTATATGCGCACGAATTTATCACGTGTCATGCCGGATATAGTTGGGACTGATGCACCACGGCAACGATGTGGAGTTTCTTCAAGGTCAGGCGATAAATGATTGTGTACGGATATTTCGATAGGACAAGTTCACGAGTTCCCGTTCTTTGCCCCGCATGCCCCAGCATGGGAAAGTTTATCAGCCCTTCCGAAGCCGAAAGCACGCTTTGAATAACTTTTGTTGCAGCCGCTGGATTATCGGCTGCGATATGCAGCTTGATAACCTCCATATTGGCAAGGGAGCGAGCTGAAAATTCAAGCTGCCTTTTTGCTGCCATGCTTAACCAAGCCTAGTCTTTTATAGACTTCATCGCTTGAATAAACGCGCCCAGCTTTGATGTCAGCAAGCCCTGCATCAATCTGTTCCAGCTTCCATTCTTCGTAATCAAGACGATCCGTGATCGCTTGCTTGATAATTGCTTGTGGGGTGCGCCGGGAACCTGCTGATATTTTTTCCAGCCGCTTGAAAATGGTTTGCGGCAATGTGATGGTGTTACTCATGGTATGCCCTCCAGTGCGCTTTGACAGTTTGGATTTTACGTCAAAGAGACAGCCTGCAACAACATCCTGCCAGATAGCGTGTCACGCTCGTCACTTTGTTCCAGCGGCTGTCGCAGGTCATGTCGCTGATGCGGCCCTAATCGATCATGCGCGTCAGGTTGCCGTTGATGTCGAACGTGTATTTCATGATGCGCCCAGCACGTCGGTGGATTCGAAGATACGCCCCACGCTCTCACGCTCGAAGCTTGCGGGCTGGCCCTGTTCGTTGCTCTAACCCGAGGCGGTGCCTTGACGACTAACAGGGATGTTTTATGTAATCAAAAAGTGTGACTCAATTCGAGGTTGGAAGCTTTAAGAAATCATCCGGCGCAATAATGATTGCGCCCTGCGCGGGCTCATCTGTGTTGTTGGCGTGCTGTAGCGACACTTTTGCTCTTCTACGAATAAAACCATCTCGTCATTTTGACGCTAAATTTGACGATCAAAATCGCATTTAGCGGCTTTATCAATTAGCGTCGCACCCATCGCCAAAAACTTTTGACGAGAAGGATCAGGATCATCGTATTTAATAGCATGGCGAAGAAGATAAAAACTTCAAGAAACGCCTCCGGTATGTAGTCTGCGCTAAAGTTGTCCACTATCAGAATAGTAGGCCACGTAATGGGCAAGGTTATCCAATACCTAGGCACTCCGAGGTGAAGCGCCGCATGCAATAGTGTATAGATAGTTTCACCAATGGTGAGAAGTATCGCTGTCGGCAAGACCTCAATAAACCTTGCAAAGATCGGCGAGATTTGGCGCATAAGTTTGTACAGCCCTTTCTGTTTGCCTTAGACGTTGCTGCGTTAGGGCAGAAGGTCCTTCGTAAGGACCATCTCCATGTCGCCGCGATTCGAACGGATGCTTGTTTATACTCCATTCTTGAAAGCCCTCGTGTAGTGGAGACGTGCTATCCATAATCGGGTGCAGCGCCCGTCCGAGGTGGAAAAAAGCATCCCGAGGATTCTGCTGTGCCAGCCCCAACTCACGGTCGATGAATGCCTGCATCCGCGTCCTCGCTGCAACCAACGATTCCCCTGGATTACGCATAGCATGTTCGGCAGGATCACCTGACATAAGGTTTCCAACCTGATTCGCTGTACCGGTTCCATCAACATCCAAACTTCCCCTCATAAGCTCTGTCATGCTGGTCTGTGTTAAGCAATTGCCATACAAGTGTCTCAATATCGCATTATGGGCCTCCGTAGACCAGAGGCCGCTTGGGTACTTATTCTGAATCGGATTCCCTGAAGCGTATGCGTAAATATTTATCCCTCCCGCCAACCCGATTGGGTCTTCACACCGGAAGAGGCTCCAATAGTTAAAAACTATCAGAAAAATCGTAACAATCAATTGGATTAATCACTGGCGCTTGCGTAGCATGGGTACCGTTGCGTCCGGGAAATTCTGGCGCGCTGATTAACAAACCGTGAGACGAACCATGAAAACTGTGCTGGCAAGAACACTTGAAACTCTGGGTGTCGATGCAAATGCTGCTCGATATATTGATTCGTTTCGCAGTCGGCGCTTAGTCGACTTACTTTTAACCCCTTGACCTACAAACAGGAGAAATACCATGTCCAGCGAAGCGAAATGCCCATTCCATCACACCGCCGGTGCGGCAAAATCGAACCGGGACTGGTGGCCTAACCAACTGCCGCTGGAAATCTTGCACCAGCATTCCCCTGAGGCCAGTCCGATGGGTGCAGAGTTCAACTATGCCAAAGAATTCAAGAGCCTCGACCTGGCTGCTGTGAAGAAGGACCTTGAGGCCCTGATGACCGACTCGCAGGACTGGTGGCCGGCGGATTACGGTCACTACGGCCCTTTTTTCATTCGCATGGCGTGGCATAGTGCAGGGACTTATCGCACCGGCGACGGTCGTGGCGGCGCAGGGCGCGGCAACCAGCGTTTTGCACCCCTCAACAGTTGGCCCGATAACGTCAACCTCGACAAGGCGCGCAGACTGCTTTGGCCGATCAAGCAGAAGTACGGCAGCAAAATCTCCTGGGCCGACCTCATCGTTCTCACCGGCAACGTCGCTCTGGAATCGATGGGATTCAAGACCTTCGGTTTCGCTGGCGGGCGTGAGGATATCTGGGCACCTGAGCTGGACATCTACTGGGGCAACGAAGAAAAGTGGCTGGATGACAAGGCGCGCTATTCGGGCGAGCGAGAACTTGAAAATCCGCTCGCGGCCGTGCAGATGGGCCTGATTTACGTCAACCCGGAAGGCCCAGGCGGCAACCCCGATCCACTCGGGTCCGGTCGCGACGTGCGCGAGACCTTTGCGCGCATGGCGATGAACGACGAAGAGACGGTGGCGCTGACCTGCGGCGGCCACACCTTCGGTAAATGCCACGGCGCCGGGGATGCCAAACTGGTAGGCGCTGCGCCAGAGGCAGCCGGACTCGCCGAGCAGGGTCTAGGCTGGAAGAGCAGCTATGCCAGCGGTATCGGGGGCGATCAGATCGGCAGCGGCCTGGAAGGTTCCTGGACGCCGACCCCGACCAAGTGGGACATGAGCTATCTCGACATGCTGTTCGGCAACGATTGGGTGTTGACGAAAAGCCCGGCGGGCGCCCATCAGTGGACGCCAAAACAAGCGACCGACAGCAACATGGCACCGGCCGCGCACGATGCGTCGAAGCGCGTGCCGATCATCATGACCGCGGCGGACATGGCGATGCGCATGGATCCGATTTACGAGCCGATCGCACGGCGCTTTCACCAGAACCCGGCAGAATTTGCCGACGCCTTCGCGCGCGCCTGGTTCAAGCTCACGCACCGCGACATGGGCCCAAGTGCACGCTACCTTGGCCCAGAGGCGCCCAAGGAAGAGCTGATCTGGCAAGACCCCATCCCCGTGGCCAATCACAAGTTGATCGATGAGAAGGACATTGCCGCCCTCAAGGCGAAAGTATTAGCGTCCGGACTAAGTGTTGCGGAACTGGTCTCGACCGCCTGGGCCTCGGCGTCCACCTTCCGCGGTTCCGATAAGCGTGGCGGCGCGAACGGCGCGCGTATTCGTCTCGCACCGCAGAAGGATTGGGAAGCCAACCAGCCCGCGCAACTGGCAAAAGTGCTTGGCAAGCTCGAAGGTATCCAGCGCGAGTTCTATAGCAACGGCAAGCAGGTCTCGCTGGCCGATCTCATTGTATTGGCGGGTTGTGCAGGCGTTGAGCAGGCAGCGAAGAATGCCGGTCACGCCGTGACGGTGCCGTTCACGCCGGGCCGCATGGACGCTTCCCAGGCGCAGACCGACGTGAAAGCCTTCGCCGTGCTCGAACCGATCGCCGATGGCTTCCGCAACTACCTGAAGGGCAAGTACTCCGTCTCGTCCGAGGAGCTGCTGCTCGACAAGGCGCAGTTGCTGACGCTCTCCGCGCCCGAGATGACGGTGCTGGTGGGCGGCATGCGCGCCATGAACGCCAACGTCGGACAGTCCCAGCAGGGGGTCTTCACCCAGCGACCGGAGGCGCTCAGCAACGACTTCTTCGTCAACCTGCTCGACATGCGCACGAGTTGGAAGCTGATGTCAGACGCTGAGGACGTGTTTGAAGGGACGGATCGCGCAACGGGTAAACGCAAGTGGATAGGCACGCGCGTCGATCTAATCTTCGGTTCAAATTCCCAGCTCCGGGCGTTGGCGGAAGCCTATGCAACTGCGGACGCACAGGCGCGCTTCGTCAAAGACTTCGTGGCGGCATGGAGCAAGGTGATGAATCTGGATCGCTTCGACCTCGCGTGATCTCGGCAAGTGTCATCCCGCCCCCGCAGGTCGAGGGCAAACTTCGCGGGAATGACTTGTAGGATGGGTTGAGCGCAGCGATACCCATCAATCCACCGGGCTCCGCGATGCGGCTACGGCGGTAATTTGTCATGGGGCATGGTTGGGGTAATGGAGACGGTGATGGGTATCGCT
>JAYWAM010000251.1:0-30425 GCA_043782425.1 Betaproteobacteria bacterium
CCGGCATTGAACAAATCGGTTTCCAAAAAAATCTGACCGTCGGTGATCGAGATGACGTTGGTCGGCACGAAAGCGGTGACGTCGCCAGCCTGGGTTTCAATGACCGGCAATGCGGTCAGTGAGCCGGTTTTGCCTAAGACGGCGCCCTTGGTGAATTTCGCGACATATTCTTCATTGACGCGCGCGGCACGCTCGAGCAGACGGCTGTGCAAATAAAACACGTCGCCGGGATACGCTTCACGGCCCGGCGGGCGGCGCAGCAGCAGCGATACCTGGCGGTAGGCCCAGGCTTGTTTGGTGAGATCGTCATAAATAATGAGGGCATCGCGACCGCGATCACGAAAATACTCGCCCATGGTGCAGCCGGAGTAGGGGGCAATGAACTGCATTGCGGCCGACTCCGAGGCGGTGGCGGCAACGACGATGGTGTAATCCATCGCGCCGAATTCTTCGAGCTTACGCACCACGTTTTTGACCGACGAGGCTTTCTGGCCGATGGCGACGTAAATGCAAATCAGGTCTTTGCCTTTTTGGTTGATGATGGTGTCAATCGCAACTGCCGTCTTGCCGGTCTGGCGGTCGCCGATAATCAGCTCGCGTTGGCCTCGACCGATAGGCACCATTGCATCAATCGCCTTGAGGCCGGTCTGCACCGGCTGCGAAACCGATTTACGCCAGATGACGCCGGGGGCGACCTTTTCAATTACGTCGCGCTCTTTGGCGTTGATCGGGCCTTTGCCGTCAATCGGCTCACCGAGCGAATTCACTACGCGACCGATAAGCTCGGGGCCGATGGGCACATCGAGCACGCGGCCGGTGCATTTCACCGTGTCGCCTTCGGAAATGTGTTCATACTCGCCCAGCACCACGGCGCCGACTGAGTCGCGTTCGAGATTCAATGCAAGGCCGAAAGTATTGCCGGGGAATTCCAGCATCTCGCCTTGCATGACATCGGACAGACCGTGAATGCGGCAAATGCCGTCGGTCACGGAAATGACCGTGCCTTCGTTGCGCTTTTCGGCGGCAACCTGAAGGTTCTGAATCTTTCCCTTGATCAGTTCACTGATTTCAGAGGGGTTGATCTGCATTGCAATACTCCGCTTGGTTATTCGGTTATCAATTCGGTTTACAAACAGTTCAGTGCGTCAGCGCAATCGCCATTTGATCGAGCGTGTCGCGTGTGGAGGCGTGAATCACTTCATCGCCGATCTGAATACGCACGCCGCCTATCAGGCTGGCGTCGATACTGACTTCGGCCTCGACGCGCCTGCCGTATTTTTTCGCCAGCGCCTGCACCAGATCGTTCTTGTCGGCATCGGCCATAGGGAAGGCGCTGACAATATGCGCTTTCAGCATTTTGTCGTGCTCACGCATTAAGGCATCGAACTGCGCGCTGATGGGCGCCAGCAATACGGCGCGGTGATCTTCGATCAGCAGGTTGACGAGATTTTTCATCGCATCATTGAGTTTGCCCGCCGTTATGGAATGAAACAGTTCAGCCTTTTTCTGTGTCGAGACCTTGGGGTTGCCGAGCAATGCGGCCATCTGCGTATTGCCCGCCACGGCGGCAGCGAGCTGTAGCATGTCAGCCCAGCCTGCCAGGTTGTTGGCTTCGAGTGCGCTGCGAAACGCCGCCTGGGCGTAAGGGCGGGCGACCGTGATTAGCTCAGCCATTTAGAGTTGCGCCTTGAGTTGGCTTAGCATGTCGGCGTGCGCCTTGGCGTCTATCTCGCGCTCGAGAATTTTTTCCGCCCCGGCAACCGCGAGCACCGCAACCTGATCGCGCAACAGACTTTTTGCCTTGTTGATCTCCTGCCGAATTTGCTCTTGCGCGGCGGCAAGAATGCGCTCGGCCTCGGCCTTGGCGTGGGTTTTGGCTTCTTCGACAATCTGGTTGGCGCGCCGCTCGCTGTCGCTTGTCATGCCCTGGGCGCGCTCACGCGCTTCCTGTAGAGACGCTTCGCTACGGCGCTCGGCCTCGACCAGGGCGCGCTTGCCTTCTTCCCCGGCAGCCAGCCCATCGGCGATTTTTTTCTGGCGCTCTTCGATTTTGTTCATCAGCACCGGCCAGACGAAACGCGCGGTAATCCAGATAAAAATGCCGAACGCGATGGTGACCGCAATTAGCGTGATATTGATGTTCATTGCAACTCTCTGGCTTGGGTATGTGACGCGCTTACTTTAGTTGGATAGGTATCAGCGGATTGCCAAAAGCAAACAGCATCGCCAAGCCCACGCCGATAATGAAGGACGCATCGATCAAACCAAGCAGTAGGAATACCTTGGCTTGCAGTTGCGGCATCAGTTCCGGCTGGCGTGCGGCGCCTTCGAGGAAGCGGCTGCACATGATGCCCACGCCGATACACGCGCCCAGGGCGCCGAGCCCGATAATGAGGCCGATGCCGATTGCGGTGTAGCCCTGGATACTTGCTATTAGCGCCAATTTTTCCATTTGTTTCCCTTTCTACTTTCTACTTGAGGTTTATCGAAATTGCTTGACAGTGATTAATGGTGCTCTAGTGGTGCTCGTGCGCCATCGACATATAAACGATAGTCAGCATCATGAAAATATATGCTTGTAGTAACACGATCAGAATATGGAAGATGGCCCAGCCCACAGTCAGCACGCCACCTAAAAGCGCGCCGACAATGCCGGTGGAGGCCCACAGGGCAAGCAGCAAGAAAATGATTTCGCCCGCGTACATGTTGCCGTAAAGCCGCAAGCTCTGCGACAGAGGCTTGGAGAGGTATTCGACCACGTTGAATAAAAAATTGAACGCAATAAGTAACGGCGACAGCCATAACGGCTTGATGCCAAACGGTGTACAAAACAGTTCGTACATCCAGCCGCCCAGGCCCTTGATCTTGATGCTGTAGTAGATCATCAACACCCATACCGACAACGCGAGTGCAAAGGTGGTGTTCACATCGGCGGTCGGGACGGCGCGCCACTGATGTCCATGCAGCGGTTTAACAATGAGGTGATCAATCAGGTCCGCCGGAATAAAATCCATGGCGTTCATGAGGAGCACCCAGACAAATACGGTAAGCGCCAGCGGGGCAATGAACTTGCGATCGCCCGGGAAAACGCCCTTTACCTGATCGTCAACAAAGCTGATGCATACCTCGACAAAAGCCTGACGTTTGTTCGGCACCCCGGCTGTGGCGCCACGCACGATCCACCAGAGGAAACCTATCCCCAGAACGCCCATCAATACCGCCATGACCAGGGTATCAACATGCAATGTCCAGAAAGAACCTTCGCTTAAGGGATGGGTAAAGAAGCCGAGATGATGATTGATATACTCGGCGGGTGTCAGTTCTGCTGGGGAAGCCATTGCTCTTCCTGATCCTGTCTGTGTATTGATATTGCGAACTACTTGTTATGCTCAAAAAACGCCATCCGAGATAGCAGCACCGTGATAACGAAGGTTCCAAAAAAAATCAAGGGCACGACTTCTTTGTAGGCCGTCAACACCAGCCATAACTGCAGCACGATCAGGGCAATCTTGCTGGCTTCAGCGCGCACAAGTATTCTAATGGTGTTTCCGGCGGATTTAGCCTCGCTGCGCGAGGTCATTAATGCGAACACCAGGCCGGACGATACGTTGATGAATCCGCCCAGCAACGCCGACGCTGCGCCGTGCAACCCTTCCCAGAAAACAGCAAACAGGGCAAGGGTAACGCTGGCGCCAACTTGCCACCAGAACACGGCTCGTGTTGGACTCCGTGTTTGACTGCCTGCTGGCTTACTCTTTACCAGGGAAATCACACCCAACCCCACCCCAAGCAAACCGTATGATTGTACTGTTTTTCGCCCATTTTGGTCAAATTATTTTGCAGTGCAGCATTGGCTCTGGTGCTGCGCGTTACGGCCCCTTAGCGCCGCAAAAGGGCGACTATTTGGTCGAATTGCTCAAGGCTGCGGTAAGCCAGAGTCAGCGTACCTTTACCCTTCTTGCCAGACTTGATGGAAACTGTTGTGCCCAGCATTTCTGCCAGCTCGTCTTGTAGCCGCCGCGTGTCCGCGTCAATTCGCCTGACCGTTTTGGGCTGTGGCGTGCCTGACGCTACGCGAACCAGGCGCTCGGTTTCGCGCACCGATAGTTGCTTGGCAACAACCTGGCCGGCGATTTCCACTTGGCGTGACTTGGCTAGGCCAAGCAGGGCGCGCGCATGGCCCATGTCGAGCTGGCCTTCCATCACCAGATCCTGCACCGCCTTGGATAGCTCAAGCAGGCGCAACAGGTTGGTCACGGCGCTGCGTGAACGGCCGACCGCCTTGGCAGCCTCTTCGTGCGTGAGCTTGAATTCATTGACGAGACGCTGGATGCCCGCCGCCTCTTCCATGGCGTTCAGGTCTTCGCGCTGTATGTTTTCGATAAGCCCTATGGCGAGCGCCGCATCATCGCTAACCTGGCGGATGATGACAGGCACCTCAGCCAGGCCGGCCATTTTGGCGGCACGCCAGCGACGTTCACCCGCGAGTATTTCATACTGCCCGGCGTTGAGCGGTCGCACCAGGATGGGCTGGATCACACCGCGCGCTTTAATTGAATCGGCCAGCTCGGCGAGCGCCTCCTGACTCATGCGCGTACGCGGCTGATACTTGCCGGGCTTGAGGGCGGCTAGCGTTAACGTGCCGAGTTGCTCGCCTTGTTTAGCCTGCTCTCTGTCACCGCCGAGCAGCGCGTCTAGCCCGCGGCCTAGCCCTTTTTGTTTGATCATGCTGTGACCTTTTCTTTGACCGGCATGCCTTGTCTGGCGAGCAGCTCTCTGGCAAAAGCCAGGTGCGCGAGCGCACCCCTCGAGGTGGGGTCATGCAAAATCACCGGACGGCCGAAGCTGGGCGCCTCGGCGATGCGAATGTTGCGTGGAATGACGGTATCGAAAACCTTGTTGCCGTAGTGTTTCTTGATTTCGTCAGAGACCTGCTGCGTCAGCATGGAGCGCGGGTCGTACATGGTGCGCACCAGCGCCTCTATTTCGATCTTGGCGTTGAGGTTGCTCTTTACTTTGCGCAGCGTGCCAACCAGATCACTCAAGCCTTCGAGCGCGTAGTACTCGCACTGCATGGGAATGATGACCGAATCTGCCGCAGTAAAGCCATTGACGGTGAGCATATTCAGCGCAGGCGGGGAGTCGATCACAATGAAGTCGTAATTGCCTTTCACCGGCGCCAGCGCATCCATCAAGCGAAATTCGCGGCGCTCGATGTTAATCAACTCAATTTCTGCGCCCGCCAAGTCACGGTTGGCGGGGATCACGTCATAATTACCTTCGGTTTGCACCGCAGATTCGGCGGCGCCGTGCTCGCCCAGCAGTATGCTGTAGACCGTTTTGTCTACCGCGCTCTTGTCGACGCCGCTACCGGTGGTCGCATTGCCCTGTGGATCTAGATCGATCATGAGAACGCGCTTACCGTAGTGCGCCAGGCTGGCGCTAAGATTCACGGCGATGGAAGTTTTTCCCACGCCGCCTTTTTGGTTTGCCACTGCAAAAACCTTGGCCATTATGCCGCCTTAAGTGTTGCTTTAAGAAAAACCAGATGACGCTTGGCGTCGAGCGTGGGCACCTTGAGCTCCACAACACTTGCGACACGATGCGTTGTCGGCACTTTGGCTATTTCCTCGAAAGGGTGCACGCCTTTCATGGCAAGCAACTCGCCGTCAGGTGCGACCAGGTGGGCGGACTGAATGACAAAATCGGAAAGTTCGGAAAACGCGCGCGATACCACCACATCAAATTTCTTGTCCGGGCGCCACGCTTCGACGCGCTCGCACACGACTTCGCAATGCGTAAGCCCGAGTTGCGCTTTTGCTTCCAGCAAAAAGGCGGTCTTTTTTTGAATACTATCAAGTAGCGTTACGCGTAAATCGGGCCGCGCAATGGCGAGCGGTATGCCGGGAAGGCCGGCGCCTGAACCGACATCGAGCAAGGTTTTCTTGTTCTCAATATGGGGAAGCAACGAAAGACTGTCGAGTACATGCAAGCCCACCATACGCAGCGGCTCGCGCACGGCAGTGAGGTTATGTACGCGATTCCATTTTTCGATGAGGTGTATGTATGCAATCAGCCGGGCCTGTGTTTCAGCAGATAAAGGCAGGCCCATTGCCGATAATCCTTCGGCCAGCTTGGTTTCTAGTGTCATGCGATTTTTTGTTCCGTGGCCTGCGCTAAGGAGCGGCGTTTTAAGTGAACCAGCAAGAGCGAAATTGCCGCAGGCGTAATGCCCTGCATACGCGCTGCCTGGCCGATGGTTTCCGGTTTGTACTGATTAAGTTTTTGCTGCACTTCTTTTGAAAGTCCGCGCACCTGGGCATAGTCAATTCCGCTCGGTAGCCGCAGATCCTCTTGCGCCAGTTGACGCTCTATCTCACCTTTTTGGCGCTCGATATAGCCTGCATACTTGGCCGCAATTTCTACCTGCTCAGCAACCGTGGCATCTACAACCCCATTATCAGCATTGGTAAGCGTCAATAGTGAGTCGTAACTGACGTTGGGGCGACGCAGAAGATCAAAGTAGGAGTACTCGCGCTCCATAGCGACACCCAGCACGCGAAGCTGATCTTCCAGGGGAACCTTGCCGGGCTGCACCCAGGTGGATTTTAGGCGCGCGCTTTCGCGCGCGACCGCCTTGCGCTTCGCGCAAAACGCATCCCAACGAACATCATCAACAAGGCCGAGTTTGCGGCCCACCTCGGTGAGACGCGCGTCGGCGTTGTCTTCGCGCAACTGCAAGCGGTATTCGGCACGGCTGGTAAACATACGATAAGGCTCGGAAACACCGCGCGTGATGAGATCATCGACCAATACGCCCAGATAGGCTTCATCGCGCCGCGGGCTCCAGTCCGCTTCGCCCCTGGCTGACAGCGCGGCGTTGACTCCTGCCAACAAGCCTTGCGCCGCAGCCTCTTCGTAGCCCGTGGTTCCATTGATCTGTCCGGCAAAAAACAAACCCGAAAGCGCCTTGGTCTCTAGCGTCGATTTCAGCGCGCGCGGATCGAAGTAGTCGTATTCGATGGCATAGCCTGGGCGTAGTATGTGTGCGTTTTCAAGGCCAGGGATAGTACGCACCAGATTCAATTGCACGTCAAAGGGCAAGCTGGTTGAAATGCCGTTCGGGTAATACTCGTTGGTGGTTAAGCCTTCGGGTTCGAGAAAAATTTGATGGCTGGTTTTATCGGCGAAACGATGAATCTTGTCTTCAATGGAGGGGCAATAGCGCGGGCCTACGCCTTCGATCACCCCCGTGAACATGGGCGAGCGATCCAGACCGGCGCGGATTGCATCATGGGTTTGCGCGTTGGTGTGGGTAATCCAGCAGGAGACCTGCTGCGGATGCATAGCGCGCGCGCCGAGAAAAGAAAACACCGGCGTAGGCGCATCCCCAGGCTGTTCGGTCAGCTTGGAAAAATCGATGCTGCGCCCGTCGATGCGCGGCGGTGTACCTGTCTTGAGCCTGCCGACCGGAAGACTCATTTCGCGCAAGCGCTGCGACAGCGTAATTGAGGCAGGATCACCGGCGCGCCCGGCTGCATAATTATTCAAGCCGACATGAATCTTTCCACCCAGGAAAGTCCCGGCGGTGAGCACCACGGCTTGCGCATGGAAACGCAGGCCGATGGCGGTCACTGCGCCAATCACCCTGTCGCCTTGCACTATCAGATCGTCTACGGCCTGTTGGAAAAGCCATAAATTAGCTTGGTTTTCCAGCCGCTTACGGATCGCAGCCCGGTAAAGCACACGATCTGCCTGCGCGCGAGTGGCGCGCACTGCCGGGCCTTTGCTGGCGTTGAGGGTGCGGAACTGGATACCCGCTTCATCGGTGGCCAACGCCATAGCGCCGCCTAGCGCGTCGATTTCCCTCACCAGGTGGCCCTTGCCTATGCCGCCGATGGAAGGGTTACACGACATTTGACCGAGGGTTTCTATGGCGTGCGTCAGCAACAAAGTTCGGGCGCCAGCGCGCGCAGCAGCCAGCGCGGCTTCGGTACCAGCGTGCCCGCCGCCCACTACTATCACGTCAAATTTGTTCGGAAAGTCCACGTCTGGCCTGTCGCAAGTCAGAAAAAACCAAGAGGCGAATTTTACGGGAAAAGCACGCAAAAGCCTATTGAAGAAGTTGGTAATGTTTCACGTGAAACAATATCGCCTGGCGTTGCTTAGGCAAAAACCGATGTTTCACGTGGAACAGTCACTTCCCTATGCAGAAGCGACTGAAAACCTCTCCCAGCAAATCATCTGAGGTGAACTCGCCGGTGATGGTCGAAAGTTCTGTCTGCGCCAAACGCAACTCTTCCGCGAAAAGCTCCAACTGTTCGGTGTGGCTGTTGGCGGCGCTCAAGTGGGCGGCAGCCTGGCGCAGCGCGCTCAAGTGGCGCGCGCGCGCCATAAAAACCCCTTCACCTGACGCTTGCCAGCCTGCGGTTTCCAAAAGCCACGCCCTGAGCAAGTCAACCCCCTCTCCGGATAATGCTGAGACGCCTATCCTGGCGTTGCTTTGCTCGCGGTTTATGGCGGCTTTTTGCCCGTGCAAATCAATCTTATTGTAGATCCAGGCCACGGGCGGAGAGGCTGGCAGGCGCTTGAGAATTTGTGCTTCCTGCTCTCCCGCCGCTTCACCCGCTTCCGTTATCAATAGCACGGCGTCGGCATTGTGCACGGCGCTCCAGGTTCTTTCTATACCGATTTTTTCGACCGCATCGTCCGTTTCTCGCAAGCCCGCGGTGTCGATCAGATGCATGGGAACCCCTTGCAGCGCAATGCTCGCGCGCACTGGGTCGCGCGTTGTGCCGGGTATCGCTGTCACTATCGCCACTTCATCCCCCGCCAAGCGGTTGAGCAGGCTCGACTTGCCGACATTGGGACGACCGATCAAGGCGACACTCAGTCCATCACGCAATATCGCCCCCTGCTTCGCTGCGCCAAACAACGCATCGAGTTGATAGCGTAAGGCAGCCAGTTGTCTCTGCTGCATAGCGCGATCCGCCGTATCAATTTCTTCTTCGGGAAAGTCTATACATGCCTCGATATACATGCGCAGCTCGATCAAGCCTTGCACCAGCGCATTGACGCGTTGCGAAAACTCGCCCACCAGGGAGCGCGCAGCACTGTGAACTGCCTGTGCGCTGGCGGCATCAATCAGATCCGCAACGCTCTCTGCCTGCGCCAGATCGAGTTTGTCGTTGAGGAAGGCGCGGTGCGTGAACTCTCCGGGCTGCGCCAATCTCGCCCCCAATTCGATGCAGCGCTGTAACAGGAGCTGTAACACGGCATTGCCGCCGTGCCCCTGTAGCTCAATGACATCTTCGCCGGTGAAGGATTGAGGCGCCACAAAATACAAGGCAAGGCCCTGGTCCAGCGGCGCGGCGCTGGCATCGCGAAAAGTGCACAGGGTGGCGCATCGTGGCTCGAGCGCCTTGCCGGTCAACGCGCGCGCAAGCTGCTGAAGGTTTCTGCCGGAAATACGCACCACTCCGATGCCTGCGCGCCCAGGCGCGGTGGCGATTGCAGCGATGGTGTCTATGGAGGCCATGTGCCTATCTTAGCGGATACACGACAAGTGCATGCTTGAATGACAACGCGCCGTAGATGCGGCGCGCCGTAGCGGAAACGTCAGACGTTTCAGCGTTTCGCGGGCTTAAGTTTGGTGTGCGCTTCCACCGTCTTGTTAATCCACAGTTGCTGCGCAATACCGATGATATTTTGCACCGCCCAATACAGCACCAGGCCGGCCGGAAAAAAGAAAAAGAAAATACTGAATACGATAGGCATGAATAACATCACCTTCGCTTGCACTGGATCGGGCGGTGGCGGATTCAACTTTGTCTGGATGAACATCGATACCGCCATGATGAGCGGCAGGATGTAGTACGGATCGGGGGCTGATAGATCCTGTATCCACCCCAGCCAAGGGGTGTGGCGTAACTCAATTGCGGCAAGCAGAACCCAATAAAGCGAAATAAAAACGGGGATTTGCACCACTATCGGCAAACAGCCGCCTAGCGGGTTGATTTTCTCCGTGCGATACAACTCCATCATGGCTTGGTTAAGCTTTACCTTGTCGTCGCCGTAACGTTGGCGCAATTGCTCCATGCGCGGCGCCATGGATTTCATGTGCGCCATGGATTTTCCGGCCTTCTGGTTCAGCGGGAAGAACACCAGTTTTATGAGGATGGTCATCACAATGATGGCCCAGCCCCAATTGCCGACAAAGCCATGAATAAATTTGAGCAGCCAGAACAAAGGCACCGCAATTACCGTTACCCAGCCATAATCGACCACTAACTCCAACCCTGGCGCCAGCTCACGTAATTTATCCTGATCCTGCGGCCCCACATACAGCGGCGCAGCCACGCTTGCGCTCTGACCAGGAGCAATCTGCCCGACTGAAACTATTACACCCGCACTATAAAGCTTGTCACTCACTTTGCGCGTGAAATATTCACGCTCCACACCGTTTTTAGGCAACCAAGCGGCGACAAAATAATGTTGCACCATCGCCAGCCAACCGTCGTTGGCCTTCTTGATGTGGGTTTGTTTGTTTTTCTCAATGTCAGAAAAATCAACTTTTACAAATTTTTTCTCGTTCGTGTATATCGCAGGGCCGGTAAATGTTGTTACGCCACTCAGCGGGGTGCTCTTTACCGCCTCGCCCTCCGGGGGATTTGCATCACGCAAAAACTGAAAATATGCCAGTGGAGCAAGCGCTTGCTCTGTCGCATTCTTTATTTCGTAAGCTACATCGATCACATAAGAGCCGGAGCGGAAAGTGTAGGTCTTGGTTACTTCAACGCCCGGGGTATCACGATTAATGAATTTAACTTCCAGTTTATCTTGGCCTGGTTTAAGGGAATACTCAGTGGCATCCACACTGTACTGCGAAGTGTGATTAGCCAAACCATCCAGCAGCCCGGTCTGAGTGACAAAGAAATGACCTTCCTGGGGCTGTAATAACGAAAGCGGCTTGTCCTTTTCCGTAGCCGACAAGTGCTTTAACAAAGTTACACGACTCACATCAGCGCCGCGTGTATTGAGTTCAACCGCAAGCAAATCAGTACGAACGTTAACGTTTTTACCATCCAACGTCGGCAGTAGTGCGGTGGCGTCAACCTTCGCCGTCGCACCACCCAGACTCGATGTAGGAGCGGGGGGCATACTCGATGCGGGAAGGTTGGTACTTGCCGCCGACACCTTGCTGTCTTGTGACTGTGCCACTGGGGGCTTAGGCTGGTTGTGTTTCTGCCATCCATCCCACAGCAGGAACGCAGAAAAAGAGAACACGATAAGGGCAATAATGCGTTGCGTATCCATAATTCCTTAACGAAATTTTTTGATAGGTTTTTTCAGATGTAGGCGCAGTCAGGGCGTCGGATCGTATCCGCCACTATGCCATGGGTGACAGCGCGCAACGCGCCGCAACCCCAGCCACGACCCCTTAAGCGCGCCATGCCTTTGTATCGCCTCACTGGTATAGACGGAGCACGTTGGAGTAAAGCGGCATTGCATACCAAAATACGGACTTAGCGCGAGCTGGTATAAACGGATCAAGCCCAACAAAACACGCGCCATATTACTTGATCACAAGGGCCGCGGCTTTTTCGAGCAGCGCATCTATCTCTGCTCGCAGCGTAATGCGCTCATCGCTACGCTTACTTGATGCGACACGCACGCGAACACTAATAAATAAATCGACATCCAGGTATTTAATCGGGTGATTGCGAAACGCCTCGCGCATCATACGCTTAAGGCGATTACGGTCTACAGACCGCCTTACATGTCGTTTGGCAACCGCAATACCTAAACGCCCCTGTGCGCCCTTGTTAGCCGCCACCTGAAGCGCTACCCGCCCCCCCGCCACACGTTGGCGCGAACTCAACACCCCGGCAAATGACGCCTTATCCGCCAGCCGCCGCTTCCTGCCAAAAGAATTTTGTTTGATGCTTGCGCTCGGCACTTTATGTGCCTTTGATGGCGACACAAGAAGAATTTAAACCGCAATGCGTGCGCGTCCCTTAGCGCGGCGCGCGTTGATAACCGCCCGTCCGCCAGGGGTCTTCATGCGTACCCGGAATCCGTGAGTTTTCTTGCGACGGGCTACGGAAGGTTGATAGGTGCGTTTCATTTTTTTTCCTAAGAGTCAATATCAAGTTAAGCCGCACATTGTCCCAAATTTTCAGGGTTTTAGTCAAGGTTAGCGCACATTCGTGTTGGGCGCACGACTTAATATTGCTTGCCTTGACCTGTGGATAACTTGGCGCAGAAAGGCTAGAATGGCGCTTAATTTTACTGCCCTCCTCAAGCGGTTTTCTTTCCGATCTTAAAAAGTATGCACCCATCGCTGCACCCGTTCTGGCAAGCCTGTGTTGCGGACTTCCAGCAAGAGCTTTCACAACACCAGTTTAATACCTGGATTAAGCCCCTGCGCTTTGAGCAAGATGGCGACGGATTTACTCTGGTTGCTCCAAATCGCTTCATTATGCAATGGGTTAAAGACCGCCTATTAACGCAGATCGAACGCGCAGGGGAAAAATTTTTTGCCCGCCCCATTCAACTCGCGCTTGCGCTGGAAGAAGCCGAAGAGTCAGTGTCCCCCGTTTCTGAAAAAAAGGTAACGGTCGCGGCCAATGATGCGCCAATAAATGGCGCTATTCGCACCCATATTAAAACCGTGCATCGCCTAAACCCGACTTTTATTTTTACTAATTTTGTTGGCGGTAAAGCAAACCAACTTGCCCGTGCCGCCGCAATTCAAGTCGCGCAAAACCCTGGGTCTGCTTACAACCCGTTGTTTATTTATGGCGCCACCGGCCTGGGTAAAACCCATTTGGTACAAGCTATTGGTAATACTGTGCTGGAGCATAACCCACAGGCCAACATTCGCTACCTCCATGCAGAGCAATACGTAACGGCTGTGGTGCAAGCTTACCAGCACAAATCTTTTGATAGTTTTAAGCGCGCCTACCATTCTCTCGATTTGTTACTCATAGACGACATACAGTTTTTGGGCGGCAAGTCGCGGACACAAGAAGAATTTTTTTATACCTTTAATGCCCTCATTGAAGCGGGTAAACAAGTAGTCATCACCAGTGATCGCTATCCAAAAGAAATATCGGGCATAGAAGAAAGGCTGATTTCGCGTTTTGGTTGGGGTCTCACGGTATCTGTTGAGCCGCCGGAGCTGGAAATGCGCGTCGCAATTCTTTTGAAGAAGGCCGAATCTGAAGGTGTCGTATTAGCGGAAGAAGTAGCATTCTTTATCGCAAAACACATTCGTTCAAATGTGCGCGAATTAGAGGGGGCACTGAAGCGTGTATTGGCATTCTCGCGCTTTAATAACACGTCAATCAGCGTTACATCCGCCAAAGAGGCACTCAAAGATCTCCTCGCTGTTCTGAATCGCCAAATATCCATTGAAAATATTCAAAAGACGGTTGCCGATTACTACAAGATAAAAGTATCGGAGATGTATTCAAAAAAACGTGTGCGTTCGCTGGCTCGTCCAAGACAGATTGCCATGGCGCTGGCCAAGGATTTAACTCCTATGTCATTACCAGAAATTGGCGAGGCTTTTGGCGGGCGCGACCACACTACCGTGCTACATGCATGTCGTAAAGTGCAGGAACTAATCGAGAACGATCAAGATATTGCTCGCGATCACGCTTTACTATTGCAGATTTTAAGAGGCTGAAACGCACTTCACAATGGCTATATAAATTCTAAATAAACCTGGGGATCAAATGTGGATAAATATATTGAAGTCAAACTTGATGAGCTTTACCAACAAGACCACACACTAAAAAATTGACTTATCCCTGTAGTTTATATTGCTCCAATTTATTGAATTAAATAAGTATTTAATTGTTCTACAGAATACCGACCCTCCTTAACTAACTACTATTAAGGTTATAAAGTATGTTAACTATAAAAGCTAAGAACAGCACATTGCTCGGACCACTGCAACAAGTCACGGGCATCGTTGAGCGTCGCCACACCTTACCGATTCTTTCCAACGTGCTGATTGAAGTTGTAGATTCTTCAATCAATTTTCTTGCCACGGATCTTGAGGTGCAAATTCGCGCATCCGCCAAGTTAGAGGGATCACAAAACGCCGGAAGTCTTACTGTAGGCGCAAAAAAACTTCAAGACATCTTGCGTGCGTTATCTCCCGATGCCGATACAGCGCTGGAGACCAAAGATAATCGTCTTACCGTAAAAGCAGGCAAAAGCCGTTTTAATTTGCAGACCTTAGCAGCCGCAGATTTTCCAAAAATAAATGAGTCAAAAGAAGCTGCCACAGTCATCACGCTTCCCCAGAACGAACTAAAGCGCGTGCTTGGGCTGGTACAGTTTGCCATGGCGATTCAAGATATTCGCTATTTTCTCAACGGTGTTTTATTCTCAGCAGAAGGCAACATACTGCGCGTAGTAGCAACCGATGGTCATCGCTTGAGTATGGCGCAATATAAATTACCCGAGAGCAGCACAAAGATTGAAGCAATCCTGCCACGCAAAACAGTCATTGAATTAATAAAACTTCTCAACGAAAGCGATGATCCGGTAACACTGGCGCTGCACAGTAATCAGGTCAAATTCAGCTTTGCAGGTATTGAAATAGTGAGCAAGATAGTGGAGGGTAAATTTCCGGATTATCAGAAAGTCGTCCCAACAAACTATGCCAATCACATTTTGATGAATAGGGTTATGCTCCAGCAGGCCATGCAGCGCGCATCGATCCTATCAAACGAAAAAATTCGGGGCGTACGCATGGTTTTCACCAAGGATGCACTTTCAATCATCTGTACCAACAATGAACAGGAAGAGGCAGAAGAGGGGATGTCGATCGACTACAACTCAGAGGCGCTAGACGTTGGGTTTAATATTTCCTACGTGCTCGATGTGCTAAATCATTTGCAATGTGAAACGGTGCAGCTTTCACTGGGTGATGTGCAGACCAGTGCTTTGTTTACGGTACCAGGAAGTGACGAGTTCAAATACGTTGTTATGCCAATGCGCATCTAATTGCAAAGACAGAACACCAAGATCAGATTTAAAAAAATCGAAAGAAGAGAATGGCAAATACAGAGCCGGAACAACCCCCACCCAAAAACAGCGCTAGTGATTACGACTCAGATAGTATAAAAATACTCAAAGGCCTCGAAGCAGTACGTAAACGCCCCGGAATGTATATCGGTGATACGTCCGACGGAACAGGCTTACATCATATGGTGTTTGAGGTAGTTGACAACGCCATCGATGAGGCGCTCGGCGGATATTGTGACGATATCAAAGTCACCATTCATACCGATAACTCGATTTCGGTTATAGATAATGGGCGCGGCATACCGACAGGAATCAAAGACGACGATGAATTCAAGCGCTCGGCGGCAGAAATTGTCATGACCGAGCTGCACGCGGGGGGAAAGTTTGACGCGAACTCTTACAAAGTATCCGGCGGCCTTCATGGCGTAGGCGTCTCGGTGGTCAATGCGCTATCCGAGTGGTTAAAGCTGCGCATCTGGCGTGACGGTAAGGCGCACCAGATGGAATTTTGCATGGGCGCGGCAGTTGCTCCTCTTTGTGTGGTGGGTAATAGTGACAAGCGCGGAACGGAAGTGCATTTTCTCGCCGATAAGGAAACTTTTGGTCACGTCGAATTTCACTATGAGATTCTAGCCAAGCGCTTGCGCGAACTTTCTTTCCTGAATAATGGCGTAAAAATTGAACTTCAGGACCAGCGTATCGGGAAGACAGAAAACTTTGCCTATTCTGGCGGGGTAAAGGGTTTTGTTGAATACATGAATCGCGCCAAGACAGTACTGCACCCGCGCGCATTTCACGCGGTGGGTGAGAAGGAGGCAATGACGGTTGAAGTATCTATGCAGTGGAATGATAGTTATGGTGAAACCGTGCAGTGTTTTACCAATAATATTCCGCAGCGCGATGGCGGTACGCATTTAACAGGACTGCGTCAGGCAATGACGCGGGTGATCAACAAATACATTGACGAACACGAGTTCGCTAAAAAAGCCAAAGTGGAAACTTCGGGCGACGACATGCGCGAGGGGTTGACATGCGTTCTCTCCATCAAGGTGCCGGAGCCCAAATTTTCTTCGCAAACCAAGGACAAGCTGGTGTCGTCCGAGGTTATGCCGGTAGTGCAAGAAGTGGTGGGAACCAAGCTCGCGGAATATCTATTAGAAAACCCGGCAGACGCAAAAATAATCTGTGGAAAAATTGTAGACGCCGCGCGTGCGCGTGAAGCCGCGCGCAAAGCACGCGAGTTAACACGGCGCAAGGGGGTAATGGATGGTGTTGGCCTGCCCGGCAAGCTCGCCGATTGCCAGGAAAAGGATCCGGCGTTGTGTGAGATCTACCTCGTTGAGGGTGATTCCGCCGGAGGCTCCGCCAAGCAGGGGCGTGACCGCAAATTTCAAGCAATACTGCCGCTACGCGGCAAAGTGTTGAATGTAGAAAGGGCGCGCATCGACAAGGTCATTTCAAGTGAGCAGATCGCCACCTTGATTACCGCGCTGGGCGCCGGAATCGGCAAAGACGACTTCAATCACGACAAGCTGCGCTATCACCGCATTATCATCATGACCGACGCGGACGTAGACGGCGCGCATATTCGCACACTGCTGTTAACTTTCTTTTACCGGCAGATGCCGCAATTAGTAGAGAACGGCTATATCTACATTGCTCAGCCTCCGCTATTCAAAATTAAATCGGGCAAGGAAGAGCGCTATGTGAAGGATGAGCACGAGCTTAAACAGGCGCAACTCAAAAAAGCTCTTACCGATGCACAATTGATCCCTGCGACCGACGCCGCGCCTTTAAGTCTCGATACACTAAAAAATATTGCCAACGAATATCTGCTGACGGATGCGGTAATAGAGCGCCTGGCGCGCGTTATGGATACCGATGTCCTGAAAGGTATGCTGCACGCGCCGCGCATTGACCTCTCAACTGCTGAAAATGCGGCTAAAGGCGCAGCCTGGTTGAGCGACGCGATTGGCGCACAGGCGCCAAATTTCAAGGTCAATATCAGCGTTGAGCAAGACGAAGCACACGACCTTTATCGTATTAGAGCGGCAAAAATACAGCACGGCAATACACGCGAAACGCTGATAGACACCACCTTCATCGAAACCGGCGACTATGACCAAATAGTCAAAACGGCACAGACGCTGAACGGCCTGATACGTGAAGGAGCCATTATCAAGCGTGGTGAAAAGAGCGCCAGCGTGGCTACTTTCGGCGAAGCGCTAGACTGGTTAATCGGTCAAGCCAAAGATGGCATGCATATCCAACGCTACAAAGGGTTGGGTGAAATGAACCCCAGCCAGCTTTGGGAGACCACCATGGACCCCAAGGTGCGAATACTGAACCGGGTGCAGATAGAAGACGTCATCGGTGCAGACGAAATTTTTCAGACACTCATGGGCGACGATGTCGAGCCGCGCAGAAAATTTATTGAAAGCAATGCGCTGGTGGTCAGAAATTTAGACGTTTGAAGGCGACCCACTACTTACCTCGTTGTGCACCGCAGCGCAGGGAGTCGTCGTCGCGTCTACTTGAAACTATAGTTGAAAGTAATCTTATCGCGCTTTAGGGTAAGGCTCTCGCGACGCATGCCACTGATTTCCGGCATGAGCTCGCGCGTTGGTTTGTAAACTGCGCGCCCCGTCTTGTAGTCATAACACAGCATGTTTGTCGAGGCGTTACAGGAACCGGGGATAGGCTCACGCTCAAGGGGGGCGGGGGCGCCCAAATTTGCAACCGAGGGTGCGGCATCCGTATTGAATGGCGCGCTGGCATTCGAAAGCGCGGCAAGTTTGGGTTTCAACTTCAAGGCAAACGGCTCTTGCGCATGTGCAGGAAAAATACACGCCGCTAACAGTAAGGATTTGAGTAAGAGCTTCATAGCCACCCCAAAATCACGCCAGACCGACGAAACATTGCACCATAAAAGCTAGCTACTGTATAGAGCCAATAAATTACTAAGATACATCACTGTTCGGAGCAACAAGCGCACCACTCCAACAGCCGAAAAATCTCAAATAAAAACAGCTTATTACAGATTCAGGCCGAGTAAACGAATAACAACGCTGTCAAAAAACGGCTGGGCTAAACGCATTCACGTCAACCCTCATCTACGGCACTGGCCCGTAGCCAAGAACGCTTAAGCCGCCTTGCGTTTCTTGGCGCCAGCTTTAACCGTCTTGGTTTTGCTCACACCCGCTTTCGCGTCGAGCAGATCAAGAGCCTCTTCAAGAGTAATGCTGTTCACCCGATCCTTGTCGGGAATGGTGGCATTGACCTTCCCGTGTTTCACATAAGGGCCGTAGCGCCCGCTATGGACGGAAATTTCCTGTTTGTCCTTGGGGTGCTTGCCCAGAACGCGCAGCGCCGCAGCACTCGATCCTCCCCGAGCTTTCGCCCCGGCGGCCCTCGGCTCGAACTCAAACCCTATTTTCCCATCACCTTGTCGCACCAGGTAGGCGGAGAATGGCCGTCCTTTTTTGGAGATGAATTTTTCCAATAGGTCGGTTTTTCCGGTGGAAAGCAATTTTTGCATCTGCTCACGTTCAATGGGACGCTGAAGAATGATGCGCCCAGAGCGGAAGTCGCAAGTTCGATTTGCACCTACACCCTTCTCGCAAACATACGAGTTCGGGCTCTCGAACACATTGGCGCTGCACTTGGGACAAGGGCCAAGCGCTTCCTGGCCGGAAAAATCCGGCGCCTCATCGCCCTCTGCATTTTTATCACCCCAGGAAAACTCTATAGCGTAGGCATCATTCAGCACCAGGTTTGCGCTGAAAGCGCGGCCAATTTTGCTGCGGAATCCGTCCAGCGGACCAATTTCTCGCGTGGCTATGAGTTGGCTTGCCTCCGTAGGCTCAAGCTGACGGCCGGCGAGAATTTTCCACAAACCGAAGTCGCATGCCTGGCACTGAAATTTCTTATAGTTCTCGTGTACTTCGCCGCCACATTTTGGGCACGGCGTTTCCAGTTTGCCAAAATCGCCGGGAATGGTATCGAGCTCATAGTTCTTGGCTTGATCGACGATGTGCTGTGTCATCTTCACGATCTCAGCCATGAATTTTTCGCGTTTCAGCTTGCCACGCTCCATCTGCGCGAGCTTAGCTTCCCAGTCTGCGGTCAGCTCTGGGGAGAACAACTCGGGTACACCGAGGCCGTGCAACAGCGTCATCAAAGAAAACGCCTTGGCGGTGGGAATTAATTCGCGCCCTTCGCGCAGCACGTACTTTTCGTAAATCAGGCCCTCTATGATTGCGGCGCGCGTGGCGGGAGTTCCCAGGCCTTTTTCCTTCATGGCGGCGCGCAACTCTTCGTCTTCAATAAGCTTCCCTGCGCCCTCCATGGCCGAAAGCAACGTCGCCTCTGAAAGGCGCGGCGGCGGCTTGGTGCTGGTGGCGACAACCTTGACTTCTTCTGCCGTGACTAAATCCTTCGGCTTGATCGGCGGCAACGTGGGGGTTTCGTCGGTTTCTGCCTCGCGGCCATAAACCGCGAGCCAGCCTGCTTCTACCAGAACCTTGCCTTCGGATTTGAAGGGTTCGCCCGCTACGCGCGTGATACGCGTGGTCTGCGTAAATTCAGCGGAAGGATAGAAAACCGCGAGGAAGCGTTTGACGACAAAGTCATAAAGCTTGGCTTCAATTTCATTCAGGTTTTTCGGCGCCAGCAGCGTGGGAATGATGGCGAAGTGATCCGATATTTTGCTGTTATCGAAAATACGCTTGTTCGGCTTCACCCATTTTTGGTCGAGGATTTTCTTGGCGAAGGTCTTGTAACTTCCCTCCTTCAACATCTTCAGGGTTTCATTCACTGTGCCGATGTAATCTTCCGGCAGGGCGCGCGCATCGGTGCGCGGGTAAGTCAGCACCTTATGCTTTTCATACAGCGCCTGCGCCAGAGAAAGCGTGGTCTTGGCGGAAAACCCGAAACGTCCATTGGCTTCGCGTTGCAAAGAAGTGAGATCAAACAACAGCGGCGAGGCTTGCGTGGTGGGCTTGGATTCTTCGCTCACCTCGCCGGGCTTGCCCTGACACTTGGACTGAATGGCTTGCGCCTTCGCGGCGTCCCAAAGGCGCTCAGCCTTGAGCCCCTCATCCTCCCCCTTCTTAAATTTTTCGTCGAACCAGCGACCCGAATAACCTCCGCCGGGAGTGGCAAACACGCCGTGAACCTCCCAATAATTGCGCGGCACAAAAGCCTTGATCTTCGTTTCCCGTTCTACCAGGACGGCAAGAGTCGGTGTTTGCACCCGCCCCACAGTGGTGAGCTGAAAGCCGCCGCTTTTCGAGTTGAACGCCGTCATGGCGCGCGTGCCATTAATACCCACCAACCAGTCAGACTCAGATCGACAGGTAGCGGCGTCGGCCAAAGGTTGCATCGACTCGCCGCTACGCAACGCCGAAAAGCCGTCGCGTATCGCCGCAGGCGTCATGGATTGCAACCACAGGCGCTGGATCGGTTTTTTGCTGCCCGCGTACTGCACGATATAACGAAAAATGAGTTCGCCCTCGCGCCCTGCGTCACAAGCGTTAATGAGTTGCTCTACATCCTTACGCTTGAGCAGCTTGGTCAGCAACTTCAGGCGCGACTCGCTTTTTTCAATCGGCTTAAGCTGAAACTTGGAGGGAATAGCAGGCAAGTTGGCAAACGACCACTTGCCGCGTTTAACTTCCTCATCTTCTGGCATGCCAATTTCCACCAAGTGACCAATGGCGGACGAGAGCACAAAATCGTCGCTCTCTAAGTAATCGTCTTTTTTGACGAAACCTCCCAATGCTTTTGCGATGTCGTTCGCGACTGAAGGTTTTTCGGCGATGATCAGGGTTTTTGACATACGCTATGGCGTGCGTTGCAGCGCACGTTTATTGTCGAGTAGCGCAAGAGGATAGGGGATTTTAGCTACGGCTGGCAAGCACGCAATTTTTTCCACTATGAAATGCAGGCCCAAAAACGCACACAAAGATTAGGCAAGACGTTGATATTTGCCGCCCGGCAAGCTCGCAACCACGCCCGCAAGCTCCCACTCCAATAACTTGGAAGAAAGCACCTCTGCTGCAACACCAGTACGTTCAGCCAGTGCGTCAAAACCCACTGGATCAAAGCCCAGCGCCAATAACAAGGCGTCTTCAGGGACGGTCTCAGGGCGTTTCTTGCTTCTGTGTTGCGCTGCGCCTTGCGCCGTCGAAAGTCCCAGCTCTTCCAGCACATCTTGCGCGCTTTCGACCAGCTTGGCGCCTTGTTTGATTAGCGCGTGGCAGCCTTTCGAAAACGGAGAGTGAATCGAACCCGGAATGGCAAACACTTCACGCCCCTGCTCTGCCGACAAGCGCGCAGTGATTAGCGAGCCGCTGGCCAGCGCCGCCTCGACCACCAGCGTACCCAGGGACAGGCCGCTGATAATGCGATTGCGGCGCGGAAAGTTGGCTGCCAACGCCGGCATGCCGAGCGAGAATTCAGAAATAATAACGCCCTTTTCGGCAAGCTCGTGCGCCAGCGCCTTGTTCTTCGGCGGATAGATAAGATCCAGTCCGGTACCGACCACGGCAATGCTGCTTGCGCGTCCCGCTAGCCCGCCACGATGGGCGGCGGCATCAATACCCAGCGCCATGCCGCTTACTATGCTAAGCCCGGCATCGGACATTGCTTTGGAAAATGCTTCAGAATTTTGCAGACCTTGCGGTGTGGCGTTACGGCTTCCTACCACCGCAATAGCCTGGCTTGCCAGCAGGCTGCGCCTCCCCTTTAAAAACAGTATTGGCGGTGGATCGGTGATTTCTAGCAGGCCGCTTGGATAGTCGTCATCAGCCAGTGTAACGAGATGGTTATTTGCACCTTCTAACCACTTAAGCGTCGCCGCAAGCTTATCCGGGTCGGGCCCGGCTAGGACAGCCTTGGCGAGCTTGGCCGATACCACGCGCGACAAGTTGGCCATCGGCTGCTCAAGTACCTGGCGCGGCGCCCCAAAAGCCTTGAGTAGCGCACGCGTGCTTTCGCCGCCCAGGCCGGGGATAAGGTCTAGCGCGAGCCAAGCGTCAGGCTCACAATCGGGCGGGGGAAGTGGCACGGCGAGCGGAGGGCAAGAGAATGGGAGCAAAAGGCCGAAAGACAAACGCGGGGCAAGCGCGGGCGCGAAGGCTGACCCGCTTAACGCCCGCGCAAAAAAAGTTTAGGGTGTCAACACCACGTCGCCAATATGTATCGGGCGACGGCTTTGCATCACCAAAGCGTAGGACAAACGATCAAACACGCGGAACACAAACACCAAGCCGTTGCGTTCGTCAGGCAACTTCACTTCATTGGCGAATTTCCCCCCGGCGATAGCAGAAATACCCGCAATGATGGCATCCGGGACGACGTAGTTGGGCTTTACGTCCTTATCGTAAAATGCTTTTCCCTCATCCTGCGTGCTGACCACTTCTCCGGCACGGTTGGTGACCAGTACATGCCCCACTTCCAGGCCATCTTGCTTGCCACGATTTAGCGCCACGACGGCATACTGCGCGGTCTCAGCAACACCGCGATCCACGGAAATAATCTTGCCGCTGATTTGTTTCTCCGGGGCGTGCGGCGAAAAAGACGGCAAAGCCGCTTCGCGATTTGGCGCGAGGCGGTCGCCGCGATTGATTTCTTCCCTGGAGCGCACGATTTCTATGGTCGAGGGCTGTCCGAAGCGCGTTACGCGCGCATCGGCTACATAGGAGGCTTCATAGCCGAGGATTTCATTCGTGTCGGGATCGCTCAGCGGTTTGCCGCGGCGATACACCTGCCACTTATTGCCCAGCGCCGGATCGATGTTATCGATGTAGGCAATATTGCCTGCGCCGATAACGACGCGGCCTTCTTCCATCGCAACAATCTTGGGCGAGTCTTCCAAGCCTTTTTCATCCACCACCAATGGCGCGGAAAGGAACGGTCCTATGGTGGTGCTGGGAATGGACGGAATCGCCTGAGAAAGACGCTCTATACGCACCGTGGGTGAAAGCTTCACCGTACCGCCTACACTGGCCTCACCGTCAAGGGACAGGCGCGGCGTGCCGTCGGCGCCCAGTTCAAGGCGGATTACGTCACCGGGGTATATGAGGTGCGGGTTCTTAACCTGATCACGATTCATGTTCCACACCTCTGGCCAGCGCCAGGGGTCTTTTAGGAACTTTCCTGAGATACCCCAAAGGGTGTCTCCGCGCACCACGGTATAGCTTGAAGGGGCGTTATCAGCAAGTTGCTGTGCCCAGCCAAGCGGGGGAACTAAGCCTACAGTGGAGAGAACTAAAGCTATAATGAGTTTTCTCATGGCCGGTCTCGCTGAAAGACGATGCATTAGCATATCGATTTGCAAAAAAGGGCATTAAAAGCCCGGTGTTTGAAGCAATACCTCAAGCGATACTTCAAGTAACATCGCAGATTCTGCACCTAATTTATTCAATTCGCAAGAATTATGGCTATTCTCGACATCTTAACCTACCCCGATCCCCGGCTCTACAGAGTCGCCAAACCCGTCAAGGTCATAGACGGCAAAATCAAAAAACTCGTCGATGACATGGCAGAGACCATGTATGCCGCACCCGGCATAGGCTTGGCGGCGACCCAGGTGAACGAGGACAAACAGATTATTGTGTTGGATGTTTCTGAGGATCACAAGCAGTTGCGCGTATTCATCAACCCGGAAGCGCTGCGCCATGAAGGCGCCGCCGTCAACGAAGAAGGCTGCTTGTCGGTGCCGGGCGTTTACGACAAGGTGGAGCGCCCCGAAAGCGTGATCGTGACAGCGCTGGACCGCGAAGGCATGCGTTTTACCATCAACGCCTCGGGCCTGCTGGCGGTGTGCATACAACATGAGATGGATCATCTGCTTGGCAAGGTGTTTGTCGACTACCTCTCTCCCCTCAAGCAACAAAGAATCCGCTCCAAAATGAAGAAGCGCGAGCGCCAGCGCGCTTGACGATGAAAATCATCTTTGCCGGCACTCCGCCGTTTGCCGCTGCCGCGCTGCGCGCCCTGCACGGGGCGGGGCACGAAATAGCACTGGTTCTCACCCAGCCGGAGCGTCCCGCAGGCCGCGGCATGAAACTCAAACCCAGTGCCGTATCACAGCTTGCCGACCAGCTTGGCTTGCATATAGAAAAACCGGCAACACTCAAAGATCACAGCGCTCAGGCCATCATCAAAGCAGCCGACGCCGACATAATGGTGGTCGCCGCGTACGGATTAATTCTGCCGCAGGCAGTGTTAGACACGCCAAGGCTGGGTTGTATAAACATCCACGGGTCGCTGCTGCCGCGCTGGCGCGGCGCCGCCCCGGTGCAGCGCGCCATACTCGCCGGGGACACAAAAACCGGTATCTGCATTATGCAAATGGATGCCGGACTGGACACGGGCGCGCTGCTGCTGTGCCTTGAAACTCCTATCGAGGCGCACGAAAGTAGTGCGACCCTGTTTGCCAAGCTCACCGACCTGGGCGCAGTAGCCATCGTGCAAGCCTTGGCAAACTACGACAACTTGACGCCCAGGCCCCAGCCCGCCGAGGGCGTCACCTACGCACAAAAGCTGACCCGTACAGAGTCGCCTATCGATTGGCGCAGGTCGGCGCAGGAGCTTGATCGCCAGGTGCGCGCTTTCAATCCTTTTCCCGGTGCTGAAACGGCTATTGCAGGCGCTACACTCAAGATCTGGACTGGCCACCCGGTACAGGCTAACGGAGCGCCGGGCGCCATATTGCGCGCTAGCGCAGAAGGGATTACGGTGGCGTGCGGCAAAGATGCCCTGCTAATCACAGAATTGCAAAAGCCTGGCGGGAAAAAAATGTCGGCCGGGGAATTCTTGCGCGGCAGCGAAAGCGTTGCGGGGCAAGTCCTGGGGGCTTGAAATCACCGCACCAAACATAACCTAATCGCATACTAACTGCATCACTTTAAGGACTTGAGAAATGTCTGGTAACTGGCTCAAAACCGCTATCTTGATGGCGGCAATCACTGCGTTGTTCGGGGTAATCGGCGCTGTCATCGGCGGCGCTTCAGGCATGATCCTGGCTCTGCTGTTCGGCGGCGCAATGAATTTCTTCGCCTACTGGTTCTCAGACAAAATGGTGTTAAAAATGTACAACGCGCAAGAGGTGGATGAAACCACTGCGCCGCAGTTGTACAACATGGTGCAAGAACTGGCGCAGCGCGCACAATTGCCGATGCCGCGCGTTTATCTGATCGATGAACAACAACCCAATGCTTTTGCCACAGGGCGCAACGCCGAGCATGCAGCGGTCGCTGCAACCACCGGCATTATGAGCGTGCTTACGGAGCGCGAACTACGTGGCGTAATGGCGCACGAGCTAGGGCATATCAAGCATCGCGATATTCTGATTTCCACCATCTCAGCGACTATGGCGGGCGCTATTTCCGCTCTTGCTAACTTTGCCGTTTTTTTTGGCGGCCGCGACTCCGATGGACGCCCGGTAAATCCGCTGGCAAGCATTCTTGTGATGCTGCTCGCGCCGCTTGCCGCCTCACTTATCCAGATGGCGATCTCGCGTGCGCGCGAATTCGAAGCTGACCGTGCCGGCGCCGAGATCAGCGGCGACCCGCAGGCGCTCGCTGCTGCGCTAGACAAAATTCACAAATATGCGCAAGGCATTTCGCTGGCGCCTGCCGAGGCGCACCCTGAAACTGCGCAAATGATGATCATGAATCCGCTATCGGGAGGCGGCTTGAGCGGATTATTCAGCACCCATCCCGCCACCGAGGAACGTATTGCACGCTTGCTGGCAATGGCCCAGACCGATGGATACAAGCGCATTTGAAGCGCTGACGCTGGCGCGCATCCAGTTCGCCGCCAACATCAGCTTTCACATTCTATTTCCTACCATTACCATCGCGCTAGGCTGGGTGTTGTTGTTCTTTCGGCTGCGTTATCGTGTGACCAGGGACAACGCCTGGGACCATGCCTATCGTTTCTGGACTAAAATCTTCGCGCTGTCATTTGCGCTCGGTGTAGTCTCCGGCCTAACGATGAGTTTTCAGTTCGGCACCAATTGGCCGGGCTTCATGCAAAAAACCGGCAATATCGCCGGCCCCCTGCTGGCTTACGAAGTCCTCACCGCATTTTTTCTTGAGGCCACCTTCCTTGGCGTCATGTTGTTCGGCAGGGAGCGCGTCTCCGAGCGCATGCATCTTATAGCCACCTTCCTGGTCGCCTTCGGCACCACCGCCTCAGCATTCTGGATACTGAGCCTGAATTCGTGGATGCAGACTCCCGCCGGTTACACTCTCATCGAAGGCAAATTCCACGCCGCCGACTGGCTGGCCATTCTGTTCAATCCTTCCTTTCCCTATCGCCTGACCCATGTGCTCCTGGCGTCAAGCCTCACCTGCGCCTTTCTGCTTGTCGGCGTGAGCGCCTGGCAAATGCTGAAAGGCGTGGCTGGCGCAAGCAGCGGAAAAGTTTTGCGCACCGGTATCGCCATTGCAGCCATCCTCATCCCTGTACAGATTCTCGTCGGCGATTTGCATGGACTCAATACTCTCAAGCATCAGCCCGCCAAGATTGCCGCAATTGAGGCGGCGTGGCACACACAGCGCGGCCTCCCCTTGCTGTTGTTCGCCTTTCCCGATGCCGCAACCCGTAGCAACGCCTACGCAATAGAGCTGCCCAAATTCGCCAGCTATATTCTCACGCATGAGTTCGATGGCGAGATCAAGGGGCTGAACGAATTTCCCAATGCGCATCCGCCTGTGGCGCCGGTGTTCTGGGCATTTCGCATCATGGTCGGGATGGGTCTGCTTATGTTTGCGGCTTCATGGCTGGGCGCATGGCTGCTATGGCGCAAAGTCGAGTTGCCGCGTGTGGTGTTGTGGGGCTTTACCGCTATGACTTTTTCCGGGTGGGTGGCGACGCTTGCGGGCTGGTACGTCACCGAAATCGGTCGTCAGCCGTGGATAGTGTATGGCATGGTCAAGACTGCGGCGGTGGTCGCGCCCCATCCTTCCGCCACGGTAGGCGCCACGCTTTCGGGATACCTTGTGCTTTACGCGCTGCTGCTGATCGCCTACGTGAGCGTGGTGAAATACCTCGCCGAGAATCCTGAGCGCGTGGCGCCATTGCCACAGTCAGTCAACCCGGCGGGCGCAAGCTAGCTTTTGAAACCACACTGGAGACGACATGGATATCGACACCGCGCTGCCGCTTATCTTTATGGCCATCATGGGCTTGTCGATGCTGCTCTATGTGGTGCTCGATGGCTTTGACCTGGGCGTCGGCATCCTGCTACCGTGGGCGAGCGACGCACAAAAAGACATCATGGTTGCATCCATCGGGCCGTTCTGGGACGCCAACGAAACCTGGCTGGTGCTGGGCATCGGCATATTACTGGTCGCCTTCCCGGTGGCGCACGGCATCGTACTCACTGCCTTGTATCTCCCCGTCGCGTTTATGCTGCTCGGGCTCATATTGCGCGGCGCTGCTTTCGATTTTCGCGTCAAAGCCCAGCACAAACACAAGCCGTTATGGAACATCACCTTCACTGTCGGCTCGTGGATCGCCTCGGTGTCGCAAGGGTGGATGCTCGGCGCCTACATTACCGGCTTCGAATACCAAGGCATCGCGCTTTTTTTCTGTATTGGAATCGCGCTCACTTTGCCGGCGAGCTATGCATTGCTCGGCGCAGGTTGGCTCATCATGAAGACAGAAGGCGAACTGCAAGTTCTAGCAACAAAATGGGGGAAGCGCACACTATTGCCTATGGGTATCGCGCTCACTGCAATTTCGATATCCACACCTATAGTCAGCGAAACTGTGTTTGATAAGTGGTTCGCATTGCCGGGCTTTTTCGCGCTGGCGCCGATTCCCATCAGCACCGCAGTGGCGTTCTGGGTGCTGTGGCATGTGCTGGGGCGGGCAGGAATAATCCAGGCAGGCTATGGCTGGCTGGTATTCACCAGCACCGTGCTGATTTTCGTTATGGCGACTATAGGGCTGGCATATAGCATTTATCCTTACGTCGTCATCGATCGTCTCACCGTATGGCAGGCGGCGAGCAGCAGCGAGGCGCTAAAAATTATTCTCTTTGGCGTTGCTATTACGCTCCCGGTGATCCTCGTCTACAGCGTATTTGTGTATCGCGTGTTCTGGGGAAAGGCGAGCGTGCACAAGTATTGAAATTTACAGCGCTTAGCTACTTTTCCTGGAGCAGTTTTTCCAATGCCGGTTTATCCTGCTCAAGCATCGACAGGCGCTCAGCGTCCCTATGCGTGAACGACGCCGCAAGCTTTATGCCGGGCGTGGATTCCGCGTTCACCACCTCAATGGTGAAAAGCAAGTTGTCTTTGCCCCAGATTTCCGGCGCGTTCCACTTGCCGGGCGCCGAGTTCGGCAGCCTGAATTCTTTGGTCGCGCCAGGCGCCAGCGCATCGGTTATTTTGTAATTGATGTCGTCACTAAAAAGTACCTTGTTGCTGCCCGGCGCCGTCACTGTGCCGCGCAAATACAGAAAGGTCAGCGGCGTCTCACCAGTATTCATTACCTTGAAATCCATCAGACTGATTTTCTGCGGGCCTATGCTGCTAAAGCGCAAAGTGGCGTCCAGCACCTGGATGGACTCCAGCGCAACTTTGGTCGCGGCTTTTTCATCGCGTAGTTTCTTAAGCTGCCCCAGCTCGTTGACGACTGCCGCAAGTTGTTTGCTCGCCTCCTCCTTCTTGCGTTTTTGTCCGGTATCTATGACTTGATGCCCGCTCTTGCCGCCTACCAGCGGCATGAGCGGCTCGGCAAGTTGTTCAGGGCTGCTGGTGCTGGTAATTTTCTGCAAAGCGCGCAGAATGCCGCCTTCGTAGCCTATGCTCACATCGGATATCGCCAACACCAACAACGACTCATCGAGCTTTTGCGCCTCCTCGGGTGTGGACGCCTGCTTCATGTTCGCCAGGGAGGCTTTAAAAGAGGTTTCGCTCGATCCATCGAACTTTTGGTCGAGCCCCGACGAGCACGCCGCAAGCAGTAGTACGGCGACAAGACAGAGCGTTTGTTTCATCAGGCGCTTCCTTTCCAGGAGATAAGTGCCGGGCGGGAACCCATGCATGCGACTGACTTTACTGAATGTAGGCAAGCTTGTAAATCCACCGGGCTTGCGCGCTGCTCCTTATGGTCACAATATTTTGTTGCAATCACGCGCCAGCCAACTCGCTCGCTGTAAAAAGCGCGAGCGAGTTTGCCGGTTAGCGCAAGCGGCAAGGGGTTATGTCACCAACCCTTCCGCCTTAAGCGCCTCTTGCACTTTCGGGCGCGCGGCCACGCGCGCGACGTAGGCTTTTACGGTCGGCCATTTGCCCAGATCGAAGCTTACGAAATTGCTCCAGTTGACCACCGTGAACAGATAACCGTCGGCCACGGTGAACTGTTTGCCCATGAGGTAATCTTTGCCCTGTAGGTGCTTCTCAATAATATTGAGATTGTTTGCAATCCTGTCGCGCGCGGCCTGCTTCCATTCAGCAACCGCATTGGGATTGAAAAGCGGCGAGAAAGTCTTGTGCAATTCTGATGTAATGAAGTTAAGCCACTCCATAAGGCGATAGCGTTCCAGCGTGCCAGCCTTGGGCGCCAGACCCGAATCGGGTTTCTGGTCGGCGATGTATTGCACAATCGCCGGTCCCTCGGTGAGCATTTGTCCATCGTTGAGCACCAGCACGGGAACTGATCCCTTGATGTTTACACTAGTGAAATCACCACCGCCTTCCATTTTCTTGGTGTTCAGGTCTACTTTTTGTAACTCGACCGGCAGACCCGCTTCACGCAGCGCGATATGAGGCGACAGGGAACAGGCACCGGGGGAATAGTACAGTTTCATCGAATGCTCCTGATAGTTGATGTTGTTGAAAGGTATGCGGCGTATACATGGCGCCGCATTTTTCACCGACCGCTAGGCCAGCGAAAGCGAGTGTATTGCCTTAAGTACCTTTTGGATAGTAGGATACTGCTAGTTACCTAGGTTCCAATCGGATACTACAAAAATCTCGCCAAGGAAAAACTATGCCGAAAGGAAAATTTGATGCCTGCGTCGCCGGGTGCGTGTCACGCGAGGTGCTCGCGCATGTGGCCGACAAATGGACCGTGCTAGTGCTGGTGGTGCTCACCGAGCGCACCACGCGATTTAACGAAATGCGGCGGCGCGTGCAAGGCATCACGCAAAAGGTACTGACGCGAACGTTGCGTGACCTGGAGCGCCAGGGACTGGTTTCGCGCGTGGTGTTTGCCGAAGTGCCACCGCGCGTGGAATACACGTTGACCGCTCTTGGGCGTTCGCTGGTCAAGGTGTTAGAGGGCGTGCAAGAATGGGCCGAGGCGCACGCTGGCGAAGTCATGCTTGCCAAGCAGCGCTTCGAGGAGAAACAAGC
>JAYWAM010000252.1:0-11691 GCA_043782425.1 Betaproteobacteria bacterium
GACTGGGTCCCAGCCTCCGCTGGGACGACGAATATTTCAGATTCCTTAGAACTGCAATCTCGATATGGCCTTAGTCTGCGTCACGCCATCGACGCTATAGGTCATCTGCGCATTGTTGGCGTCGGTGAAAACGAACGTGACATTGCCCGCCGTGACCGGTGTGAACGCAGCGGCATTGTAGGTGGCGCCGATTAACTGCGACCCGGTTGCCCGCGTAAGCACAGCGTTATAGGTGGTGGCATTGGCCCAGCCGCCGCCACTAATCAGGTACCACACTGCCCGCCCCTGGCTGTCGTAGGTGTACCACGACCCCGCCAATACCGCTTGTTGCTGCACCAGCGCTATTCCCCAGCCATTCTGGCTGACACCACCCCACCACACATCGCTGTAGTCGGTAGCGCTGGGGGCATTTCCCGAGCCAAAATTGAGCTTGCTGATGATCTTAGTTCCTGACACCCCATTGACCGTGTATTGCATGACGCCATTGCTGGCGTTGCTAAAGGTCAGAGTCACGCTGCCAACGGGGTTTTGCACGAACTGCGCAGCGTTATAGTTGCCCAGCCATGCGCTGGTCGAATTGTAGAGCGCACCGCTGCAGGAGGTGAAGCTCGCGTCCCAGGTGCAACCGGCCATGATGGTCCAGGTGGGCTGGCCATTGGCGCCGTAGTAATACCACCCCGCTACCAGGGTGTTGCCGTGCTGAGTGAACGCCAAGCCCCAGCCGTTTTCCGCAGCGCCCGCCCACCACGCGCCCTGGTAATTTTCTGCGCCGACGCCGACGATTTCCGCCTTGTACATGCCGCGCCCGTAGGTGGCGGCGACCAGCGAATTGGCGCCATACCAGAATAACTCGCGCACCCGCACGGTGGCTGGCCCATCGTTGCTGGCGGACCAGGTTGCGCCGCCATTTTCGCTGGTAAAAATGCCTACCGATGTGCCGACATAAAGCCAGTTGGGATTGTTGGCGTGGCGCACTACAGTGAAAATGGGCGCTTGCGGAATATTGCCGCTGATGCTGCTCCAGGTTGCGCCCGCATTGCGCGTTTCCCATAAATTGTTGGCGGTGAACCCCGTATAAGCGACGATGACGTGGTTGCTGTCGTTCTTGTTAATCAGGATGCGTTGCACCTGCCTTGCCGGTAGCCCCGTCGCTACTATCGCATTCCACAGCGGCGTGGTCGCACGGCCATTGGCAGTTTTGAATAGTTGACCGCCGTTATGTCCCACCCAGATGATGTCTGAATTACCTTCGGCCACGGCGATGGCGTTGATGTAATTTGTACCGGTATCACCGCCAATGGGATCTTTGAGCTTGGCCCAGGTGGGGATGGTGCTTTTGACATTGTCGCTCACCCACAGCGAGTTGGCGCCGCCCAGCATGCGATTCACATTATTCGGGTCGAGAATGAAAGGGGAAATGAAATTGGTCTTTTTGGTTGCGCCCACGCCGCAATACTCATGTGAGTCCTCATCCGGTAAAGCTTCGGTGATTCCGCGGCATATGTAACTGGAAGGAAAGCCGCCATTTTGTGAGCGGTGCAATGAAAGATAAACGTATTCGCCATACAAGTTGCGGTCATCCAAGGGATCGACTGCGGTATAGCCGCCATCGCCGCCGCGATACAGGTTCCAGTTGCTGCCCTGACTGAAAAGGAGCGAGCCGTTGTCCTGCGTTCCGCCGATGATCCTTCCCCCGGCCGCAGCTTTACCGGCGCCGCCATAGAATTGCGTTACCGACAGGCCGTTGTTGAGGTTGCTCCAGCCGTTGGCGCTGGTGTTTGCGTTGACGGAAAAAATATTATTCGCAGCGTATATTCCGCCGTCATTGCCGAAATACACAGTCGAGTTGCTGACGCCAAATCCCGGCGCCGACACGATGGCGTGGTGATCGCCGTGCGGCGAAAAAGGCGCAGCGCGCCATTCGCTGATTTTGGTGAAGCTGACCCCGCTATCGTGCGACTGATACAGATCGAGTCCGCCGGTAATGACGTGACTCTCGTCAGTGGGGTCTACCCAGATGGCATTGTCGTAATCCCCCTGTTCGTTCAGATGCGCAGGGGTGGAAAGCAGCGCCCAGGTTTCTCCTGCGTCAAGCGATTTCCACACCTCGCCTTTGGCGTGATCGATAGAGGCATAGACCAGGTCTGCGCGGCTAGTGGAAAACGCGATTTCGGCGCGCGCCGTGCTGCTGCGCCCGGTGAATGCCGTAATAAGCTGGGTGGTGGCGCACCAGCTCTCGCCCGCATCGCGCGAGTAGGCGATAAAACCATCATCGCGCCCGGCCACGGCGTTTTGTGTGTTGTTGGGGTCGAACGCTATATCAGTGGCTTTGAAGGTCGCGACACGCAACCAGTTTTGTCCGCTGTCAGTGCTGCGAAAAATTGCGCCGTTGCGAAAATTGTTGCCGTTGGTGGTGGCCGCGAGCAGGATGTTGGGCTGGGTGGGATGAATCGCCAGCCGGTTCACAAAACGCCAATCTTGATTGGTATCAGGAGAAGTGCTGGATAGATACTGCCAGGTCAATCCGCTGTCGGTCGATTTGAACACGCCGACGCCGACCAACCCTGCGCTCCCTTCGCCCGTACCGGCGTACATGATGTCGGGATTGAGCGGATCGAACAGCAGTGTGGAGGCGGTCAAGCTGCCAAGAAAATCATTGATCGGACGCCATGTGACCCCCGCGTTCTCCGATAACCAGATGCCGCCGCCGGCTGCGCCTATGAATATGCGTGACGCATTGCGCGGATCGATGGCGATAGTGCGGATACGTCCGCCGATATTGCCCGGCCCAAGCGCCTGCCAGCTCGTCCTGCTGATACCCGCCAGCTTTTGCTGGGCCTTGCGTCGCCCTTCGCGCACCAGCGCCTCGCGTTGTTGCACCGCGCGAAAAATCTGCGCCGCACGCGGCGGGCCGAATTCGTCGGCTTCCATGCTGAGCAGATATTCCGCCATCATGGCGCTGCGCTCACGCTTCTCGCCTTCCTTCGGCGCACGTTGTTTGCTGGTGGCGTCGTAGGCGGCAAGCGGCGCGCTCGCGTAAGCCACAGGGTCTGTGTCAGTTGTAGGCGTCCGGCTGGCGCATGCAGTAAGCAGCAGCAAGGCGCACAACAGAGGAATTGATTTAGAGATTTGCATCATCACCACTCCGATTCAATATTCAAGAAGATCAAAAACAATCTCGCGCCAAGACGCAAAGGCGCAAAGGGGTAAACCCATTCTATATTTCGCTTTTCTTGGCGTCTTTGCGCCTTTGCGCGAGCTGCTTTTTCTATAAATCCGCTCCATATTAGCTAAAAAAATCTCACGCCAAGACGCCAAGGCGCAAAGCTTTAACCCATTCTTTATTTCGCTTTTCTTGGCGTCTTTGCGCCTTGGCGCGAGCTGCTTTTTTTATAAATCCGCTCCATATTAGCTAAAAAATCTCGCGCCAAGACGTAAAGGCGCAAAGCTACAAACCCATTCTTCATTTTGCTCTTCTTGGCGTCTTCGCGCGAGCCGGTCTTTGCATGGGCGTCTATTCTTTTAGTCCGTTGACGGCGCGGACAATACCATCCTTCATCATAGCTTCTCCAAAGTTAAGTAGAAAGCCGAGCTTCTTTCCGCTTAAACGTAGATAGGTTTGAATTTGTTTGCGGTGTGCGGGTGTAATGGCGACAACGGACTTCAGTTCGAGTATTACGCTGTCGTTGACGATAAGGTCGGCACGAAAACCTTCATCAAAATGAAGATCATCATAAACAATGGGGATGGGAACTTGGCGCTCAACTGACAGCCCCCGCTTTTGTAGCTCATGGGAGAGCGTGAGTACGTAAACTGACTCTAACAAGCCAGGGCCGAGAGCTCGGTGCAGCGTGATTGCAGCCTCTACGACGGTGGCTCCGATTTGGTTTTCTGTCATTGTTATCTCGCGCTATGACACACAAAAAGCAATCTCGCGCCAAGACGCCAAGACGCAAAGTTTTTTCCTATTCTTCCTTTCGCTTTTCTTGGCGTCTTTGCGTCTTCGCGCGAGCCGTTTTCTCTTTAATCCATTCCATCTGCGCCAAAAATTTTACAACAACACGCGCTCAATTCCACCGTTGTTCGCCTTCTCTACATAGCGCTTCATCCAGTTCTCACCCAGCAGACGCTTGGCCATTTCGACCACGATGTAATCGGCCGTGGTGCCGCTATCATTATTGAAGCGCGACAGCCCTTGCAGGCATGACGGGCAGGCGGTGAGAATCTTCACTTCGCCCTCAAAGCCATCCTGGCGCAGCGCGCCGGAACCCTGGCGCATTTCCTCTTCCTTGCGAAAGCGCACCTGGGTGGAAATGTCGGCGCGTGTCGCGGCGAGGGTTCCGGCTTCGCCGCAGCAGCGTTCATTGAGCGAGACGGGCGCACCCATCAACTGGTTGACCACCTTCAGCGGCTGATAGGTTTTCATCGGTGAATGGCACGGGTCGTGATACATATAGCGCACGCCGCTCACGCCTTCGAGCTTGACGCCTTTTTCGAGTAGGTATTCGTGGATGTCGAGCAGGCGGCAGCCGGGGAAAATTTTGTCGAACTGGTATTCCTGCAATTGATCCATGCAGGTGCCGCACGACACGATGACAGTTTTGATGTCGAGATAGTTAAGCGTATTGGCGACGCGATGGAATAGCACGCGATTGTCGGTGGTTATTTGCTGGCCCTTGTCGTGATTGCCCGAGGCGCTCTGCGGATAGCCGCAGCACAGATAACCCGGCGGCAAGACGCACTGCGTGCCGATTTCAAACAGCATGGCCTGCGTCGCCAGCCCCACCTGGCCGAACAGACGCTCCGAACCGCAGCCGGGGAAATAGAACACCGACTCCGAATCCTCGGTCACTTTGGCGGCATCGCGGATCACCGGAATGATGGTGTTGTCCTCGATGTCGAGCAACGCGCGCGCGGTTTTTTTCGGCAGGTTGCCGGGCATGGGCTTGTTGATGAAGTGAATCACCTGCGCCTTGAGCGGCGGCTTTCCGGTGGTCGAGGGCGGCTGCCTGGTCTGGCGCGTCAACAACAAGGATTTGCGCGCGATGCTGTGCGCCAGGCGCTGCAATTTGTAGCCCCAATCTATCATCACGGTCTTCACCAGCTTGATGGTGGCCGGGTCGGTGGCGTTGAGGAAAAACATCGCCGCAGCGCTGCCGGGATTGAATTTCTTCTTGCCGCCTTTGCGCAGCAGGTTGCGCATGGCGACCGACACCTCGCCGAAGTCGATATCGACCGGACACGGGTTGAGACATTTGTGGCACACGGTGCAGTGGTCGGCCACGTCTTCAAATTCATCGAAGTGCCGCAACGAAACGCCGCGCCGCGTCTGCTCTTCGTACAGAAATGCCTCGATGAGCAACGAGGTGGCGAGGATTTTGTTGCGCGGCGAATAAAGCAGATTGGCGCGCGGCACGTGTGTGGCGCATACCGGCTTGCACTTGCCGCAGCGCAGACAGTTTTTGATGGAATCTGAAATCTCACCGATGGCGCTTTGTTCGAGTATCAACGACTCCGTGCCGAGCAGGTTGAAACTCGGCGTGTAGGCGTGGCGCAAGTCGGCCCCCGGCAGCAGCTTGCCCTTGTTGAAGCGGCCTTCGGGATCGATGCGCTGCTTATAAGCGGCAAACGGGGCGATTTCATCGGCCTCAAGAAATTCGAGCTTGGTGATGCCGATGCCGTGCTCGCCCGAAATCACGCCACCCAAGCGGCGCGCGAAATGCATGATGCGCGCCACCGCAACATTGGCCTCTTGCAGCATGGCGTAGTCGTCGGAATTCACGGGAATGTTGGTATGCACATTGCCGTCGCCCGCGTGCATGTGCAAAGCGACGAACACGCGGCTTTTGAGCACGTGCTTGTGGATTTCCTCGCAACGCTTGAACACCGGAGCGAAATCGCGCCCGCCGAAAATCTGTTCCAGCGGCGCCTTGATTTCGCTTTTCCACGACACGCGCTGCGCGTGGCTTTGTAGTTCGCGAAATACTCGGTCGTCTGCTTCGTCGAGATGCGCCAGCAGATCGCCCCAGCGCGCACGCGCCGCGCGCAGCACTTCCAGCGCTTGCTCGGCGCGATCGCCCAGCACTTCCGCGCCGGGCAGCAACTCGCCTTCATTCAGCAACGGCAGATCGCCGCTGAAAAACTGTTCCAGTTCATCTAACAGGCGCAGCTTGTTTTTGATCGACAGCTCGATGTTGATACGCTCTATGCCGTCGGAATAATCACCCAGGCGCTCGAGCGGAATCACCACGTCTTCGTTGATCTTGAAGGCGTTGGTGTGCTTGGCGATGGCTGCGGTGCGCGCCCGGTCCAGCCAGAATTTCTTGCGCGCCTCGGCGCTGACCGCGATAAAACCTTCGCCGTGGCGCGCGTTGGCAAGGCGCACCACATGGCTCGCCGCCTCCATCACGGCGTTCTCGTCATCGCTGACAATATCGCCGATGAGCAGCATCTTGGGCATGCCGTGGCGCTTGGCTTTGGTGGCATAACCTACGGCCTTGAGGTAGCGCGCATCGAGGTGCTCCAGGCCGGCCAGTATGGCGTGCGGGTGGCGGTCGATGTAGTTCTTGATTTCGACAATGCTGGGCACGGCTTCACGCACCTCGCCGAAAAATTCCAAGCACACGGTGCGCACATGTTTGGGCATGCGGTGCAGAATAAAAGTCGCCGAGGTAATCAGCCCATCGCAGCCTTCTTTCTGCACGCCCGGCAGGCCAGCGAGAAATTTGTCGGTGACATCCTTGCCCAGTCCAGCCTTGCGAAAGCGCGCGCCGGGAATCGCCAGCACTTCCTCGCTTTTCAAAGTTTTGCCGTCGGCAGCAAAACGCTTGAGGCGAAAGCGCGCTGTGTCGATATCGTGAATCTTGCCGAGATTGTGCTCGAGTCGTTCGACTTCGAGCCAATCGGCATCGGGCGTCACCATGCGCCACGATGCGAGATTGTCCAGCGCAGTGCCCCACAACACCGCTTTTTTGCCACCGGCGTTCATCGCCACATTGCCGCCGATACACGAAGCATCTGCGGAGGTCGGATCACACGCCCACACCAATCCCGCAGCGTCGGCCGCTTCCATGGCGCGCTTGGTGACCACGCCCGCGCCACAGCGTAGCGTGGCCACTGTTTGAGCCACGCCAGGCAGCGCGCTATGCGTGACTGCGCCCAGAGTGTCGAGTTTTTCGGTGTTGATGACGGCGCTAAGGCGCGTGAGCGGAAGAGCGCCGCCCGTATAGCCGGTGCCGCCGCCGCGCGGAATCAGCGTCAGGCCGAGCTCAATGCACGCCTTGACGATAGGCGCGCACTCCTCCTCGTTGTCGGGATGCACCACAACAAAGGGATATTCGACGCGCCAGTCAGTGGCGTCGGTGACATGCGAGACGCGCGCCAGACCGTCGAACTGGATGTTGTCTTTGCGCGTCACCTGCGCCAGGCGCTTGTGCACTTTCTTGCGCAGTTTCCAGGTTTCAGCGAATTCGTTTTCAAAGGCATTGACTGTCTGATGCGCTTTCGCCAGCAGCAAAGCCACTTTTTGCGAGCGCGGCAACGCGTCGCTATCTACTAAGTCCTGTTGCGTGCTTGCAGCGGCGTCAGCTTGACGGCGGCGCTCGATTTCGCGCAAGCGGTGACGCATGGATTCGGTCAGCGCCAGGCGGCGCTTGGGGTTATCCAGCAGGTCATCCTGAAGATAAGGATTGCGCTGCACCACCCAGATGTCACCCAACACCTCATAGAGCATGCGTGCCGAGCGCCCGGTTTTACGCTCGCCGCGCAGCTCATCGAGGATATCCCACATATCCGCGCCGAGCAGGCGTATGACTACCTCGCGATCAGCGAACGAGGTGTAGTTAAAAGGAATCTCGCGCAAGCGCACGCCGCTGACTGGCGGGCGCAGAACTTCCGGTGTGATGCGATCCATGACGTTGCCGATTGGGGTGAGCGATCATTCTACCGCAATGCAGCATAGACGCTGAGCCAGCGCCCGAAGCGTAGCGCGCTCCAAACTGGTATGGAGCCATTCCAATTAGCGCCAGAAGCGTGGTAACTACTCAGCCATCAAGCACAATGGAACGCTGATGACGCAGATGAATATGATGAACGCAGATAATGAAAAATAGTGGGAATTCAAACAAGAAAAATCTTATTTAATCATAATTATCAGCGTCATCAGCGTTCTATTTTTGTCTGCCGTGTAGTTACGAAACGTGAATATATTCGCCAGATTTATCATTCCCGCAAAGCTTGCCCTCGACCTGATCGGGGGCAAGCTTCGCGGGTAGACACTTATTCAGAGACTCCTTAGAACCCGCTCGTCAGACCATTGACGGTGAAATCGACTTGCGGTGTATTCGAAAGAACTTTGTAGCCCATCAAGCGCAGGTCGCGCCTGTCGAAAATGCCATTGCCATCCATGTCGGTGACGACGTTAGGCGCTGTACCTTCCACTACTGCGACAAAAAGACGCGAGGGCGTCAGCACGCCCACAGCGCCGAAAGCGTTCGGTGCGCCGGCAATCCACGTGGACCAGATTTCAGTTCCCGAGGCATCCTGGTGGGTCACAGTGTTGATGTTGAAAAGATTCGAGATATTCTGTCCTGCTCCTGCTCCTATGCGCGTGGAGCTCATCAGCACCACCAGGCCGGGGAAGTGGTCGAGATTCGCGCCCGCACTGAACGTGCCGGGAAATGGCCCGGCATTCATCAGCGGGCCGGGACCGGTCAACTCCGGTGTGACACCGGTGGAGGCGAGATTGCCACTGAATTGCACGGCGAGATCAACCAGAAAGGCGCGGCTGCCGATACCGGCAACGTCGCCCTTGCCCGGAGCAAAGACTTTGATGGAGACCGACCTATCATCATCGTCGGCATCGTCTGCATAGGCCGGGTTAATCAATGCCGTCGTAGCCAGGATAGCGACGGGGAGCATTTTTTTAAGAATAGAATTGAACATGGTGATGAGTTCCTTGTTGACTGGTTATTGGGAGATAGCGTTGGACGGAAGAGGGCAAGCGATGCTCTTTGCAAATCCCGTCATGCGATAAACAAGCTAAGGGGGAGATTTATTCCGGCGTCGCGGAAAAAAATGATTTGGCGCATGGCAAGTGGGTGCATCCTCGGCAGCAACCCGCAGTTGCGGCTAAAATTACAAGTGAGCCTCGATAAATGCAGACTTTTTTATTTCCTCGTTAGAGTCCACAAACATGTCAGAAAACACGCCAGCTACTTTCGATGATCTGCTCAACGCCTATGAATGGGTGAGCGCCGATATGGGCGGCGACAACGCGGCCTACGTCTCGCGCGCTACCGGGCGCATCTATTGGGTTGGCGACGGGGTTGATCTCGAAGAAGAATTGCCCACAGACATTGAAGACGGAACGCAATATCTTGCCGTGCCGCACAAGTACGACTTAAATCTCGGTAACGCGCTCGCCCTGCAATTCGTCCACGAGGCGTTGCCCGACAAGTACCACGTAGCCGCCGACTACTTTCATCATCGGGGCGCGTATCGTAAGTTCAAAACAATGTTAGAAAGATCGAACAAGCTCGATGAGTGGCACAAGTATGAGGCCGATGCGGTTGCAAAAGCTTTGGGCGCTTGGGTTTCAGAAAACAAATTGCCTATCCCAGCTGTGAAACCGGACCCCAAAAGGAAAGCCCAATGAATTCAGCTCTAAGAATGACCGCCATCCTGCTGTTGGTGACGACAGCGTTTCTCGCAAATAAGGATGCAATCGCCGAGAACCCGGCAAAGCCTCTACAGTTTGTCTATGTGCTGCGCGTTACCCCTGCGTTTCATGATGCCAGCAAGTGGACGAAAAAAGAGAACGATGCCGTGGGCCGACACTTCAAACGCCTTTCACAGGCGAGCGAAGCGGGAAAAGTAATCTTCGCTGGTAAAACAACGGAACCGCTTAACAGTACATTTGGGCTTGTTGTTTTTGAGGCTGAGAACGAAAGCGCTGCGCGGAGTTTCATGGAGTCTGACCCCGCGGTTGAGGCGGGAGTCATGTCCGCAACCCTACACCCCTACTCACTCGCGCTTTCGCGTAAGCAGTGATACTCCGGAGAAAATCAAGGCGGCACTAACAAAGTACAGCGCAGCTCCCAAGTGCTACTGTGGGCATGGCGAAGACGGCGCCCCAACTTCATCTTTGACTTACACAGGAGAACATCATGCTCACACGAAGATTTTTTGCAACCCTCGGTAACCCTCGTCAGAGTAACCATTCTTTTTGCGTGGCCGTTGATTTAGACTGCTGTAGTAGTACGCATTACGGGAAGTCACGGGGTCAGGGAGCGCCAGCACAAACTGGCAAGCAGTAGTTGGTTCATGCGTATTTCAGCGCGAGGTGGCGCACGAAGCGTTGACAGGAGAAACCGGCAGGCAAGCCATTGAACTGCGAAATCACAACTCTGGGGCGCTGATACGATCCTGTCGCGCAGAAAGCAAGACGAGACATGACGATAATCGCAAGCCATCGCATTGGCCTATCTGTCAGGGCAGCATACAATGGCAGCGATAGCCGAACATTTTGACATCCATTGCACTTTTGACATCCATTGCACGACAGTCAGCAGAATCGTATCGTTCAACGCAAATGAAATTCACCCAATACTTTCAGATCATGCGGGTTCGCGCCGACCGGGCGTCAATCCAACTGGAGTGGATACAGCATGTGATCGATCATCCCGTTAAAGAGGTGATCCTGGTTGATGGAAGGATTCGACGATGGGCGCCGATAAAGCAAATGGAAAATCGCTTTTTTGCGTGTTGTGTTGCTGGCTGATGGAGAAACCGTGCATAACGCCTTTTTCGACAGGAGTTTTACACTATGAAAATTAAATACTTTCAAGATACCGACACGCTGTATATCGAGTTCCGCACGGCTGCCGTTGTGGAAACAAAAGACTTGGACGAGAGCATGCTCCTGGATCTGGACAAACAGGGAAACATTTGCAGCATTACGATTGAGCACGCTAAGGATCGTGCCGATATTCCGCATTTTTCCTTTGAGCAAGTTGCGGCCTAATTATTGTGGTTATGCAGGATCTGAACCTTGATCTTGTATAACTCAAGCGCGCATGAAGCGGCGCACGAGGTTGCGGCCAGCTTGCTTAGCAGCGTACAGCGCCGCGTCTGCCGCAGCAATCAGTGCTGCTTCGGATTCGGCATCTGCGGGGAAGGTGGCGACGCCGATACTGATTGTGATGGGAATTGATCGCCCCTCGGCCGGTACGGCGGCATCGGCGACGGCTGTACGCAGCCGCTCCGCCAAGGCGAGCGCTCCTTCGTTGCCGGTCTCGGGCAGGATCACGACGAATTCCTCGCCGCCGTAACGCGCGGAATGATCCACCGGCCTGATCTGCTCGCGCAGGCGAGCAGCTAGAGCGCGTAGTACCTCGTCACCGACTTGATGGCCGTAGCTGTCGTTTACAGTCTTGAAATGATCGATGTCCAGTATCAGCAGGGAAAAGGAGCGGCTGTAGCGGCGCGAGCGCTCCTCTTCCTTTTTCAACTGGCGCTGAAATTCACCACGATTGTTCAGACCGGTCAAAGTGTCGGTTCTTGCCTGCTTCTGCACCTGGGCATACAGGCGCGCGTTATCGATCGCCTGGGCTGCGAGAGAAGCAAAGGTAGTAAGCAGTTCGATCTCGCTCGGCGTGAACGTATCGCGGTCCGTGCGGTAGAAGTAGATCA
>JAYWAM010000253.1:0-11625 GCA_043782425.1 Betaproteobacteria bacterium
GCTTCGCGTTGACGCGCTGGAAGTTTTTCAATGGCGTTCTGGATAATCTCCAAAATCTGAGCTTGCTCAAAACGATCTGCCGGTGAAGCTGGGATGTTGGACGACTCTTCGGTGGCTAAAGTTTCTAAAAAATCACTATCCTCGTCGTCCTGATTGCCAAACATGGAAAACACGCTGGTCCAAGTTGAGCGCACTTTTTGGCGTCGAAAATGGTCCATGATGGTATTGCGCAGGATACGGTGGAACAGCAAAGGCAGTTCCTCTGCGGGTTTCGCGCTGTATTTTTCTGCCAGCTTGAGCATGGCGTCCTGGACGATGTCCAGCGCAACATGGTCGTCGCGTACCGCAAATACGCTCTGCTTGAAGGCGCGCTTCTCCACTGAGGCGAGAAAGCCTGACATTTCTTCACGTGTGGCCAGGGGCTACCCCGCGATGGTTGGAAACAGCAAGAAAATTCATTTTTTTAAGGGCATGTAAAGCAGGTTGGACGTCTCTGTCGCCGCAATATTAGCAGTTTTGGGCAGCCACATTTCGGCTGTATTGCCTGCTTTGGCCGTGTGGTGACTATTATCACAGCTTGACCAAGCTGCGCCTTGCCGGTAAGGTTTAAGTTTTGCAGCGCACAATAAGCGCTCGCTACGGTCAGCAAACGGATTTTTGCCACTACGCAACGGTACCAGTATGAAGCTCTCGGACTCCCCCCTCCATTCGCAAGATCAGGTTGTGCCACAAATGCTAAGTGGCGCAGAAATAGTATGCCACGCGCTAAAAGCCGAAGGCGTCGAATTCGTTTTCGGCTATCCCGGCGGTGCGGTATTGGTTATTTACGACGAAATTTTCAAGCAGAATGCGTTCAAGCATATTTTGGTGCGCCATGAACAAGGCGCAGTGCATGCGGCCGATGCCTATGCGCGCGCCACCGGCCGCCCCGGCGTGGCGCTGGTCACCAGCGGCCCCGGCGTCACCAATGCAGTCACCGGCATTGCTACCGCTTTTATGGACTCCATTCCCATGGTGGTCATCACCGGCCAAGTACCCACGCATGCAATCGGGCTTGATGCCTTTCAGGAATGCGATACCGTCGGCATCACGCGGCCCTGCGTGAAACACAATTTTCTGGTGAAAGATGTCAACGACCTGGCGATTACGCTGAAAAAAGCATTTTTCATCGCTTCCACGGGCCGCCCGGGCCCGGTGCTGGTGGATATTCCCAAGGACGTGTCGAGCGCCAAGGCGCCGTTTGTTTATCCACAGACGGTCAGCATGCGCTCCTACAATCCAGTCAGCAAGGGCCACTCAGGGCAGATCAAAAAAGCGGTGCAAATGCTGCTTGAGGCCAAGCGGCCCATGGTCTATGTCGGCGGCGGTGCGGTGCTGGGCAATGCATCCGCACAGGTGATCGAGCTGGTGCAGTTGCTGGGATTTCCTTGCACCAACACCCTTATGGGGTTGGGCGCTTATCCGGGCACAGACAAACAGTTTGTCGGCATGCTCGGTATGCACGGCACGGTTGAAGCCAACATGGGCATGCAACACTGCGATGTGCTGCTTGCCGTCGGTGCGCGCTTTGATGATCGCGTAATCGGCAATCCGCAACACTTCCAGGAAGGCAATCCGAGTCGCCGCATTGTGCATATCGACATCGACCCTTCATCAATTTCCAAGCGTGTGAAGGTGGATGTTCCCATCGTCGGCAATATCAGCGATGTGCTGCAAGATATTCTTGTTCTGTTGAAGGCAAGCAAAGACAAGCCTGATAGCGCCGCACTGAAAGCCTGGTGGCAGCAAATCGACGCGTGGCGCGCCAAGGATTGCCTTAAATACGACCGTACCAGCGCCATCATCAAACCGCAGATGGTGATTGAAAAACTTTACGAAGTCACTAAGGGCGATGCCTTTGTGACCTCGGACGTGGGCCAGCACCAGATGTGGGCAGCGCAGTTTTACAAATTTGACAAGCCGCGCCGCTGGATCAACTCCGGCGGCCTGGGCACCATGGGCGTGGGGTTGCCGTATGCGATGGGTGTTAAGCTCGCCTATCCTGATGCCGATGTCGCTTGCGTAACTGGCGAAGGTTCAATCCAGATGTGTATCCAGGAACTTTCGACCTGCAAGCAGTATCATCTGCCGGTCAAAATCATCCTGCTCAACAATCGTTATCTGGGCATGGTGCGTCAGTGGCAACAGTTTTTTCACGGCAACCGGCATTCCGAATCCTACATGGACGCGCTGCCGGATTTTGAGAAACTTGCCGAGGCTTATGGCCATGTCGGGATGCGCATTGAAAAACCGGGTGATGTAGAAGGGGCGCTAAAAGACGCCTTTGCCATGAAGGACCGCCTGGTTTTCTTGAACTTTATTACGGACCAGAAGGAAAATGTGTTTCCCATGGTACCTGGCGGCAAAGGCATCTCCGAAATGATTCTCGCAGAAGACCTTTAAAGCGACCTTTAAGACGCACTACAATACCCATTCACCCTCAAGGTCGCTCTCAGAATGAGACATATCCTCGCTTTGCTTATTGAAAACGAATCCGGCGCGCTGTCGCGCGTGTCCGGCCTTTTTTCCGCTCGTGGTTACAACATCGAATCGCTCACCGTAGCGCCCACCGAGGACGCGACGCTGTCGCGCATGACTATCGTCACCTCGGGCTCGGACGATGTCATCGAACAGATTACCAAGCAGGTCAACAAGCTGGTTGAAATCGTTAAGGTGATCGATCTCAACGAAGGCCGCCATATCGAGCGCGAGCTGATGCTCGTCAAGGTGCGCGCTGCGGGGAAGGATCGCGAAGAGGTGAAGCGCACCGCAGACATTTTCCGTGGGCGCATCATCGACGTCACGGAAAAATCCTACACAATTGAACTGACCGGCACGGGCGAAAAACTCGATGCCTTCCTTGATGCCATCGGCCGAGCCACAATTCTCGAAACCGTGCGCACAGGGGCCTGCGGGATAGGTCGCGGAGAGTGGGTAATGAAGGTTTAAGGGCTGCAACCATTAGAAATTTAAAGGAAACAACATGAAAGTTTATTACGACAAAGACGCCGATCTTTCGCTCATCAAGGGCAAAAAGGTCACCATCATCGGCTACGGCTCGCAGGGCCACGCGCATGCACAAAATCTTGCCGACTCAGGCGTAAAAGTTACGGTGGGCGTACGCAAAGGTGGCGCTTCCTGGGATAAGGTGAAGAAAGCCAAGCTGGCGGTAAAGGAAGTGGGCGAGGCGGTAAAGGGCGCGGATCTGGTGATGATTTTGCTGCCTGACGAAAATCATAAAGAGGTGTACTACGCCGATATTGAGCCCAATATCAAGAAGGGCGCAGCGCTGGCTTTTGCACATGGTTTCAATATTCATTTCGGGCAGATTGTGCCGCGCGCCGATCTGGATGTCATCATGATTGCGCCCAAGGGCCCAGGCCATCTGGTGCGCTCCACCTACGTGCAAGGCGGCGGCGTTCCGGCGCTCATCGCCCTGCATCGCGATGCAACCGGCAAGGGCAAGGCATTGGCGCTTTCCTATGCCTGTGCTATTGGCGGTACACGCGGCGGCGTTATCGAAACCAACTTCCGCGAAGAAACCGAAACCGATTTGTTCGGCGAACAGACGGTGTTGTGTGGCGGCATTGTCGAGCTTATCAAGATGGGCTACGAAACGCTGGTGGAAGCCGGCTATGCGCCGGAAATGGCGTATTTCGAATGCCTGCACGAGACCAAGCTGATTGTTGATCTGATTTATGAAGGCGGCATCACCAACATGAATTACTCGATTTCCAACAATGCCGAGTATGGCGAATATGTCACCGGCCCCAAGGTCATTGGTCCTGAAGCTAAAAAGGCCATGCAGGAAGCCCTGGCGCGCATTCAGCAGGGTGAATATGCGCGCGACTTTATTCTCGAAAACCGCGCAGGCGCGCCGACGCTCATGGCGCGCCGCCGCCTGCTGGCCGAGCACCCCATCGAAAAGGTCGGCGAAAAGCTCAGGGGCATGATGCCCTGGATAAAGAAAAACAAACTTGTTGACCAATCGCGTAACTGATTATTTAAGGCCGGGAAATCCGGCCTTTTTTGTTGCCGTGCTATGTTAGGAGCCCACCCCAGACGATTCCGTAGGGTGCGCTTGCGCACCGTTACGGATGGTGCGCAAGCGCACCCTACAGGAGCGGTCTTTATGGGCCGATCTCCTCTAAGTCTAGCAGGCTAGGGTTCAGCAGATACTTTCCACCCCCATCGTTATAAAATGACCCCATGACCTCTTATCCCCACCCCCTCATCGCGCGCGAAGGCTGGCCGCACCTTGCTATCGCCACTGTGTTCGCGCTGACCATGAGTTATTTTTTCGGCTGGTGGTCTTTGTTTGCATGGGTTGTCGCCATTTTTGTATTGCAGTTTTTTCGCGATCCTCCACGTATCGTCCCCGCAGGGCAAGGCCTGGTGCTGTCGCCTGCCGATGGCCGCGTCATCAAGGTGGAGAAAACGCACGATCCCTATCTCGGGCGCGAGGCAATTTTAATCAGTGTGTTCATGAACGTATTTAACGTGCACTCCAATCGCAGCCCGGTTGACGGGGTGATTGGCGACATATGGTATTTTCCCGGCAAGTTCGTCAATGCCGACCTTGACAAGGCATCGACCGAAAATGAACGCAACGCCATGCACATCAAGACCGCTTCGGGTCGCGATATCACCTGCGTTCAGGTCGCCGGGCTGATCGCGCGTCGTATTCTGTGCTATGTGAGCAAGGGCGATGCGCTGGCAAAAGGTCAGCGCTATGGCTTCATCCGCTTTGGTTCGCGCGTTGATGTTTATTTGCCGCTGGATGCCAAGGTGAAGGCGAGCATAGGCGATACGGTGGCCGCCACCAGCACCATTCTTGCGGAGCTGGCGTAATGTCCGCACCGGGGCCGCTTAAGCCACGTAAGGGCCTGCTCGATCCCGAACGGCGGCGCAAGGGAATTTACATCCTTCCCAATCTGTTTACCACGGCCTCTTTATTTTCGGGTTTTTACGCCATCGTACAAGGCATGAACGGCAAGTTTGAAACCGCGTGTATTTTCATTTTTGTGGCAATGGTGCTCGACGGTCTTGATGGTCGCGTCGCGCGCCTCACGCGCACGCAAAGCGAATTCGGCGCCGAGTATGACAGTCTTTCCGACATGGTGTCCTTCGGCGCCGCGCCCGCGCTGGTGATGTACGAGTGGGCATTGAAACCCATGGGAAAGTGGGGCTGGGTAGCGGCGTTCGTATACGTGGCGGGCGGCGCAATCCGGCTGGCGCGCTTTAACACTCATATCGGTGTGGTCGACAAGAAGTATTTTGAAGGCATGCCCAGCCCCGCCGCCGCAGCGCTGGTCACCGGCATGATCTGGGTGCTCAATGATTACCAGGTGCGCGGCGGCGATGTGAACTGGCTGGCATGGGCTATCACCGTGTTTGCCGGGATCACTATGGTCACGAGCGTTAAGTTTTACAGCGGCAAGGATATTAACCTGCGCCGCAGCGTGCCGTTCTGGGTAGTGCCCGCCATCGCGGTGGCCTATCTGGTGGTCACCATCGAGCCTTCACACGTGCTGTGGGGATTGTTCGTGTGCTACGCCTTGTCGGGATACGTGATGTGGGCGATACAAGCGCTAAAACCCTCCAGGCCGCCTGCGCCGCCGACGCCGCCAGGGCCGAATCCTTAAAGCTCTGTTGAGCTTCTCCCTGCGCTCTTCAATGTCGATGTCGTGTTGCTGCTTGATATTGTTGGGCAGAGTGCCTCAACCTCTGCCGCCGATAGTCTTTTAGGTGACGCTCTTGCCGTGAAACAAAATAAAGCGCTAAATCCAATCCAGATAAGCGCGCTCGGTGCGCATGCGGTAATGCCTGGTTCGCAAACGATCACGCACCTGCGCTAAAAGCGTAGGGTTTTTTTGAGAATATGCCGATATTTTTGCTGGCGTGCTAAAAATTGAGCAGTGCAAGTTCCAGTAGAGGAAATCCTGTAAATCCAGGACTTAGGAAATTTAATGATGCAGGGCTTTGATCCCGGCAAATATAATGCACGATCTGGAGCATGCCAATAAGCCAAATATGGACCAAGCCACACACAACAAAATCGTTTCCTTCATCTGGGGCATCGCCGACGATGTTCTGCGCGATCTCTTCAAGCGCGGCAAGTACCCCGACGTCATTCTGCCGATGTGCGTCATCCGGCGCATGGACGCGGTGCTCGAGCCGACCAAACAGAAGGTGCTTGACACCAAGAAGATGCTCGACAAGAGTGGCATCACCGAACAACGCGCCGCGCTCGCCGATGCCGCGGGCCAAGCTTTCTACAACACGTCCAAGTTCACACTGCGCGACCTCAAGTCGCGCGGCAGTCAGCAGCAACTCCTGGCCGACTTCGAGGACTACCTCAACGGCTTCTCGCCTAACGTTCAGGACATCCTTGAGAACTTCAAGTTCCGTAATCAACTGCAAACGCTGTCCAAGGCCGACGCGATCGGCACGCTGATCAATAAATTCCTCGACCCCGAGATCGACCTGTCACCCGCCGGCATCGACAACCACGCGATGGGCACGATCTTCGAGGAGCTGGTTCGCAAGTTCAACGAGGACAACAATGAAGAGGCGGGCCAACACTGGACGCCGCGCGACGCCGTGCGCCTGATGGCGAACCTCGTGTTCCTGCCGATCGAGAACCAACTCAAGTCCGGCACCTACTTGCTGTACGACTGCGCCTGCGGCACCGGTGGTATGCTGACGGTGGCGGAGGAGACGCTGACGGCAATCGGCGCGAAACGCAAGCAACAGATCACAAGCCTCCTCTATGGCCAGGAGATCAACCCCGAGACCTACGCCGTCTGCAAGGCGGACATGCTACTCAAAGGGGACGGCGAGAGCGCCGACCACATCGTCGGCGGCGCCGAATGGTCCACGCTTGCGCACGACGCCTTCCCGGCGCAAGAGTTCGACTTCATGCTCGCCAATCCGCCCTACGGCAAGAGCTGGAAGAAAGACCTCGAAGCAATGGGCGGCAAGGACGGCATGCGTGACCCGCGCTTCAAGGTGATGCATAAGGGCGAAGAGCTCTCGCTCGTCACCCGTTCCGGCGACGGTCAGATGCTGTTCCTCGCCAACATGGCTTCGAAGATGAACCCTAAGTCTGCTCTCGGCAGCCGCATCGCCGAAGTCCACAACGGCAGCTCGCTGTTTACCGGCGACGCGGGCCAGGGCGAAAGCAACATCCGCCGCTGGCTCATCGAGAATGACTGGCTCGAAGCCATCGTCGCGCTGCCGCTCAATCTCTTCTACAACACCGGCATCGCCACCTACATCTGGGTGCTGTCCAACAAGAAGCCCGCGCACCGCAAGGGCCAGGTGCAGCTCATTGACGCCAGCCAGTGGTTCAAGCCGCTGCGCAAAAATCTCGGCAAGAAGAACTGCGAGCTTTCTCCCGAAGACATTGAGCGTATCAGCCGCACCTTCCTCGACTTCAAGGAAACCCCCGAGTCAAAAATCTTCCCCAACGCCGCCTTCGGTTACTGGAAGGTGACGGTTGATCGCCCGCTGCGCCTGCACAGCCAGCTCACGCGCAAGGCCATCGAATCGCTGCGCTTCGCCTCCGGCGACGAAGATCTGCGCAGCATTTTATTTGATGAGTTTGGTGACGACCTCTTCACCAAGTTCGCCAAAGTCTCATCCGCACTGGAGAAGCGCCTCGCCGACGGGGGAAGCGATGAGGGCGAGGGCGATGACGAAGAGGGCGGAAGCGAAAAGAAGGGGCTACCTGAGAAGAAGAAAAAGAAACTGCTTGATGCCAAAACTTGGGAGCGCGACGCGCGGCTTGTCGAAGTAGCCATCAAGCTGCGTGAGGCGTTAGGCGACAAATTATTTGAGGACCACAACATCTTTCGTGACCGCATTGATGCCGCGCTTAAAAAGGAGGGCATCAAACTCCCTGCCGCCGACCTGAAACATATTCTCAAGGCCGTGAGCTGGCGCGTCGAGACCGCGTCCCCTGTTATCGCCAAAATGCACAAGCCCGACAAGATCAAGGCCGATCCGCTGCGCGGCTTTTTCTACCTTGCCCCCACCGGGGGAGAGGGCCGGGGTGAGGGGGCAATAGCCAAGCCCGCCATCGTCGAATACGAGCACGACGCCGACCTGCGCGACACCGAGCAGGTGCCGCTCTTGGAAGACGGCGGCATCGAAGCATTCATCCACCGCGAGGTTCTCCCCTACACGCCCGACGCATGGATCAAGGCGGACGCGACCAAGATCGGCTACGAGGTGAGCTTCACGCGGCACTTCTACAAACCGCAACCGCTGCGCACGCTCGAAGAAATCAGCGCCGACATCCTGGCCATAGAGAAAGAGGCCGAGGGGTTGTTGGATGGATTACTGAAGGGAGGTCAGGCATGAAGAAGAAAGCCGGTCCTTCCCCCCAAGAACTCAAGCCCACCGCGCAAAAGTCCGGGAAGCGTAAACACTCCGGCCACTCCGCCGGGACAGAGGTGCCTGCCATCGTTGATGAGGCGACGCTCCTCACGGACTTGAGAGAACTGATCCAGTCCGCCCGCCAGCGGATTGCCACAGTGGCGAACTCGACCACGACGCTGCTGTACTGGCATCTCGGGCGCCGACTCCTCGCCGAGAGCCTTCAGGATGAGCGGGCGCAGTACGGCAAACGAATTCTCGCGACCGTGTCACGAGAATTGACCGTCGAGTTCGGGCAGGCCTTTACCCTCCGCTCGCTCTACCGCGCGATTCAGTTCTGTCAGGGCTTCGCGGACCAGGAGATTGTGTCGACGCTGTCGACACAATTGAGCTGGAGCCACTTCATCGAGCTGCTGCCGATTAAAGACCCGCTGGCCCGCGATTTTTACGCGGAGATGTGCCGCATCGAGCGTTGGGACGTGCGCACCCTGCGGCAAAAGATCGGCGGCATGTTGTTCCAGCGCACCGCGCTATCGAAAAAACCGGAATCCGTCATCTCGGCGGAAATCGCTAAGCTCCGCGACGGACACATGACTCCTGACATCGTCTTTCGCGATCCCTATCTTCTCGATCTGCTGGGACTCACGGGCGCCTACAGCGAGCGCGACCTCGAAAGCGCCATCCTGCGCGAGATCGAGGGCGTGCTGCTGGAACTCGGCACCGGCTTCGCCTTCGTCGCCCGACAAAAGCGCATGAGCGTTGGCAAGGACGATTTTCATCTCGACTTACTCTTCTACCATCGCCACCTCCGCAGGCTGATTGCCGTCGAATTGAAACTTGAATCTTTCCAGCCCGCGCATGTTGGCCAGATGGAACTGTACCTGCGCTGGCTGGACAAACACGAGCGCGCCCCCGGCGAGGAAGCCCCGCTTGGACTCATCCTGTGCGCTTCCGCCGATGTCGAGCAGGTGGAGTTGCTCCAGCTCGATGCCAAATCCATCCGCGTCAGCGAGTACCTCACGGAGTTACCGCCGCTGCCGCTGCTCTGCGCCCGACTGCACCAGGCCATCGAGCACGCGCGGGAACAGGCGGCCAGACTGCTACCAGGCTCAGGGGAACAGCCATGAGCGACGACGCAGCCATGCAAGCGATCCGTACCCTCGCGGGCAGTATGCAGAATCTTCAGCGGCAGGCGGCGCAGCAATACAAGCCGGTGGTTGACGACATCCTGCGCACCCGATCCCGCGATACCCAGCACATCGAGCACACGCTGGATGGCCTGCTCGACTTCTGCGGTTACGATCCCGTGCTGCGGATGTACAAGAATCTCTGTCGTCACTATTGCGACATCGACCCCGCAGCCACCGCTGACTACATCGACGCTTACTGCGAATACTGGGATAGCGATGCAGAGGAAGGCAGCCATGATTGCCGAGCTCAAGCCGTATGCGGAATACAAGGAGTTGGGGTTGCAGTGGCTTGGGCAGGTGCCGAGGCATTGGGAGGTCGAGCGACTCGGCACACTTGGGATATTCTCAGCTAGTGGAATAGACAAGAAGACAGTGCCCGGTGAATCGTTAGTGCGAATGGTCAACTACCTCGACATCTATAAAAATTCAACACACGAACTCTGGGCCACAAGGAACTTGATGGTTGTCAGTTGTCCCGAGGAAAGAAAGCGCATTCATAATGTAAAGCAAGGCGACATGTTTTTCACGCCTAGTTCAGAGACCACCGAAGATATTGGCCGGTCTGCGGTAGCAATGGAAGATCTTCCAGTCACCGTCTATAGCTACCATGTCATTCGCTTTCGATTGCGCGATCCAATTGATCTGCTGTTTCGGCGATATTGGTGCAACAATGTTTTTGTGTTGCACCAGTTCTCACTCGCTTCCCGAGGGACCACAAGAAAGATTTTGGATCGAGGCGACTTTCGACGGATCGTGGTTCTTGTGCCTTCAGCAACAGAACAAGCCGCTATCGGGCGGTTTCTGGACTGGGCGAACGGAAGGTTAGAGCGGGCGATCCGGGCGAAGCGGAAGGTGATTGTGCTACTCACCGAGCAGAAGCAGGCCATCATCCACCGTGCTGTCACCCGCGGCCTTGACCCCTCCGTCCCCCTCAAAGCCTCGGGCATCCCCTGGCTCGGCGACATTCCGCAACATTGGGAGGTGCTGCGTGCGAAATACCTGTATCACGAAGTGGATGATCGCTCTACTGCTGGCAGCGAAGAACTGCTGTCTGTTTCTCACCTTACTGGCGTTACCCCGCGCAGCCAAAAGAACATAACGATGTTCAAGGCCGCGTCATATGCAGGCCACAAGCTCTGTCGTCCGGGTGACCTCGTGGTTAACACAATGTGGGCGTGGATGGGCGCGCTCGGCGTCTCAACTCATGCAGGAATCATTACCCCGCTTACGCTGTCTACCGGCCACATCACCCCGAGTGCATCGTTGGCGCCTACATAGATGGCCTGCTCCGTAGCAGACCGTATATCTCGAATATTATTTGCCGTTCAACAGGACTTCGGGCGTCGCGCCTCCGCTTGTATCCCGAAGAATTCTTTCGGCTTACGATCATCCAACCGCCGGTTGAGGAGCAGCGGCGGATCGTTCAGGCGATGCAAGAAGAGACTGCCGACCTGAACACCATCATCTCCCGCCTCGAACGCGAAATCGACCTCCTCCGCGAATACCGCACCCGCCTCGTTGCCGATGTCGTAACCGGCAAGCTCGATGTGCGCGAGGCCGCCGCACATCTGCCGGAGGTGGAGAGCGTACCCGCCATTGAGCCGGAGTTTGCGGAGATGGAAGATGCTGGCGACGAATTGTCCGAGGTCAATGCGTAATGGCTGTGCCCGCCCAACCCAAGCTCTATCACATCACCCACGTGGACAACCTGCCCGCCATTCTGACTGCGGGCGGCCTCTGGTCGGATGCGGTGATGATGGCGCAGGGCGGTCCGTCAGCCACCATCGGCATGGGTGGCATCAAACAGCGGCGACTGGGGCTGGCGGTTAGATGTTATCCCGGCGATAAGGTGGGCGACTATGTGCCATTTTACTTTTGCCCGCGTTCGATCATGCTGTATTTGGTCTACTGCGCGAACCACCCGGATATGACCTACCGGGGCGGGCAGGGGCCAATTCTGCATCTTCAGACGACCTGATCTCTATCGAGTCGCGCACCGCGCGCTGCGCCTAAA
>JAYWAM010000254.1:0-4374 GCA_043782425.1 Betaproteobacteria bacterium
CTGTTCGGCACGCTGCTGCAATGATCTTCAATAACAAGAAAGGAAACTAATGGTCTCTGTGATTGAATTTATCGCCGTCTTGAGTTGCACGCTTTTCACCGGCGCTGCCGTCTACATCAACTTGGTCGAGCATCCTGCGCGTATGGGCTGCGATACCAAAACGGCGGCGACGGTTTGGGCGCCCAGCTACAAGCGCGCAACCGTTATGCAAGCGCTACTGGCTGTGCTGAGCTTCCTGGCTGGAGTAACGGCTTGGTTGATCAGTCAGAACGCTGTGTGGCTGACAGGTGCAGTGCTGATCGGCCTGGTCGTGCCTTTCACGCTTATCGTCATCATGCCCACCAATCAGCAACTCCTGACGCCGGGCCGCGATCTTGCGTCGGACGCAACGCGCAAGCTTCTGGAGAAATGGGGAAGGTTGCACGCTGTGCGTAGCGTACTGGGCTTGGTGGCATCGGCGACCTATCTGCTAGGCTACTGATGTACCCCTGACGAAACGTTTCCTTCCCCGCAAGCATGTCTGGCTGCATAATTGACGCGGCCCGCGACGGCAAAAACTATTGCCGCATCACACTGGGTTTCTGCGGGTAGTTCACCCATACGACTTGGACGTTGTTGCGACTCGCCCATCTGTTTACCAGCTCCACCTTCTGATAATCAACGTTGTCATAGTAAGCGAGTTGAGACGGGGTTGAAGCGCACCCGCCAAGCAATATTCCCAGGGTCGTAACAGTAAACAAGGTAGTAACCTTTCTCATGGCTTTCCCTCCTTCAGTGGTTAAGTTACCGGAGCTAGGCGTCGCCACACTAAAATACGGCTACACACAGGCGCCCGGAATAAATAGTCTAGCACCGCTTTTCCGCAGTGTGTAGCAAAATATGACTGGCATATTTTTAGCGAAAGTTAGGGAGCTTGGTGACCTCTAGTAGCTACGAAAAAGTTTACGCGACTGTACGCCGCATACCGCGCGGTAAGGTGGCGACTTATGGGCAGATCGCGCGCCTGGCGGGCCTGGGGCGCGCTGCGCGGCAGGTCGGCTATGCACTGCACGCCTTACCCGGCGGCAGCCGGATTCCGTGGCAGCGTGTGGTCAATCACGCGGGGCGCATCAGCGCGCGCGCATCGGGCGGACACGATCAATGGCAACGTGAGCTGCTGGAGAAGGAAGGGGTGATATTCAATGCGGCTGGGCGCATCGATTTGCGCCAGTTTCAATGGCGGCCGCTGGGGGATGAGGACATTACAGGAACGCTCAGCTAACCTGTAGAGAACAATTTTAAGCGCTGCGCAGTACACCATCCTTGAGTTCGAACACACGCTGCATACGTTTAGCCAGCGAGGCATCGTGCGTCACCATAATCAAACTGGTTGCGCGCTGCGTGTTCAACTGCAAAATCAGATCGAATACCGCATCGGCTGTCTTGCGATCCAGGTTGCCGGTAGGCTCGTCGGCAAGCACGCACGCTGGGGCGGTCACCAGTGCGCGCGCCACGGCGACGCGCTGGCGTTCGCCACCGGAAAGCTCGCCCGGCTTGTGCCCGGTGCGATGTCCGAGGCCGACTTCAGCCAGCATGCTGGCGGCGCGCGCCTTAGCTTCAGGCATTTTCATACGCCGCATGGCGAGCGGTATGGCGACATTTTCCAGCGCGGTGAATTCCGGCAATAAGTGATGAAACTGGTAAACAAAACCCAGTGCAAGATTGCGCAATGCGCCCTGCTCCGCTGCGCCGAGTTGCGTGATGTCCTGCTCTAGCAATTGCACGCTTCCCGAAGTAGCGCTATCCAGGCCGCCAAGAATATGCAACAAGGTGCTTTTGCCCGAGCCCGACGTGCCGATGATGGCCACCGATTGGCCTTTTTCTATGGTCAGCGTGATGCCCTTAAGTACTTCGACATTGAGATTACCCTGGCGAAAGGTTTTTACCAGATTGCGGCAACTCAGAACAATGTCGTCACCCGCGTCGTGCGCTGTGGCCACAGAGTTATTCATATCTCAATGCCTCGGCGGGATTGACTTTCGAAGCCCGCCAACTGGGGTACAGCGTCGCCAAAAATGATAGCGCCAGCGAAACGCCTGCCACCCAAACCACGTCCCACAACTGCACATCGGAAGGCAGTTCCGAAATGTAGTAAACCTCCTTCGAGAGGATCTGAAAATTAAAGGTCTGCTCGAAGAAAAGTACAATGGCGCTGACGTTGTAGGCTGAAATCACGCCTATCAGCACGCCGACAAACGTGCCTATCACTCCGGTGACGGCGCCCTGGGTCATGAAAATTTTCATGATGCTTGCCGGTGAAGCCCCGAGTGTGCGCAAGATGGCAATATCGGGATGCTTGTCGGTCACCGCCATGGCGAGTGTGGAAACCAGGTTGAACGACGCCACCAGCATGACCAGCGCAACAATAATAAACATCATGCGTTTTTCGATTTGAATGGCGCGAAAGTAAGTCGCGTTCTGCTGCGACCAATCGCGCACATAGGCATCGACATTTATCCTACCCGCCAGCTCCCTGGCGATTTGCGGCGCCTTGAAAATGTCATCAACCTTGAGACGCACGCCGGAGACGGTATTTTCTAGCTGATAAAGTTTCTGCGCATCATTGATGTGCACCAGCGCCAACGTGGAGTCATATTCATAATGCCCGGCGCTGAACACACCCACCACAGTGAATTGTTTAAGACGCGGCATCATCCCCGCAGGGGTCACCTGCCCTTGAGGCGTGATGAGCACGATGCGATCCCCCACTCCAGCGCGCAGCGCGCGCGCCAGCTCCAACCCGAGGATGATGCCAAACTCACCCGCTTTCAGATCGGCAAGCTTTCCCGCTTTGATCTGCTGGCCAATATCGGCCACACGCGCTTCCTGTTCGGGGAGGATGCCGCGGATCACTGCGCCGCGCACATAAGGGCCAGCAGCCAGCAAACCCTGACCGTTTACATAGGGAGCAGAGGCGATGACATCCGGATGCTGCTGCGCTTGCGCTGCAACGTCCTGCCAGTTCGCCAAACCGTGTTCCACACCCTCGATCTGGATATGCGAAGAAACGCCGAGAATGCGCGCGCGGATTTCTTTTTGAAAGCCGTTCATCACCGACATGATGATAATGAGCGCCCAGATACCCACTGCTATTCCGCCGACCGAAACCAGCGAAATAAAGGAAACCAGATGGTTACGGCGCTTAGCGCGCGTGTAACGCAGGCCGATAAACAATTCAAAAGGCTGCAAGGCATGTCCCAAACGGAAATAATCAGCGCGCAGTGTGCCACATTCTTCAAGGGACGTCGCCTCTGTGCTACGCCCATGCTGGGCAGCACGCACCTTGAGCGCGCGATGCGTTTCTTTGGACAGGTTGCGGACGGTGATGACAGGCGTTTGACTTTACTCCTTATGTGAAATCAACGATTACATTGTTTAAAAAGTGACATTAACCAATGTCAAAACCACAGGTCACCTACAGACGTGGTTTTACGTGATCCCTGGTTTATGGGCATTCGCGGATATTTGATTTGGCTGGTTTGCCGAGTATGCTATGGGTAAAACCAGCGAAAAATAAGCATCATTTCAACGGCTGAAATGAGAAGCCCGGTGGATTGCTCCACCGGGCGGATACAGAATCTTTCGATTCTTTATTGTAGCAACGGCTCTCACCCCGGATTGCAACAATGACACAAGTATCAGGGAGGAAATCATGTCTGTCAATACTGAAAAAACTGCTGGCCCGCTCACCATAGGGCTGGATATTGGAATCGCGTCCGTTGGCTGGGCGGTGCTCGCGCCTGACCGGATAGTAGCGCTGGGGGTGCGGGCCTTCGATAAGGCTGAGACAGCCAAGGAAGGCGACTCTCTCAATTTGGTACGCCGCATGGCGCGGCTGATGCGCCGCCGCCTGCATCGCCGCGCCTGGCGGCTAACCAAGCTGGCAAGGCTGCTAAAGCGCGAAGGATTGATAGGGGATGCCGGACTATTCAAAAGCCAGCAACCATTTCCACAGTCACCGTGGCAATTGCGCGTTGATGGTCTTGATCACCAACTGAACAATGAGGAATGGGCGCAAGTGATTTATCACCTGTGCAAGCATCGCGGCTTCCACTGGATCAGCCGTGCGGAAGAAAAAGCGGCGGAAGGCGATAGCAAGGGGGAAGGTGGCAAGGTCAAGCAGGGACTCGCAGGTACTACAAAACTGATGTTGGAGAAAGGCTATCGCACTGCCGCTGAAATGGTGCTAACTGAATTCCCTGATGCCCAGCGCAACAAACAGGGCGATTACAGCAAGGCGCTCTCCCGCATCTTGCTCGGTAAAGAATTAGCGCTACTGTTCAAGCAACAGCGCGATTTGGGCAATCCCCACGCGAGCGAAATACTCGAAGCCGA
>JAYWAM010000255.1:0-29865 GCA_043782425.1 Betaproteobacteria bacterium
ATCCGCGCAAAGACGCAAAGACGCCAAGAAAGGCAGAATGAAGAATGGGTTTATAACTTTTCGCCTTGGCGTCTTGGCGCGAGAATGTAGTCCGTAGGGTAGGTTAGGAGCGCAGTGACGTAACCCACCAGCGGTGACTAGGGAAAGGCGCTGGCGAATTTTGCTTGCGCTGCTATCCCTTACCAGCTCTTTGAAAGGGTCTCTGAATGAAATTACTTCGCCATGTGTTGCGCTTCACGCTTCTGGCGTCCTTGGCGGCGTCAATTTCCGCGCACGCCGAAGGCTTCGACATTGCGCGTCTCATGCAATTGCTCAGCGCCGCGCCCGAGGCGGAAGTGGCTTACAGCGAAAAGAAATATTCGAGCCTGCTCAGCGAGCCGGTCGTCAGTTCCGGGACGCTGGCTTATCGCCGCCCCGATACGGTGGAAAAAAACGTCATGACGCCGCGCAAAGAGCGCTTACGCATTGTCGGTGAAGAGCTAATCGTGCTGCGCAATGGCGCGGAAAAGCGTATTGCACTTTCCAGTCAGCCCCTGCTCGCGGCCTTCGCCGCCAGCTTGCGCGGTGTGCTCGCCGGTGACGCTGCCTTGTTGCGCCAGCATTACCGTCTGACACTCGAAGGTGAGGAACTCGCCTGGCGGCTGCAAATGATTCCGCTCGAAGAAGAAATCCTGCGCTACGTCGAGCGCATCACCGTCTCCGGGCGCGCCGGACGCATAGAACAGATCGAAGTGCGCGAGAGCAGCGGCGACCGCGCTGTGATGCAGGTGCGCTGACGCGCTATGGCTTTGCTACGTTCACTGTTTGATCCGCCGCGGCCAGCGCTGCGCTACGTGCTTGCATTGTTGTGCTTTTCCGCGCTCGGCGTGTTCGCGCTCAAAGCGGTGCGTGTCGAAGCGGATTTCGCCGCTTTCCTGCCGCCGTCGGCAACTCCCGAACAGCGCTTGCTCATCGCGCAGTTGAAAGATGGCCTGGTTTCGCGCCTCATGCTGGTGGCGTTGCACGGCAATGGCGTTGACGAAAAAAACCTGGCCCAGACGAGTCGCGCGCTCGCGGAAAAACTGAGTCACGCTGCGCAATTTGACTATGCCGCCAACGGCAGCCTGAATCAATTCGCCGCGCAGGCCGAAGTGCTGATGCTGCATCGCTATGCTTTGAGCCCGGGCATAGATGCGCAAAAATTCACAGCGCCCGCGCTACGTGCAGCGCTCGAAGAAAAGCTGGCGGAAATGGCCTCGCCATTCGGCGTGATGTCGCGCGCCATGCTGGCGCGCGACCCCACCGGAGAGTTGCTGGCGACGTTGCGCCAATTGCAGCCCGCCGCCATGCCGACGTTGCGCCACGGCGTGTGGTTCAGCGCCGACGGCAAACGCGCTTTTCTCATAGCGCAGACGCGCGCGCCAGGATTTGACAGCGTGCGCCAGGCCGAAGCGATGGCGCAAGTGCGCAGCGCGCTTGCCGAGATCAACCCGCAGGTGGACATGACGCTCACCGGGCCTGGGGTGTTTGCGGCCGAGTCGCGCCGCCTCATCGAGCGCGATGCCTGGATACTGAGTGTCTGCTCGGCGCTGGTGATCGTGGCGATGTTGCTCTTCGTTTACCGCTCGCTGCTGATGGTGGCGCTGGTGCTCACGCCGGTGGCGTTCGGATTGCTCGTCGGCGTATTGCTGGTGCAAGCATTATTCGGATCGGTACACGGCATTACGCTGGGCTTTGCCGCCACGCTCATCGGCGAGGCGGTCGATTATCCCAACTATCTGCTGCTCAACAGCGCGCCGGGCGAGCAGGCGCGCGGCGCGGCGCGGCGCATCAGGCGCACCCTGGCGCTCGCCGTCCTTACCACAGTCGTCAGCGCACTGGCGTTGACTCTATCGAGTTTCACCGGACTGGCGCAGCTCGGCGTGCTCACCATGACAGGTATTTTAGTGGCAGGTGTCACCACGCATTACTTGATTCCCTGGCTGTTGGGCGAGCGCTTGTTGGTGATGCGTCGCTTGCAAGCTCCGGGGGTATTGCGTCGTTTACAGGCGCCGGGCGGGGGCGCCCTCGCAAGCGCCGTCACAGGCAAGAAATGGCTTGCCGTGGCTGCGCTTATCGCCACGCTGTGCGGCGCGCTGTGGCTGACGGCTACGCATCCAGCCTGGTGGGAAACCGATCTCGCGAGCATCAGTCCCGTGCCCGCAGCCCTGCGCGCGCAAGATGCCAGCCTGCGGCGCGAAATGGGCGCGCCCGAGGTGAGTTTCTTTATCGCCAGCCGCGGCGCCAGCGAAGCTGCGGCGCTGCAAGCGGCAGCGCAAATCCTGCTGTTACTGCAAAAATGGCAACAGCAATCCTGGATAAGCAGCTACGATTCGCCCGCCTGGTACTTGCCCACGGCCGCCGTACAGGCTGCGCGTTTAAGTGCGTTGCCCGATACACCCACCTTGCAGAAAAATCTCAACGCCGCGCTCAAAGGCCTCGCGTTTCGCGCCGATGCCTTCACGCCGTTTGTGCAGGATGTGGCGCGCGCGCGCCAACAAGCCCCCGTAACACGCGCAAGTTATGCCGGCACACCATTGGGTTCCAAACTGAACGCGCAGGTGATAGAACTTGAAGGCCAGTGGCTGGTGCTCACCCCTCTCGGTGGTGTGAGCGATGCAGACAAATTGTCGACTGCACTGTCGGCCCTGCCTGAAAGTAAGAGTCAATTGGTGGATTTGAAGCAGGTAGCGTCGCAGATGGTGGACGGATTTCGCCGCGAGGCCTTGCGCCAGGCGGCGTGGGGGGCAGTGCTGATCGTGCTGCTGCTAATCGTCGGCTTAGGTTCGTTAAAGCGCACCTGGCGCGTGGCGGCGCCCGCTGCGGCGGCGCTGGTGTTGACGGTGACCTTGCTGGTGGCGAGCGGTCAGCGCTTGAGCGTATTTCATCTGGTGGCGTTGCTGCTGGTGCTGGGAATAGGCCTCAACTATGCGTTGTTTTTAGAGCGTCCCCCAACGGACGCCGCCGAGCGCACGCGCACGCGCCTGGCGCTCGCCGTGTGCAGCATTTCCACAGTCGCCACATTCGGCTTTCTGGCATTATCCGCAACGCCCGTGCTGCATGCCATCGGCAGCACAGTTGCGCTGGGCGCGCTGCTTTCGCTGCTGCTGGCTGCGCTTTGGGCGGGTAGAAGTAATGTGGAAAAAGAGCAGGGCTAGGCGACACTCCGCTGCCTGCGAAGCGGAAGTCCGATGCAGCGGACTGCGCGCACTGCAAGTGAGGAGAGAGTGTGATTCAAACTGATGTGAAACGAATTCAAGGAACCTCCAAACAAATGTCGTCCCCGCGAAAGCGGGGAACCATTTTTTGCTAACAGAACATGGATTCCCGCTTTCGCGGGAATGACAAATCAGGCGAATTAGTTCACGCTCATATCGAGAATCGGAAATGCGCCACAGCAGTTAGAATCGCGCCCCCCCCCTTTGACCATCCCGCAAAACCTGACATAGAATGCAGGCATTGCGGGTACAGGCCACCGGTTCATCAAGAAACCCCGCCGCGCAATAAATTAAACTTAAGGGGAAAATCATCCGCGTCCCGTTAGCGCTACCGCGCACCTTAAAAACTGCCTTCTGGGCGCTGTTTCCTGTCTTCTACGCGCCTCAAATAATTTATCATTCCCGCCCCCGCACAAACATTCGAGGGCAGGCTGTAGCGGGAATCCATGGAACATGATTGATGCCAGCCGCGTAGGCACAGGCGCATATGGTTTAATAGCGAAAACACCAGCAACATAACTAAAAAGGGAGCGCGATGACGACAGCCAATATGGTTTTTTGCAGTGGGTGCGGAAAACAAATTCATAAAACCGCAGTGAGCTGCCCACAGTGCGGGGCTAATCAACGAAAAGGCCGATACAAAAGCAAAGTTGCCGCCGGCGTGTTGGCTATCCTGCTGGGGAATATCGGCATACATCGATTTTATCTTGGGCAGTGGTGGGGCATTTTCTATCTGCTATTTTTCTGGACCTTCATCCCGACATTCATTGCGCTAATTGAAGGCGTGGTGTTTTTAGTGGGTGACCAGCAAAAGTGGGATGACAAATACAATCAGGGCCAAGGGCCGCAGGGCGGTGAAAGCTCAGCCGTGTGGGTCATTGCGATCATCGTCGGCCTCTTTGTGGTGATCGCCATCGTGGGCATCTTGGCGGCCATCGCGATACCTGCGTATCACGACTACACTTTGCGCGCGCGCGTCGCCCAAAGCCTGGAGCAAGCACGCGCGACCCAAACCAAAGCCAGCGAATTTATAATCGCCAAGCGCGCGATGCCATCGAGCAATGCAGATTTGGGCCTACCCACAGAAACCGGCAGTCAGTTTGTGCGCGCAATCAATGTCACGCCGGGTGGCGTCATCGTGATTCAATATAGTGCGGCCGCGCAACAGCTAAACGACAAAACGCTGACCTTAGAGCCGATTATCGAGAACAACGAATTGCGGTGGGCCTGTACGGGCGGCACGGTTGAGAAGAAATATCGGCCGCAAGCGTGTCGCTAAGTCGCGGCTAAATTTACGTACCATGAAAATCGAACATGCTTCGTTCGATTTTCATGGCGGCGAGCTTCAACTCTACTGCGCCTTGCCCTTGTGGCACCGGGTATCTGTAGGCATGTCGGCAAGATGCCGGCGCTACAAACCCCGCTGCGCCTTTAATGTTTCCCAACGCGCATAAACGGCGGCCAATTCTTTATCCAGTGCGGCCAGATTTCTTAAAGCTTCCAATCCAGAATTAATTTTCGCTGATTGTTTGTTTAGAAGAGAGAAGCTCTCCCCACGCCCGCTATCGCGGGCGTTGTCATTACTGTTGTTGCTTGCTACTTGTTCGCTTCGATCAAGCCAAGCGCATCTGCTGGCGGATTGACGTGAGCAAGCGGTAAGGCGTGCCGCGCCACAAGAGCGCTGATAAGATCACGTTGGTATCAAGAACGATGCGCACCGCTGCTGCCTTGTCGGCGCGCGTCGTCGTTCCGCACGCGCCGCCTTCACCTCCGAGTTAATTTCTTCCATCGACATCGGCTCCACACCGGCGGCTTCCAGCGCTGGCGCGATTGCTAGCTAAAGCGCTTTCGCTAGCTTATCAAGCGAGCGTTTCGCTTACATTTTTGATTTTTGCCTTTTGCCTTTTGACTTACCCCCCCCTTTTGACCATCCCACAAAACCTGAAATAGAATGCAGGCATTGCGGATACAGGCCACCGGTTCATCAAGAAACCCAGCCGCGCATCGTCAAATCAAAGGGGAAGATCATCCACGTTCCGTTAGCGCTGCCGCGCACCTTAAAAACTGTCTTCTCGGCGCTGCTCCCTGTCTTTTGTGCCTCAAATAATTTGTCATTCCTGCCCCCGCACAAACATTCGAGGGCAGGTTGTAGCGGGAATCCAAGGAACATGATTGATGCCAGCGCGTGGGCACAGGCGCCCACGCTACCGGGTCTGATAACAAAAAGGAAGAAATGATGTCGCGATTGACTGCCGTTGTTTCGGGATTCTTCAGGACGCTGGGCTTGTTGGTTATTCCGCATTTCTGGCGCGGGGTAGGGATGGGAAAGCGCTCGGCGAATAAATCGTGCTTGACCCCTTTAGTCACTTGTTTTGAAAAGAATGGTTACTCTGACCCCGAGCATTCCGAGCATTTCTGGTGGCGTTGCTGCTGGTGCTGGGCATAGGCCTCAACTACGCGCTGTTTTTAGAACGTCCCCCGGCGGACGCCGACGAGCGCGCGCGCACGCGCCTGGCGCTCGCCGTGTGCAGCATTTCCACGGTCGCCACGTTCGGCTTTCTGGCATTATCCGCAACGCCCGTGCTGCACGCCATCGGCAGCACAGTTGCACTGGGTGCGCTGCTTTCGCTGCTGCTGGCTGCGCTCTGGGCGGGGAGAAGCAATGAGGAGGAAGCTAAAATTATGAGTGAGGCGAGTTGTAAGTGACAAACAATATATATGCGGTTCTTTTTGCTCTAAGCCTGATGCTGTTGGGGTTGATTCAGTTGTTATTCCCTCAGGCTGCAATACGGCTGCGTAATCGATTTGGTGAAATGCGTCGATTCGATGGCGCGGAGTGGTTTTATTCATCTAAACACGGCTACCTATTTGTTAGACTATGTGGCCTAGTATTTATATTAATAGGGGGTTTTTCCTCTGGTAATCTCGTAATAGGGGTCGTAAAAGTAGCAACTGATTGGAAATCCGCACGCACAGACCACAGTTTTTTATGCGCGGACTATACTTATTACGCGATTTCAAGCCGCTTTCGGCACAGGTCGTGTCAAATCACCAACGCCTGCCAGTAAACCAGCGATAGAAATATCTTCATCCAGTTCATCCCAGTGTAGCCCGCTGTGGCTGATCTCTACTTGCTCACGCTGCTTCAGGGTGGCATGCCAAATACGCGGAAAGCAGGCCTGTGGGACAGCAACTATTCGTGCGAATTATTGATTCTCGCAGTAGCATATGCAATTAGCGTATGGACAAAAGGGCGCACTATGGATTCGTCGCAATCACGCCACGTCAGACTGTTTAATAATGGCGGCAATCAGGCGCTGCGCATACCGCGTGAGTTCGAGCTGCCTGGCAGCGAAGCGGTGATGCGCAAGGAAGGCAATCGTCTGATCGTCGAAGCACTACGGCCAGCTTCTCTCAAGGCGCTATTGGTTGGATGGGGGCCGCTAGACGAGGGTATGCCCGCAATCCCTGATAAAGCCCCTGAACCTTTGGCGTTATAATCTTGCGCCGCTAAAAAAGAATCTTGGGCGGCGTAAATACAATAGGAAACCTCTGAACAAGTCCTGATTTGTCATTCCCGCGAAAGCGGGAATCCATTTTTTTTCAAGAGAAAATGGTTCCCCGCTTTCGCGGGGAAGACACTAATTCAGAGACTCCATAGATATCAATCGGCTACTTTTCCATGACCCCGCTTTCTATTCGAGCCTACACCACCAGCAGCGCCGCCGGCATCGGCAAGGCTGCGACCGTGCTCGCCTTGCGCGAGGCGCGTAGCGGACTGGCAGCTAACGATCTGGAATGGGCGCCGTTGCCGTGCTGGATAGGGCGTGTAAAAGCGGCTGAAGATATTGCGCTTGCACCAGCGCTGACCGCTTACGATTGTCGCAATAACCGCCTGGCGCTGCTGGCGTTGGAGCAGGATGGTTTTATGTCTGCCGTCGCGGCTGCAAAACAGCGTTACGGCGCTGACAGGGTTGGGGTGTTTCTCGGCACCAGCACCTCGGGAATTTTGTCCACCGAAATCGCCTATCAGCAGCGCGATGCGCTTAACGGCCGCCTGCCTGCCGGTTTTTGCTATGAGACGACGCATAATCTGGACGCTACCACCGAATTCGTGCGCCTGGTGCTTGGCCTCACCGGCCCGGCCATGACGCTCTCGACGGCGTGCTCATCGAGCGCCAAGGTGTTCTGCCTGGCCGAGCGCTTCATACGCTTGGGCTTGATTGATGCCGCCGTGGTGGGCGGCGTCGATAGCCTGTGCCTCACCACGCTTTACGGTTTCAATTCATTGCAACTCGTGGCCCCAGACATCTGCCGGCCTTTCGATGCTGCGCGGCGCGGTCTGAGTATAGGCGAAGCGGGCGGATTTGCATTGCTGGATAAGGAACCGGGTGCATTGCGCTTACTGGGTTACGGCGAAACCAGCGATGCGCATCATATGTCAACACCGCATCCGCAAGGCGACGGTGCGCGCCGCGCCATGCAACAAGCGCTGGCGCGCGCGCAGCTTGGCGCGAAGGATATTGATTACATCAACTTACACGGTACCGCCACGCCCGCCAATGATCGCGCCGAGGGCCTTGCGGTGCACGACGTTTTCGGCGCAGTCACACCTTGTTCCTCGACCAAGGGTTTTACCGGGCACACGCTGGGAGCGGCGGGAATCAGCGAAGCGGCGATCGCGTTGCTGAGCCTGGAGCACGGCTTCGTACCCGGTAGTCCGACGACACGCGAGGTCGATGGCGAAATACAGTGCGCCATTGTGCAACGCGGTTACGCTGCACCGCTTGCTAAAGTGATGAGCAACAGCTTCGGCTTCGGCGGCAGCAATTGCGCGCTGCTGTTTGGAGGGGAGCGTTGATGCGTGTTTTTGTCGAGGCGGTCGGCGTGCTGGCGCCGGGATTGCCTGACTGGGAAAGCAGCAAGCCGGTGCTTGCAGCAGAAATGGCTTATGCAGGCGCGCCGCTGGCCGCCATCATGCCGGCCAGCCTGCCGCCTGCGGAACGGCGGCGCAGCAGTCCGACGGTGCGCCTGGCGATTGCGGTGGCGGAACAAGCGTTGCAACATACCGCGTTGGCATCGCACAACATGGCGATGGTGTTTTCGTCACATGAAGCGGCTGGCGTAATCACCCATCAGTTATGCGAAGTGCTGGCGGGCAGCCGCGAAGTTTCGCCCACACAATTCCACAACTCGGTGCACAACGCGCCGAGCGGCTATTACAGCATCGCCATGAATGCCAAGCACGCGGCCAGCAGCGTGTGTCGTGGCAAATGGAGTTTTGCGGCGGGGCTGTTGAATGCTGCGACGCAGGCGCTGGCCGATAATATGGCGGTGCTGTATGTGTGTTACGACAGCCCCCTGCCGCCGCCTTTGTGCGATGCCATGCCGGTGCTCGAGGCCACGACCATCGCGCTGGTTCTCACGCCCGCTCTCACGCCGCAATCGTTGGCGACATGGGAAATCACGCTTGAAGCCAGCGCCGCTGAAACTGCCTGGCCGACATGGATGCCCGCAAGCTGGCGCGCCAATGCCAGCGCGCGCGGATTCGCCGCCTTGACCACCTTGGTTGGCGGCAAGCAGCGTGTCGCCACCCTGCCGCTTTCACCCGAACTGATAGTGCAGATATGCCGCTGCTAGACCGCGCCGCCATAGCCGCGCGCATTCCTCACGCCGGGCGCATGTGTCTGCTCGAGCGCGTGATGCACTGGGATCAACGCGCTATTCGCTGCGCTGCGCTATCGCATCGCGATCAAAATAACCCGTTACGCGACGCACAAGGTTTGCCGGTGTGGGCCGCTATTGAATACGCAGCCCAGGCCGCCGCCGTGCATGGCGCGCTGCTGCGTGCCGAAACTGCGCCGCGCGCCGGCGTGCTTGCGGCGCTGCGCGATGTAAATGCGTATTGCGAACGCCTGGATATTATCGACGAAGAGTTGATATTTTCAGCGAGTTTGCTGCATAGTGATGTGGCTGGGGCTATCTACCGCTTTGAGGCGCACGGTGGCGAAAAGCTGCTTTTAAGCGGTCAATTTACTTTGATGTATTTGAACGGCAAGCAAGGGGTAAAAAAGGCATGACCGATTTTCTTGACGAGAAATACCCACCGCACCTGATTATGCAAAGCTTTTTTCATCACCTGCCACAACTACGGAGGCATGCATTATGCCCAGACTGAAAATTGACGCCACACCCGACGCCGAGCGGCATTGTGAGGTTTTTGTGATCGGTTGCGGCCCGGCCGGATCGACCATCAGCGCGCTGCTGGCGCAAAAAGGCCGCGATGTGGCTGTGGTCGATAAGGAGCGCCATCCGCGTTTTCACATCGGCGAATCGCTGCTGCCGCTGAATATGCCCATCCTTCAGCGCCTGGGTGTGTGGGACGAACTGAAGGAAATCGGCATCCAGAAAAATGCCGCAGAATTCGAATCGCATATGCACAGCAAGACGGTGTGTTTCGAGTTCTCTCAGGCTTTCGACCAGCGCTGGCCTTACGCATTTCAGGTGCGCCGTTCCGAATTTGATCACATGCTGCTGAGGAATTGCGCCGCCAAGGGTGCGCGCGTGTACGAGGGCGCGCGCGTGACCTCGGTCGAGTTCGGCCCAGCGGGAAGCGACACGTTGGTCAACCTGCGGCTCGAAGACGGCGCAACGCAACAATGGCGCACCCAATTTCTGGTTGATGCTTCGGGGCGCGATACCTTTCTTTCCGAGCGCTTCGGCATCAAGCGCAAAAACAAGAACCATGCGAGCGCGGCGATATTCGGACATTTTCTTCATGCGCGTCGCAACAGCGGCAGCGCCGAAGGCCACATCACCATCGTATGGTTCGCACACGGCTGGTTCTGGTTCATTCCGCTCAAAGACGGCACAACCAGCGTCGGCGCGGTGTGCTGGCCTGCTTATATGAAATCGCGCAGCACCGATCCGACCACGTTTTTTATGCAGACCATCGCGCAGTGTCCGGAAATTGCCGCGCGTCTTACCGAGGCTGAACTGACTGCGCCAGTGACCGCCACGGGAAATTATTCGTATCACTCTGATCACATGAGCGGCGCAGGCTACCTGATGGTCGGCGACGCCTGGGCCTTCGTCGATCCGGTGTTTTCCAGCGGCGTGTATCTGGCCATGAACAGTGCGATGCTGGGCGCCGATGTGGTTGATTCGGTGTTGAAAGATCCGGCGCAAGCGCCCCAGCTCTACCGCGAATTCGAGCGCACCGTGCGACGCGGCGTGAAGACTTTTTCCTGGCTCATTTATCGCATGACCTCGCCGGTGATACGCAAGCTTTTCATGGCGCCGCGCAACGTGTTCGGCGTGCAGTCCGCCGTGGTTTCGCTGCTGGCAGGCGACGTGTTCCGCTCAGGCCCGGTGCGCCCGCGCTTGTATTTATTCCGTGTGATTTATTATCTAAATTTTCTGGGAACCTTGCCGACGGCATTGCGCGCATGGCGTAAGCGCAGGCGCGATATTCAAGCGCCGGAAGAGAGCGCGTGAGATATGAAAAGGCTTTTGTTGCCGGCCGTCGCTTGCGCTGCATTGCTGCATACAACGCGAGTTTTTGCCGAAGATCTTGTCGCCACGCGTTTTGCATCCATGAGCCTTGCCGCCTTGCGGCCCGCGCCGCTGCGTTTTTTACTCACTTTCGATGACGGGCCGAGCGGACAAGCTGAGTACAACCCGACTGAAATCATTCTCAATACGTTGGCGGAAAACCCCACCCAGAAGAGCATCAAGGCGGTTTTTTTTGTGCAGACGCGCAGCAGTGATGGCGGTGCAACGGCGCGCGGACGAGCGCTGATCGAATGCGAGCAGGCGCAAGGCCACTTGCTCGCGTTGCACGATGGATCAACCTGGGGTCATCGCAGTCATCGCTACTTGAGCGATGCGGCGCTAGAGCAATTACTAAGAGACGGCGTGGCGGACCTAATACCCATCGCTGGCCGCCACGTCGTGTTGCTGCGCCCGCCGTATTGGGCGCACGATCTGCGCACCCTGGCCGCCTATAATCGCCACGGTTTGGAAATTGTGCTTACCGATATCAGCGCAAACGATGGCAAGGATTGGGGCTTCAAGGCCAGTCCGCGGCGTTACAGTCACATGGCAAGCGAAATGGCGCGGGTGCGCGCAAGAATTATGCGTGGCGAGATAGGCGAGGTGGATGGCGTAACGCCGGTTGTAGTGGCTTTTCACGATACCAATGAATATACTGCGGCGCACATGCAAGAATATTTACAGTTGCTCGTCGATGCGGCGCAGGCGTGCGGGATGACGCTTTCCGCCCGGCCCTTTTACGCCGATGCCGCCGCGCTGGAACGCGCTGCCCAGGCGCGATCACGCGACATCACGCATCGCGCCGACATGGTGCCGTGGTGGTGGCGCTGGATTCAGTGGTAGCTGGGAAGCGCTGAATGTTCCTTCAGATATTGATTATCCTGCTGACGGCACGGGTGCTTGCAGTCGTGCTGAGATATCTCGGTCAGCCGCCGGTCATCGGTGAAATGGCGGCGGGATTTGTGCTCGGCCCCATGCTGTTCGGCTGGCTGATGCCGGATTTGCAGCAGCAACTGTTTGCGCCGGCAAACCTGCACGAGGTACAAGGTATCGGCCAGCTCGGCTTAGTGCTTTTCATGTTTCTCATGGGTGCGGAACTGCGCATAGCCGAGTGCGGTGCGGCGCGGCAGGTGCGCGCTGCGGTGCAGCTTGCGGGCTTAAGTCTGCTGCTTCCCATGCTGCTCGGCGTTGCGCTTGCGCCGTTGTTGTATCCGGGGATGGCGCCAGCGGGCATCGCGTTCTGGCCCTTTGCGTTCTTCATAGGTACAGCGCTGTCGGTTACCGCGCTACCGGTGATGGCGCGCATTCTCAAGGAGCGCAAGCTGGCCGAAAGCGAGCCGGGGAGGCTGGCTTTATCCGCCGCCGCAATTGGCGATGTTGTTGCCTGGCTCATGCTTGCCGTGGTGGTGGCGGCGAGTAAATCCAACCTGAATTGGGCGCATCTTGGCTTGACCCTGTTAGGACTAGCCGTGCTTTGCGGCGTGGTGTTCGGGGTGCTGCGGCCACTTATCGCACGCTACCTTCAGCGCGGCACGGCGCACGAGCCGCTGCGCGTCAGGGATATGGGGGCGTTGTTGGGCGGCGCACTGTTGTGCGCCTATGCCACCGAGCTATTGCAGGTGCACGCCGCGTTTGGCGCATTCTTGTTCGGGCTCAGCCTGCCGCGCGATGAGCGCATTGCCGGGGCGCTGCAAAAACGCATCGAACCGCTGGTGTTGTTGGTGTTGATGCCATGTTTTTTTGTGCTCGCCGGATTGAACACCACTGGCAACGCGTTTGTGGTGACGGGTATGTCGCTATTCGCGCTTATCCTGGGCGTGGCGATAGTGGGAAAAATTGTCGCCGGCAGCGCCGCTGCGCGTATTGCCGGGTTGCCGTGGCGCGATTGCCTCATGGTGGGCGCGCTGATGAATACGCGCGGCGTGGTGGAGCTGGTTTTTTTGAAAGTAGGGTTGGATGCCGGCCTCATCGGCGCTGAATTATTTACGCTGCTTTTTATGACCGCCTTAATCACCACATTGATGACCACGCCGCTGATTAGTCTGATTTCTCATGTCGCGCCGCACAGACAGTGGACACAATAGCGACGCACAATACAACTGGTGTAAAGTGGTTCCAATTGAAGATGTTGTACAACCCTTTTATCAGCCGCAACTTTCGGCCACGCAAATGCTAAATTTTGAAAAAGATGTGGTGGTGCTGATCCCGGCTTTCAACGAGGCGGCGACGCTGCGTGATCTGGTCAGTCGTGTATTGAAAATCGTGCCCAATGTGGTGGTGATAGACGATGGATCAAGCGATGCGAGCGCCGCACAGTTACACGGTCTGCCGATTACGTTGCTGCGCAACGAACGCAATCTTGGCAAGGCGGCAAGTCTGTGGAGGGGATTCGATAGCGCCCAGGCGCGCGCCGCGCGCTTCGTGGTGACGCTCGACGGCGATGGCCAGCACCGCCCGGAAGATATCGGGCGGCTGCTCAACACCGCAGAGCGCTTTCCTGGCAACATCGTCATTGGCGCGCGTCTGCACGACAAGAAAAATTTCCCTGCGCGGCGTTACTACGCCAATCAGTTCGCGCGCTTCTGGATATCCTGGGCGGCGGGCTATCCCATCGCCGATACCCAGTCGGGTTTCCGTATTTATCCGGCTGTGCTGCTGCAATGCCTTACGCGCCGCGATGCGTCGTGGAATGGGTTTGTGTTTGAAAGCGAAATTTTAATTGCCGCCGCAAGCCGTGGCGTGCACAGCGTCGCAGTGGCGATTCCCGGCATTTATCCCCAGCAAGCGCGCGCCAGCCATTTCCGCCCGGTGTACGACATCGCCAGGATCGTGCTAATGGTGGCAGGTCGATTGCTCAAACGCGGCATGTATCCGCTGGGACTGTGGCGCAGTTTGAATTCACCCATGGCGATAGATCGCTCCGCGGAACTGACGGAATTGGCGGGCGCCAGGCTGACCAAGGAGTAGAAGAAAATGCGGCTTCTTTGGCGCATTGCGGATTATCGTGCAGGCCGCGCTTAAGAAGCGTCTTCTTCAAATAACCTTTCCAACTCTTCCGCGCCCTGGCGGGCTGCGGCGATCAGCTGCGCTTCGTCGTGATAAATCTTGTGCTGTCGATCTAACAGGGCTTCGTCGTGCCGGCGAAAGCGCCGCATCGCTTCATTGGCTTCGGCTTCGCTGTGGCCCAAGGCTACCAGCACGTCCCGCGCCAACTCAATGCTGGACAAAAATGTTTCGCGGATTTGTTTGTCAACGCCAATATCCATCAAACGATAGGCGTGCGGGCGGTTGCGGGCACGCGCGTATATTTTCAGATGTGGATAATGTTTCTTGACGATCTCTGCAGTTTTTATCGAGGCTTCGATATCGTCGATGGCGAGCACGAACACATCGGCTAAATCGGCGCGTGCGGCGCGCAGCAGGTCGAGACGCGAAGCGTCACCGAAATAAATCTTATTGCCAAATTTACGCACGAAGTCGACTTGCTCGAAGCTGGCTTCGAGCACGGTGAAAGGTATTTTCTTCATGCGCAACGTGCGCGCGACCATCTGACCAAAACGCCCGAAGCCTGCGATGATCACGCGATGCTCGCGCACTTCGATTTTGTCGAATTGTTTGGGTTTGTCCGCGTCGAATCCGATTCTCAAAAGTTTTTCGTTCAATAAGATGAGCAGAGGCGTCAGCGCCATGGAAACCGAGACGACAACGATTAACAGCTCCGCCAGGGATTTATCCAAAACCTGCGCACTCGCGGCAGCGCTGAACAAGACAAAGGCGAACTCGCTGCCTTGTGAAATGAACAGGGCGAGATTAACGGCAGATGTGTGACTCAGCTTAGTAATGCGCGCCAAGCCATAGAGCAATAGCACTTTAACGGCCATTAATCCTACGACCAGACCCAGCACCGTCAACGGCTGCTGCATGACCTGTCCCAGATTCATCGACATGCCTACGGCGATGAAAAATAGCCCCAACAGCAATCCCTTGAAGGGTTCGATGTCGGCTTCAAGTTCGTGGCGGTATTCCGAGTCGGCCAGCAATACCCCCGCGAGAAACGCGCCGAGCGCCATGGATAATCCGGCCAACTGCACAATCAAGGCGGTGCCTACCACCACCAACAAGGCGGCCGCAACGAACACCTCGTGGCTGGCGGCCGAGGCGGCGAAACGCAGCAGCGGGCGCAACAGCCAGCGGCCACCCGCCACCACGATGATCACAATCGCTATCGCCTTGAAGGCAACAATAAAACTCCAGCCTTGTTGCGCACCACTCGAACCTAACAGCGGAATAAGCGCAAGCAGCGGAATCGCTGCAAGATCTTGGAACAACAAAATGGCAAACGCGGCGCGCCCGTGATGGGTGGTGAGTTGCTTTTTTTCAGCGAGGATTTGCAGTGCAATAGCGGTGGAAGAAAAAGATAACACCAGGCCGACGACCAGCGCAGTGGCAGTGGACAAGCCCAACGCGGTTCCGATGACGGCAAAGACCACACCGGTTACCACGACCTGCGCGCCGCCTAGGCCAAATACCGGACGGCGCAACTCCCACAAACGCGAAGGCCGCAGTTCCAAGCCGATAATAAATAGCAGTAGAACGACGCCGAGTTCCGAAAAATGCAGAATGTTCTCGACGTCGCTGATAGCGCCGAGAATCCAGGGACCGATCAGCACGCCTGCGATCAGGTAACCTAAAACCGCGCCCATTCCCAATTTTTTGAACAAAGGCACGGCGATCACCGTGGCTGCGAGGAAAATGACCGCTTCGTAAATTAATGGTGTGCCCATCAAGGCTTTCTTGATATTTGAAACGGATGACAAACGTTATGCTGCCCGAGCGCAGCAAGGTCGGCAAGTGAATCGCGACTTACGATAATAACGGCGTGGCTTTAATGCAGCCCGCGATTTATTAGGCTAGGCAAGGGCGGCACGTACCAGACTACACACGCTCAAGTTCGCAATGCGGTTCAACTGGCATTTTGACACTGATCGTATCACCCGGGCGCACTGGCCCGCCTGCGACAACCACGCCCATGACACCAGATTTGCGCACCAGCTTTCCATCCGGCCTGCGATCAAGCACGGCGGACATAAGTCCCAGTTGGAAATGGTCGAGTTGCGCGCACGGATTGCGTAGGCCAGTGAGTCTGACGATGGCTGTCGCTCCTATGTGAAGCTGCGCACCCACCGGCAAGGCGAGGAGGTTCACGCCGCGCGTAGTGATATTTTCGCCAAGCTGTCCCGGCGCCACATTGAATCCCTTCGCCGCCAACTCGTCGAACAGTTCGCCGTGTATGAGATGGATTTGGCGCAGGTTAGGCTGCGTGGCATCCCGCGCAACGCGCGAGCGGTGTTTGACCGTGACGCCGCAATGCGCGTCACCTTCGACCCCGAGCGCCGTGAGTAGAGTGATCTGTGACGCGCTGCCCTTGGAAAAAGTGTGTGCAGAACTTGCGCTGACGGCGATGACTTGAGCGTGCATGTTCACTGCGGACCAACAGGCAAATTAGCATTTGGCTGCAACAGCTCGACCCGATTGCCAAAAGGGTCGAACGTGAACGCGCGCTCAAACCCAGGATTGGGCTCTGGATTGTATTGAATTTCATATCCGGCCCTCCCCAGTTCTTCGAGGAGGCGCGCCAGATCTCGAACAAGAAACGCCGGATGCGCTTTCCGCGCCGGGCGAAACTCGGACTCAACGCCGAGATGGACTTGGAGCAAGCCGCATTGAAACCAAAGGCCGCCGCGACCTACAAGATGGGGCGGTTTGGGGATCTCGGTCAGACGCAAAAGCCCGCCATAAAACTGGCGCGCCAACGATTCCCCATTCGGTGGCATGGCCAGAAGAATGTGATCCAGCCCGTACACGCATTCGGTCATCAGTAGCCCTTCCCCTTGCGCTTGGCGCGCGGATGCGCCGCATCGTAAACCTTGGCAAGATGCTGAAAATCCAGATGGGTGTACACCTGTGTCGAGGCGATACTGGCGTGGCCGAGCATTTCCTGCACGGCGCGCAGATCGCCTGACGATTGCAGCACGTGCGACGCAAACGAGTGGCGCAGCATGTGCGGATGCATGTCCTGGGTGATGCCCTGGCGCGTGGCCCACATTTTGATGCGCGTTTGCACCAGCCGCACCGAAAGGCGCGTGCCGCGTGGGCCGAGAAACAGTGCACTCAAATCTGCACCGGGTAAGTCTTTACGCACCTCTAGCCATCGTGCAATCGCCGCCAGCGCGGGCGCGCCCACCGGGACTATGCGCGTTTTTGCGCCCTTACCGGTGACACGCACTTCGCCTGCGCGCAAATCGAGCGCGTCGATATCCACCCCCACCAGTTCCGAGACGCGCAGCCCGCACGAATACGCCAGCTCAAACAGCGCGCGATCACGCTTGCCCCACGGCGTGTCATCTTCAATTGCCACCAGCTTGCAGGCTTCGTCGGGCGCGAGCACCTCGGGCAGGCGCCGGGCGGATTTAGGCGCGCGCACGCCCTCGGCTGGGTTGTGGGCAAGGTGGGCATTGCGCCGCGCATATTCAAAAAAGCCGCGCCACGCCGACAGCAGGCGCGCCAGCGATTTGGCCGACAGACCCTTGCCGTGCAACTGCGCAATAAAGCGGCGGATATCCGCCTGCTGCAAGGTGGAAAGTGAGTTCGTGCCGACCAGCTTATCGAGCAAGTCCAGGTCACGGCGGTAATGCTGAATTGTCAGTTCCGCAAGACGCCGCTCGAAGGCGAGATGGGAAAGATAATCTTCGGCAAGTTTGCTAATCACTTTCCACGATGAAAGTCAGATGGCGCGCCAGACACGCGGCGAAGACTTCGCCGATGCGCGTCAGATACAGCGTACCCATTTCCGGAAAAAAGCGTTGCGCGCTTTCGGAGGCGAGCAGCAACATTCCAAATGTCTTGCCATTTTTCAGTGGAACGATAGCGTAAGATTTGAGGTGCGGCGCATGTTCATTGAACCACAGATGCGTTTCATAGACCGGATGATTGCCGCAATAAGGGGCGGTCATGGCCTCGACAAACTGGCGCAGCTCCTGCAGCACTGTAGTGAATTCCGGCAGCGCGCTCGAGTGCGGCGCAACGCCCCAGAAGCGCAGCGCGACATGCGGCACAGCGAGGTTGTCAAGCAACTCCAGATACAGCGTATCGATCAGGCTGTTCAGATCATCGCAACTGATAAGGCGCAGCGCCAGAGCGTGCACTTTGGCCGATAGCGTATCGTTCTCCTCGCCGAACTGGATCAGCTCCGCCAGCTTGCCTTCCAGCAGTTTGACCTTCTCGCGCGTGGCCACCAGTTGCCGTTCGCCGATGGAAACCGTGCGCCCGCCATGCGGATGCGGCAATTGCAGATTGAGCAGCAAGTCAACATTCTGCTCAAAAAACTGCGGGTTTTGTTGTAGGAATTCGGTGATCTGATCAGACGTAAGCAATGAGTACTCCATGTTTGGTTGATTTCATTTTTGATTTTCTGAGCCTTTCCTAATTCACGACAGTTTCTCAATTTCGCCACCCCCTCACTTGCAGTGCGCGCAGTCCGCTGCATCGGACTGCCGCTTCGCAGGCAGCCAGCATGCTGGCTGAAACCCCTGCTACGCCCCCGACCCTCCCTTGCAGGGCGCGCTGTCCACTGCATTGGACAGCCGTTGCGCAGGCGGTTGGCATGCCAACCGAAACCCCTGCGCAACCCCCCGTTCCGGTGGAGAGGGAGAAAACTCCCTCTCCCGCTTGGGCGGGAGAGGGCAGGGGTGAGGGTGGGCTGTTATAAATTAGGGAATCTTCCACAGGCGAAAAAGCGCCGGGCCGTCTTGAATTTCCTGTGTGCGCCTGCGAACAGACGACGTACTGGGCCGACGCTATTCTTTATCATCCAGTCGCCGGGGAGAATGTTCCTGAGCGCATTGCCGTAGTTTATTCATCATCAAAAGGAGTAAGTCATGAGTCTTGGAGCCATTCTGTTAATTGTTGTGATCCTGATGTTGATCGGCGTCCTGCCCACTTGGCCGCACGCTCGCACTTGGGGTTACGGCCCCAGCGGAGTCGTTGGTGTTGTGCTGTTAATCGTGGTCGTCTTGTTTTTGATGGGACGGCTGTAATCGCGCGGGCGGGCGTCACATGAACGCGACGGCGGCCCCGCCCGACAGCCCAGGAATCGAGTCGCCAGCGTCGCTACCAGTCGCTGATCTGCTTGTTGTCGCACCCTTGCCGGTGCGACAGTTTCCCATGACTGTGGGCGTCTACATTCTCGCGATCATCGCCATCGTCGCGGCGCTCTATCTGGCGCGCGCCTTTTTCGTTCCGCTGTTGATCGGCATTCTTGCAAGCTATGCGTTGCGCCCTCTCGTGGATTGGTTAAAGTTTTGTTACATTCCGCGCGTTGTCGGGGCGGCGCTGGTGCTGGCTGCGCTGATCGGCGGCGTGGCGTGGGCCACGTTTACATTGGGGGACGATGCAGCGGCAATGATCGAAAAACTTCCCGAAGCGGCGCGTAAAGTGCGCCAGCATGTGAGTGAAGCGCAGGAGGGCGGCCCCACGGCGCTACAGAAAATTCAGGAAGCCGCCACTGAACTCCAAGGCGCCGCAGCCGAAGCGACAGGGGAGAAGAAACCTGCCAAACCGACGGCCATAACCACGGTCGCGGTACGGCAAACCGAACCCAGCGTCTGGCTGCGCGACTACCTTCTGACCCAGTCTGCGCTACTGTTTACAGTTGCTGCGCAAACACCGATTGTCCTGTTGCTCGCTTACTTTCTACTTGCCTCGGGCGAGCACTTCCGGCGCAAGCTGGTGCAGTTGGTCGGGCCGTCGTTATCGCGTAAAAAAGACGCCGTGCGCATTCTCGAAGAAATCGACGTACAGATCCAGCGCTACCTGCTCTCTACGCTGGGGTCGAATGTGCTGGTCGCCATCGGCACCTGGCTGGCGTTTGAAGCATTGGGAATGGAACAGGCTGGCGTATGGGGCGTCAGCGCAGGCGTGCTGCACTTTATCCCCTACCTTGGCCCGGTGTTGTTTGCCATCGCAAGCGGCATGGCTGGATTCATGCAATTCGGGACTGCGCTTAATGCTTTCGCTGTTGCCGGCGTATCGCTGCTGGTTGCCGCTGCCGTCGGATCACTCATCATGACCTGGCTACAGGGTCGCTTGGCGCGCGTCAATGCCGCAGTGCTGTTCATTGCTCTGTTGTTTTTCGGTTGGCTGTGGGGAATCTGGGGTCTGTTGCTCGGGGCGCCGCTGGTGGCGATCGCCAAAGTGATTTGTGATCGCGTCGAAGCGCTCAAGCCCGCAGGCGATCTGCTTGGGCACTAAATAACTGCCTCTGTGCGCTAGCAGACGGACGCATAAAGCCATTCACTTTAACCTCGCACTGTCAGTACAACAAACTCCAACACTCCCCATCGTGACCATGCTTTATAGAGCGATGTTGGGGCGCAGAGAACAGCATGACCGGCATTTGCCGCCGCAACCAACCAACACAAGGAAACCACACCATGAACTGGGATCGCATCGAAGGTAACTGGAAACAATTCAAGGGCAACGTCAAACAACAATGGGGCAAACTAACCGATGATCAGCTCGACGTGATCGCGGGCAAGCGTGATCACCTGGTCGGCAAGATCCAGGAAACCTACGGGATCACCAAGGAGGCCACAGAGAAGCAAATCTCCGAGTGGCAGAGCCATCAGAAAGACATGGATATCACCAAGTAACGCAGTGCGGGTGCGCACAGGTCATTTAACTGACACGCGCCCGTTAATACCCCGTCTCTAATGCAACACACTTAAGGAAAGACCATGAAAAAATTGACCCTTACCGCTATTGCAGCCGCAATCAGCCTGGCGTTCAGCGCAGCCGCAATGGCAAACAGCATGTCGAAAGATGAATACAAGTCCTCTAAAAAGAATATCGAAGCTGAATACAAAACTGCGAAAGCCGCCTGCGACCCGTTACTGGCCAATGCAAAAGACATCTGCAAGGCAGAGGCCAAGGGCAAAGAGGACGTCGCGCTGGCCGAATTGGGCGCCACTTATCAGCCGAGCCAGAAATCCCGCTACGATGTGCGCGTCGCCAAGGCGCAAGCCGATTATTCTGTGGCCAAAGAAAAATGCGATGACAATTCCGGCAACGCGAAAGACGTTTGCATAAAAGAAGCTAAAGCCGCGCAGACAGCCGCCAAAGCCGATGCCAAGGCGCAAATGAAGACTACAGATGCACATATCACCGCCAATGAGAAATCCGCAAAGGCGCAAGGCCAGGCAAACAAACAAATAGCAGAAGCGCGTAAAGACGCGTCAACTGACAAGCGCGACGCCGAATATGCGGTAGCGAAGGAAAAGTGCGACGCCCTTGCGGGTAACGCCAAAGACGTTTGCGTGAACAATGCAAAGACGCGTTACGGCAAGTCCTAAACCGCATGTGGCCCAGACAACAATAGCGTAAAACGGCGCGCCCGGCTGTACTGGGGCGTCGCACAGCGCTCTCTGTCGTTTGCGCCATTCTGGGTGCGATCCAAACTGATGTGTAGGAGCGGGCTTGCCCGCGATAACAGCCATCGCGGGCAAGCCCGCTCTTACATTCGACAGAACTATTGACGTTAATAGCGCAAATGTGGAATGTCTCCACATCGGTTTGGATCGCACCCCGCCATTCCAACCCCGTTTCATCAACGCATAGCGAGGAAAATGATGAACAAATTTTTCAGTTTTCAATGGATTCGACCGATTGGTGTGATTGCTTGCGCCGCTGTTGTAATGGCGGGTTGCGCGAGTATTCCGCCCCCCATCGAACAAATGGCGGTGTCGAAGTCCGCGCTTGCCAGCGCGGTCAGCGCCGGCGGCAGCGAGTATGCATCGGTGGAAATGAGAAGCGCGCAGGAAAAGATGGAACGCGCCAACCGCGCCATGGACAAGGAAGACTACGAGAATGCGCGCAGGCTGGCCGAAGAGGCGCAGGTCGATGCGCGACTCGCCGAAAAGAAGGCGCATTCGGCCAAGGCGCAGAAGGCGGCAAGCGTTATGCAGGACGACATTCGCGTGCTGCGCGAAGAGATTAACCGCAAAAGCAAATAACCGCGAAGGAATTTAACATGAAAAATTATCGTCATCTACCAATGACACTTATCGCAATTGCAGTGTTGGCAAGCTGTAGCTCGCTACCGGCAAACAATTCGCTTTTGGAGCAGGCGCGCAGCGATTACAGTAATGCGCAAGCCAGCCCGCAAGTCACAGCTCACGCCGCAGGCGAGTTGAAGCAAGCCAGCGATTCGCTCGATAAAGCCAATAACGCCTGGAGCAAACACGAAGATACTGCCCTGGTGGACCATCTGGCCTATGTGGCAAAACAGCAGGTCGCCATTGCCCAGGAAACCGCCAGTCAGAAAGCGGCGGAATTGGCCGTGGCAAACGCCAGTACAGAGCGCGACAGTGTGCGTCTTGAGGCGCGCACAAAAGAGGCGGATGCAGCGCAGCGCAGCGCGCAAGTTGCGCAGCGCCAGTCAGAAGCGTCGCAGCTCAGCGCAGAAGCCGCGCAACGGCAGGCCGCTACGGAAAGACTGGCGGCGCAAGATGCGCAACTCAACGCTCAAGCCGCGCGCCAGCAAACCTACGACGCGGAAAACCGTGCGCGTCAACTGGAAGCGCAACTCAAGGAACTGGAAGCGAAGAAAACTGATCGCGGCATGGTCATCACGCTCGGCGACGTGTTGTTCGACACCAATCAGGCGCATCTCAAATCGGGCGGGATGCGCAACGTGCAAAAGCTCGCCGATTTTTTCAAACAGTACCCGCAGCGCAAGGTCATGATTGAAGGCTTTACCGACAGCATCGGCAGCGACAGCCGCAATCAGGATCTCTCGGAGCAGCGTGCTTACTCGGTGCGTACTGCTTTGCTGGGCATGGGCGTTGGCGCCGAACGCATCACCTCGCGCGGCTATGGTGAATCCTACCCTGCTGCTGGTAACGACACTGCGGCGGGCCGACAGTTAAACCGGCGCGTAGAAATCATCGTCTCTGACGACAGTGGAACTATCGCGCCGCGTTGAGCGCACAAGGGAGCAGGTTCTTGTCGCATGCTGCGGCAGGAAGTGAATTGTAAATTTGGTAAAAAGGAGAACGCCATGAATCGCAATATTATCCTGGGTAATTGTCAGCAGTTTGTCGGCAGGACCATGCAAGTCTGGGGTCGGGTCACCCGTGATCCGTTCTCCTTGATGGCGGGAAGACGCAAAGAGCATATCGGCAACATGCAGGAAATGTATGGCCGCTTTGAAATGAAAAACAAGTCCAGTATGCTCGGCAGTTTGTGACGTTACACCTTTCGGGTGCGAACCAAACTGACGTGGGGTCATTCCAATTCTCGATAGAAACGTGAATAAATTCGCTTGTCCGGAGCGGGCTTGCCCGCGAAATGGCTGTTATCGCGGGCAAGCCCGCTCCTACAAAAATAGCGTTTATAGCGCGAATTAGAATAAGCTCACCGCACCATTCCCCCGCTGAAAGGCGCAATGGCAGGGCGTAGGGCAGACGGTTTTTCTCGAGTAGCTCGACAGACTACTAGCCTATGCCAGGCTATTTATTCCTACCTGCGAGCAGCAGGAAGATACCCAGCGCAATCCCTCCCACGCTCACGATAATCGGGACATTGACGCTTTCCTTCTCCTGAACCTTGAGCTCAATTGGTCCCAATTTCGCAGTGGTGGTGTCTTTGGTGTAACTGAAACCGCCGTAAATCAGCCCCAGGACGCCCGCCACAATGAGGATGATTCCAATGATTTTTGTTGCGCCCATTTGTATTTATCCTCAGAAAAAAGTCGAATTTACGCACTGCTGGTTGTGATGATGCCGACGGGCAGAGCCCGTCGCAACCTAATCGCGGCATCAGAGAGCTTTACGCCCGCTAATCAATCTGAGCAGAATCATGATAATAGCTATCACCAGCAGAACATGAATGAAGCCGCCTATGGTGTAGGAGGTTACTAAGCCCAGCAGCCACAGGATGAGCAGAACAACAGCGATGGTATATAGCATGATATTTTTCCTTTTGCATTCAGTTAGGTATCCCGTGCCAACAGTAGAGCTGCCTGGTAAACGTTGCTGCGTTGTTTGCCAAGTCCACGCCCGTTGGTGGAAAGGAAATCTTAGTTGCAGCATTTGAGCCGGTCTGTGCGATAAAGCACATAAGGCCGTTGGGATAAAGCCTGGACCCGCTGCTACGGTGCTTTAGAGCTATCAGGATCTAGGCGATAGGCCATCAGTATGCGTTATGTGTGATACCGTACTAAGCAGCCTTAACAAGAGTGAGATAATAGACAGCTTGCTGTTGAGGGTTTAGGGGCTGGGAGCAAGAGATTGTCATGATCTTGCGGAATCGCTTGACTTGATAACGCACACAGTTTATGTTACCGCAGTAATTCATCCAATCAGGGACAACGCCATGAACGCTCAGACCGTCACAACTCATTCCAAACACCCTGCGCCTCGTGTTGCAGCCTACTCTAGGCTCACTCGAAAGTATCCAGGTTTGCTGGCAAGCGCGGGATTTGCTGCGTTTGCTTTGATTTCCGCCCCGGCTTTGGCCCAATCAGTGGGTGCAGCGCAGAGTTTCGCGATCTTGGGTGGATCGAGCGTGAACGCGAACGGACCCTTGAGTACCATCAACGGAGATGTGGGTGTTTCGCCAGGCACCTCGATCACCGGCTTCCCAGCGTCTGCGACCGTGACTCCGCCATTCTCTATACACAACAATGACGGGCCCGCGATTAACGCCCGGGCTGCTACCCTCACTCTGTACAATTCCTTAGTAGCGATGGGCGGGGCTATTCCCATTCTTCCTGGTCTGAATGGGCAAACCCTCGGACCGGGCACTTATACCACGGGGGCGGCTCTTTTGGTGACTGGGGGGACTCTCACTCTGAGCGGTGCAGGAACCTACATTTTCCAGATAACGAGTTCGCTCACCACCGGCACCGGCTCGAATGTTGTTCTGAACGGCGTTAACCCTTGTAGCGTGTTCTGGCAGGTCACCAGCTCGGCTGCTCTCGATGGGGCCACGTTCCCAGGAACGGTTGTCGCGGGGGCGAGCGTCACGCTAGGTACCGGTGCAGTCCTGACCGGAAGAGCCTTGGCCGCAGCCGGGGGTCTTGTGTCTTTGGCTGGCGGCAACACCGTCGGCGGGTGCGCCGCCGCAGGGCCCGGGTTGGCTGCGACAACGGCCAGCACCGTAGCTTCACCCAGCGTGGCGCTCGGAGGCTCGGTCTCCGACACCGCGACGTTGAGCGGCGGCGGCATCGGCAGCACTGCTCCAACAGGGGCGATCACCTTCAGTTTGTACAATAACTCGGCTTGCACCGGCTTGGCGATCTTCACGTCGGTGGTGCCTGTCAATGGCAACGGTACCTATACCTCAGCGTCTTTCACGCCTTCGACAATCGGTACCTATTTCTGGATCGCCAACTATGGCGGTGACACCAACAATGCACCGACAGCAAATGTCTGCGGCGCCGCGAACGAGAGCGTGATCGTGACCGCTGTTGGCGCGGGCGCTGGCGGTGGTTCTGGCGTCCCCACGCTCTCGCAGTGGGCGATGATTATGCTTGCCGGGATTCTGGCTATTGCGGGCTTTGCAGCGATGCGCAGGCAGGCTAGGTAGCGGTTCGGCTGCTTCGAACTGACGGCAATCCGGGGGCGCGCAAGCGCCCCTTTCTATGGGCGTATCATTCCAATTCTCAATAGGAACGTGAATAAATTCGCTTACCTGTGGAACGGGCTTGCCCGCGAAATGGCTGTTATCGCGGGCAAGCCCGCTCCTACAAAAAATGTCGCTGCTATCGCTATTGGGTATATTTGCATTAGCCGCGACAAGCTACGCCTCGCGCAACCTGCCCTCCGCTGACACTACCCGCATACCCCCACCCAGCCGCACGCGCTGCAAAAATCGCAGCCGTCTTTGCGAATGACGGTGTAGTTGCCGCACTCGCGGCACAATGCGCCTTGCATGACGCGCGCCTCGCTTTTTGTGCGCGGCGTCTGGAGTATGCCCATCTCGCGCCTCGGGTAGCCGCGCTCGTCGAGTACGCCGAGCAGGGCGTAGCGGTGAATCAACAATCGCGCAATGTAAGCCACGGTCGAGGGCCAGTTTTGCTGACGGCGTTCGCCGGGAACAAAGGCCATGAAATCACCCAGCGGTTCGGAATAGTCGAGCAGCTTGCGTAGCTTCATGCCTATCCAGGCGGGGTCCATGACACGCATGTCGAGCGCCAGAATGCGCGCCAGCCCGTCGAGCGCACGCGGATAATGCCCCGACAGCCACATCGAATAGGGGCGCGTCATGCCAAGCGGCGATCCTTCCATGGGCGGCAGCGCAATTTCTTTAAGGCCGAGCACGAACTCGTCGCCACTGGCGGGATTTTGCACATCCACAGTCCACGACAAAGTGCCATCGGCGCCGGTGCGCGGCTCATCGATACTGAACATGGCGTCTAGCACCGCCGAGGCGCCCTTGCCGTCAAACACGTGCAACTGTTCGCAACGATAGCGCACGATCTGCGCCAATGCGGACACCACGCCGGGGACGGTTTTCTTTTCGCCGTGCGGCGGCATGGCCAGCTCAAAGGATTGCTCCTCAACAGTTTTACTCAGCACCTCGAGCTTGAGCGCCAGCCAGGCGCGGTCATCGGCGCGCATGTCCATGGACAGCGTTTTGGCGACCGCTCCCAGTCCGCGTGGCTGCTCAGCGCCATTGACCCATACCTCAAAGGGGAATGCCTTGCCGTCTTGCGCGCTTTGTGTGGTGTGGCCGACGAATAAAGCGAAACGCCCGTGCGGCGTATCGACCATGTAAGTCCAGGCGTCGTTGCCATCGGGCAACGCTGGTCTGCCGGGCCAGCGCAGCGAGGCGAGCACCGGCGCGGGCAGCGAATTGATGGTCATGCGCCGGTTGGGATCGGTAAGCAGCGCCTCTTGCAACGGCGCAGTGGCAGTGAGCACTGCGCCGAGCACTTTGTTGGGACGATAAGTGGCGAGGCCCTTGAGTCCGGCCTTCCAGGCTGAGATATAAAGGTCCTCGAAATCGCCGTAGGGATAATCTTCCGGCACGTTCACTGTTTTGGAAATGCTGGTGTCGATGAAGGGTGCGACAGCGGCCACCATATCTTTGTGCGCCTGCGCGGAAATTTCCAGCGCGCTGACAAAACTGGGCGGCAAGGCGTTGATGTCTCCGCCAAGATGGCGATAAAGCCGCCAGGCATGATCTTCGACGCAATATTGCTGATGCGTGCCGTCGGCCATGCGCTTCTTGCGCGTGTAGGTCCAGGAAAAAGGCGGTTCGATGCCGTTCGATGCGTTGTCGGCGAACGCCAGACTGATGGTGCCGGTCGGGGCGATGGATAACAAATGCGAGTTGCGTATGCCGTGTTTGCGAATTTTATCTTTCAATACCGCAGGCAGGCGCGAAGCAAAATTTCCACCCGAAAGATACAGGTCGGCGTTGAACAGCGGGAAAGCGCCGCGCTCCTCGGCCAGCGCCACCGACGCAGCATAGGCGTGGTCGCGCAGATGGGCGGCGATGCGCGCCGCCATGTCGCGCGCCGGCATCGTGTCATAACGCAAGCCAAGCATGATGAGCGCATCGCCCAGGCCGGTGAACCCCAGCCCGATGCGGCGCTTGGCCCTGGCTTCCTCTTGTTGCGCGGTCAGCGGCCAGTGGGTAACCTCGATAACGTTATCGAGCATGCGTACCGCAAGCTCGGCCACTTCGCCGAACGAAGCGAAATCGAACTGCGCTTTGGTGGCAAAAGGGTTTTTTACAAAACACGTGAGGTCGATCGATCCCAGGCAGCAGCAGCCGTAGGGCGGCAATGGCTGTTCGCCACACGGATTACTCGCCTCTATGGTCTCGCAGTAATACAGGTTGTTGTCGCTCTGTATGCGGTCGAGGAACAGGATGCCCGGCTCGGCGTGGTCGTAGGTCGAGTGCATGATCTGCCGCCACAGGTCGCGCGCGCAAACTTTGCGGTATACCCACATGCCATCGTCACGCTGATAGGCGTTGGCAGTGGCGGCATCCGGCGCCGGTTGCGCGCGATGCGCGAGCTCCACTTCGCCATCAGCTTCTAGCGCTTGCATGAAGGCGTCGGTCACGCCGACGGAAATGTTGAAATTGTTCAGATCGCCCTGGTCTTTGGCGTGGATGAATGCCTCGATGTCAGGATGATCGCAACGCAAGACGCCCATCTGCGCGCCACGCCGCGCGCCCGCCGATTCGACCGTCTCGCAGGAACGGTCAAACACGCGCATGTAAGAAATGGGTCCGCTGGCGCGTGAATGCGTGCCGCGCACCATCGCGCCTTGCGGGCGGATGGAAGAAAAATCGTAGCCCACGCCTCCGCCACGGCGCATGGTTTCTGCCGCTTGCGCCAGCGCGGTATAAATGCCCGGACGGCCATCGACCGTTTCAGTAATTGAGTCGCCCACCGGTTGCACGAAGCAGTTGATGAGGGTCGCGCTGAGATTGGTTCCGGCGGCGGAGTTGATGCGCCCGGCGGGGATGAAACCGCGTTGCTGCGCATCGAGAAAGCGTTTTTCCCACAGGCCACGCTGGTCTTGGGGTTCAACGGCCGCCAGCGCCTGCGCGACACGGCGGCGCACTTCGGCTGCCGTCTGCTCACCATCCCTGGCGTATTTTTCCAGCAGCACTTCGTGCGAAATTTCCTGCACGGGAAGCGGCCCGGCCAGTTGCGGCGTGATGAGTTGAGGGGATGCAATTTTTTCCATGATTTTACGCTGTCTACTCAGGTGGGAAGGAAGCTATTTTTGCACTCTCCACCCCTTTCTTTTTGATCCAATACAATGTTTGAGCAAAACAGCCTACGCCATTTCCCGATTTCGGTCGAGGCTGGTGGCGTCTAAAACCGGACGCAACTACAATCCACTCTATACTTGTGTCAGCGCACGTATCGTTGAATGCTTCATACGGAGAAAATATGTCTCAAGAAATCGCAACCTTGGCGGGCGGGTGTTTTTGGTGTCTCGAAGCGGTGTTTGACCAATTGAAAGGGGTGAAATCCGTCGAATCAGGTTACATGGGCGGTAAGACCTTGAACCCAACTTATCGCGACATCTGCCGCGGCGATACCGATCACGCCGAAGTGGTGCACATCAGCTACGATAGCGCTGTGGTTTCGTTTCACGATTTGCTCGAGGTGTTTTTCTTGATTCACGATCCCACCACTCTCAACCGCCAGGGCAACGACAAGGGCACACAATACCGCTCGGCAATTTACTATCACTCGCCCGAGCAGCAAAGCGCCGCACTGCAAGTCATCAAGAAACTCAATGCCGCCAAGCTGTGGGACGCCCCGATCGTCACCGAAGTGACGCCAGCCGCGACATTTTATATCGCCGAGGACGAGCACCAGGAATACTTCGCGCGCGTAGGCGATCAGAACCCCTACTGTAGCGTTGTCGTTGCCCCCAAAGTGGCGAAGTTTCGCGCCAAGTATTTGGAAAAACTTAAACGGTAACCACCCCTAAGCTCTAAGCTTCCTCGTCTGAAAATATTACCAACATGCGCGACAACGGCACATCACTTAACATTCAAAAATATGTGTTTTCTTTCCCAATTTTTCTCCCCGACATACTTGAGAGTGATGACGTAGCGTCCAGGGGGTAAAAATTCCTGCTTTAGCGTGTTTTGTTGTGTCACAACCGGCTGTCCTTGAACGCGAACGTTTCTACTCGCCGCAAGCTCGCTTTCGCTCCTAAGTGCTTGCCCATCTAGCGGATAGATGGTGAGTGTGAGGTCCTCGGTAAGTTCTCCAACTTCTGATTTACCCAATGCATTGGCTTTGACTTCAATGTCAAATACCTTGTTGCCGTCTACGGGTTGAAGAACTTCCCAGTAAACATCGCGCACACTCTGGTTAGCACGCTTTGCTTCAGCGGTGATTAATTGTTGGCGCTCCTGGGTTGCAATCGCACTCACAGGTTGTCCGCCAATAGCGGCATCGAAACACCGGCCGATACGCTCAACGCAAGGCAGGCGCTCAGAATATCTGGCATAGCTTGGAGGCGGATTGATC
>JAYWAM010000256.1:0-4342 GCA_043782425.1 Betaproteobacteria bacterium
ATTGCCTAGCGGCGCAGCTCGATTTTGCCTTTGTCGAGGCCACACTCACTCTGGCAAACTTCGGCCTGATCGCGCTGGACATGGATTCGACGCTGATTACTATCGAGTGCATCGATGAAATTGCAGACTTCGCGGGTTTGAAAAACGCAGTGTCCAAGGTCACAGCAGCGGCTATGCGCGGCGAAATTGACTGGCCGGAAAGCCTGCGCCAGCGTGTCGGCTTACTCAAAGGTCTGGACGAATCCGCTCTGGAAAAGGTGTACAACGAGAGACTAAAATTAACCCCAGGCGCGCCGCGTCTGATCGACACGGCGCAGCGCGCGGGAATCAAGCTGCTGCTGGTGTCAGGCGGCTTCACTTATTTTACCGAGCGCCTGAAGCGGCAACTCGGCCTCGACCATGCCTATTCCAACGTGCTGGAAATCGAAAACGGCAAGCTCACCGGCTGCGTCACCGGCGAGCTGCTCGATGCCGCCGCCAAGGCGCGCCATGTCGCGCGACTGCGCGATGAACTCGGTCTCACGCGCGATCAGCTCATAGTGATAGGCGACGGTGCGAACGATTTGAAAATGATGGCAGAAACCCACTACAGCGTGGCTTATCGCGCCAAACCCGTGGTGCAACAGCAGGCAAGTTATGCGCTGAATTTTGTGGGGCTAGATGGCTTGTTGAATCTTTTCCGCGCTTGATGTTTCACACAATTCTTCAAGATTTTTTTTCGTAGATCAAGGTAGCGTATAAACTAAATGACAGTAGCTGTATCTTCTGAAGAACATTTTATTTTTGTAGTGAACTAGGATTTTCCCGGCGTTTTGGGAAAATCCGGCACAGGGAAATAAGCATAGCCATGCACGCCCACGTTCGATTGCTGAAAGCGGTTTTGCAGGTCGGGGTCGAGTTTTTTATCCCACCAGGTCGCGCGGTTTTTTTTCTGTAGCTCAGGTAACTCAGGGTGTTGCTGGATAAGTTGGCGCATGAATTGGGTGATTTCAGATTCGTACATCATGGTAGTCTCCTCGTGTTCGTGAATTCTAACACGTGACATTGGCATAGTTTGAGCTTGCTACTGAGCAAAACAAAAGCACATAATTAGAAATATCTGGCCACTCTCGTCATGGAACTCAAGTATCCCAAGTCTTTTCTAAGCCTGCTGCTGGTCGGCTTCATGATCGTCGCTTTGCCGCTGGTGCTGGGCTTGCTGGCCAATGCCTGGTCCATCACGCGGCTTTCCGAGCAAAGTCAAAAGGCAGTTTATAACGCCGCTCAGGCTACGCAATCGAGCCGCGCTCTGACCAGCGTTGTCAACGGCATGGAACGCTATGCGCGTCAGTATGCCATTTTCAATGATGCTACCTTCCTCGAAGGTTATCGTACTGCGCGTACCCAGTTTGTGCGCACCACCAACGAATTTGACGCCAAACCCCTCAAGACCGAACAAAAAGAAGCGCTTAGCGAGATTGTGAAACTAGAAGCGACGCTGTATGCCAAAGTAACCGGAAGTCCCGTCTCGCCGGATCTAGCGCAATCATTGGGACAGGAATTTGGCCGACTTTCGGAGCGCGTGCTGGCTTTGAATGCGCTTTCCAATCAGTTGATTGACCAGGAAGTGGAAGCGCTGCGTAACTACGCTGCGCGTTCGCGTTCACAAGTGCTGTGGCAGATGCTCGCCATCGTGCCCTCTGCGCTGTTGCTGATTGCAGGGTTTACCTATTTGCTGACAACACCGATTCGCGATCTGGACAAGGCCATACACCGGCTCGGAGAAGGCAAGCTGGCAAAGCGTATCCGTATCTCTGGTCCGGCAGACATTGCGCACCTCGGCGACCAACTCGACTGGCTGCGTCAGCGTTTGATTACGCTGGAGGACCAAAAAACGCGCTTTTTTCAGCATGTATCGCATGAACTAAAAACCCCGCTCACCGCGCTGCGCGAGGGATCGGACCTGCTGTTCGATGAAGTGGTGGGCAAGCTGTCCGCAGAGCAGCGCGAAGTGGCGCTTATTCTGCAACACAACAGCGTCACACTTGAAAGACTTATCGATGACTTGCTGCATCACAGCTCAGCGCAAGACAGTCGCGTCGAGCTCGACATCAAAACACTACAGTTGCGCGATATGATAGAACAAGTGGTCTCGGATCAAAAAATCGCCCTGGTGTCTAAATCCATTCTGATCGATCTGCAATGCGACAAAACTACTGTACAAGGCGACCCAGAAAAGCTGCGCGTGGTAATGGATAATCTGGTATCCAATGCCATCAAGTATTCTCCGCGCGGCGGAGTGATTCAGATCAGGCTGTCGAAACAAGATGACAACGCCGTGATCGAGGTCATTGACCAGGGCCCCGGCATCGCGCCCGAAGATCATGAACGTATTTTCCAACCCTTCTATCGCGGTAGAAGCGGTGTCATGGCCAAGGGAACCGGTCTTGGGCTTGCTATAGTGAAGGACTATGTTGAAATGCATCGCGGCAATGTTGCACTGATGGGCGCCATCGGCAAGTTTGGCGCACACTTTCGTATTACTTTGCCAAAACAACCACAACAACCGAAAATGGAAACAACATGATTTTCTTGCGCACACTGTTCGCAGCCGGACTGGCCATGCTTTCCGGATGTGCATTCCTCCCGACTGTTGAAATGGATGATACAACACCAGCCAAGAAGGTGGCTGTCGTCAGCGCTTCGTCCAGGGCTGCGTCTGCTGAGTTTGATCAACTTATGGTATACGTCTTGCTGACCAAATCGATGAACGCTCAGGCTATAAGCGAAGAGACGGTACGCGCGCGCGAAGCCTTGGGACGCAACAAATCGGATATGGCGCGTCTCAAACTCGCGCTGGCGCTGGCTAGCCAGACAAATAGCGACGACAGCGAATTGATAGGCTTGCTCGACCCCCTATTGCAGGAACCCGTTAGCGCCAAGCCTGAGTTGCTTGCCATGGCGACACTACTGCACCACGCGGCGCAAGAGCGCAAACGCGCAAAGGATGCCTTGAGTCTGACTCAGTTACGCCTGCGCGATGCGCAAAAAAATCAGGAATCGAGCCAGACTCGCATTGAGCAACAACGCAAGCAGATTGAAGATCTGGAAAAAAAGATCAATGCCTTTAAAACTATAGAAAAAAGCCTGATCCAACGGGCAGATAAATCAAAAAATTAGAGGAATTCGGCGCATGAAACCCCCATCATTTACGTTCAACCAACCCGCCGACTCCCTATGCCCACTGCTAAAGCCCACCTACTACTTGTTGACGACGACCCCGATCTGCTCAAACTGCTCGCCATCCGACTGAGGGCAAGCAGTTATCGAGTGACCACAGCGGACAGCGGCGAACGCGCGCTCGCGTTGATCGCGGCGGAACGCCCCGATCTGGTGGTGACAGATTTACGCATGTCGCGCATCGACGGCATGGGGCTGTTCCGCGAGATCGAAGCCAGCCATGCCGGGCTTCCAGTCATAATCCTCACGGCGCATGGCACGATTCCCGAAGCCATCGCCGCGACGCGCCAGGGCGTATTTGGCTTCCTCACCAAGCCCTATGACCCGAATGAACTTATCAAGCAGATCGAACAAGCGCTGCGCATACACGGCAGCGCACATCTTGAACACAAAGAAGACGCCAGTTGGCGCGAAGAAATCATCACGCGCAGCCCCTTGATGGAAGACTTATTGTCGCGCACCCAGCGCATTGCCCAGGGTGACGCCAGCGTGCTCATACAGGGCGATAGCGGCACCGGCAAGGAACTCCTGGCGCGCGCGCTGCATCGCGCCAGCCGACGCGTTGCCGGGCCGTTCGTGGCGATCAACTGCGGCGCCATTCCCGAACCGCTGCTCGAATCAGAACTGTTTGGTCACAAGAAAGGCTCGTTCACCGGCGCCATCAACGATCATCGCGGACTGTTTCTGGAGGCCAGCGGCGGGACTTTGCTGCTCGACGAAATCGGCGATATGCCGCTCACGTTACAGGTAAAACTGCTGCGCGTACTCGAAACGCGCGAAGTTCGCCCTGTAGGCTCCACCAAAACCACCAACGTCGATGTGCGCATTGTTTCAGCAACACATCGCGATCTGGCGCAAGCAAAATTAGACGGCACGTTTCGTGAAGACCTGTTCTATCGCCTCAATGTCGTGACGCTGCGCATACCCACATTAGCTGAGCGGCGCGAAGACGTGCCTTTACTCGCCGCATATTTTCTCAAACGCATAGGCGAGCAATATGACAATCGCGTCACAGCATTTTCACCCGAGGCGATGGAGTTGATGGTGACCGCGCCCTGGCCGGGCAATATCCGCCAACTCTACAACGTGGTTGAACAAGCGGTTGCGTTAACGCAGACAGAAA
>JAYWAM010000257.1:0-4331 GCA_043782425.1 Betaproteobacteria bacterium
ATCAAAAAAAATGGCCTGAAAGCTTATCGCTCAGGCTCATTTCACTTTTAGAAAATACTCGGCCCTACAACGCCTCAAACAAACCCGCCGCTCCCATGCCGGTGCCGATGCACATGGTCACCATGCCGTATTTCTGTTTATTGCGCCGCATGCCATGCGTCAACGTGGCGGTGCGGATGGCGCCGGTGGCGCCGAGCGGGTGGCCTAACGCTATGGCGCCGCCCTGCGGATTTACCTTGGAAGGGTCGAGATCGAGTTCGCGGATGACGGCGAGGGCCTGCGCGGCAAAGGCTTCGTTGAGCTCTATCCAGTCGAGGTCCTGCTTTTTGATGCCCGCCTGGGCGAGCACCTTGGGGATGGCCTTGATGGGGCCTATGCCCATGATTTCCGGCGGTACCCCCGCCACGGCGAAGGAAACAAAGCGCGCCAGGGGTTTGATATTGTATTTTTTCAACGCCCGCTCGCTCATGAGAATCACTGCGCCTGCGCCGTCGGACATTTGCGAGCTGTTGCCCGCCGTGACCGAGCCGCGTGCGGCAAACACGGTGCGCAGTTTACCCAGGCTTTCCAATGTCGAATCGGGACGCGGACCTTCGTCGGTGTCGGCGACACGCTTTTTATGTTTCACCTGGCTGCTCGTCAGATCGGGAATCGAATGATCGATTTCGTAGGGCAGAATCTCATCCTTGAAGCCGCCCGCAGCGATGGCCTTGGCGGCCTTCTGGTGCGAGGCCACGGCGAAGGCGTCCTGGTCTTCGCGCGATACCTTCCATTGGTTAGCGACGTTCTCCGCCGTGATGCCCATGCCGTAAGCGATGGCGACATTTTCGTCGTGCGCAAACACTGCGCTGTTGAGCGCGATCTTGTTGCCCATCATCGGCACCATGCTCATGGATTCGGTGCCCGCAGCGATGACCACGTCGTCGTCGCCGGTGCGGATTCGATCCGCCGCCAGCGCCACCGCCTGCACACCGGAAGAACAGAAGCGGTTAATGGTCATGGCCGGAACGCTGTCGGGCAACCCCGCCAGCAGCACGCCGATACGCGCGACATTCATCCCCTGCTCGCCCTCGGGCATGGCGCAGCCGACGATGACATCGCCGATGTCGTGCAGGTCGAGGCCCGGCACCTGCGCTATTGCTCCCTTGAGAACATGGGCCAGCATATCGTCCGGGCGCACGTTCTTAAACATGCCGCGCGGCGCTTTGCCAACCGGAGTACGCACGGCGGCAACGATGTAAGCGTCCTGCATCTGTTTACTCATGCTATTTCTCCTAAATGCGTTGTTTCAAAGGCGTTAACCACTAAGGGCACAAAGCTCACAAAGTACTTCTCAAGAATTTTCGTAACTAATCAGCATGAGAAGCCGGGTGATCCACAGATGTCACAGAGAAACACAGAGGAAAATCAAAACAATTTGTTTGATCTAAAGGCGGGGGGCTGAGTTGCTTTCATTGTCGCGCCTATGATAGCCCGGCTGCAAGGATCTTCATTTTCTGTGCTCATCTGTGTTCTCTGTGGATTTCTTTCCTCATTAGACTCGGATCATCAGTCGCAAAAAGCATCTGAGGTGCCTTAATAGGTACGAATTTTCTTCGTGCACTTTGTGTTCTTCGTGGTTAATGAATTTATTTGTCCCGTGCCGAAAAATCAATTGCGCAGCGGTTTGCCGGTCTTGAGCATATGCTCAATTCGCGCCTGAGTCTTGTCCATCTTCGCCAGCTCGACAAAATGGCGGCGTTCGAGATCGAGCAGCCATTTCTCATCAACCAAACTGCCGGGATCGACATCGCCGCCGCACAGGCATTCTGCAATACGTGATCCGATCTCATAATCGTGCTCGGAAATGAAACCGCCCGCCTTCATGTTAATGAGCATCATCTTCAGCGTGGCGACGCCGGTGTTGCCTGCCACCGCAATGGCGCCAGGTGACAGCGGCGGGCGGTAGGCGGATGCGCTCATGGCGCGCGCCTGCTGCAACGCCACGTAGAGCAACTCTTGGGGATGAAAGACGACCACATCGGCTTCGCGCAGGAAGCCCATTTCTTTTGCGCCCTCGGCGCTTTTGGAGACTTCTCCCATGGCGATATTCTTGAACGCCTTTTGTACTGCGGGCAGCGGATCGCCGCCGGGCGCAGACTGCGCGGCGCGCAAAGCAAATTCCTTACACCCGCCTCCAGCAGGAAGCAGGCCGACACCGGCTTCAACCAGGCCGATGTAGCTTTCCAGCGCAACTACCGCGCGGTCTGAATGCATTGTGAATTCGCAGCCGCCGCCTAGCGCCAGGCCCTCGACTGCGGCCACGGTAGGAATCAGGCTGTATTTCAAGCGCATGGAAGTCTGTTGAAAGCGCGCCACTGAGGCTTCAAATTCGGCGAACTCTTTCGCCTTCAAAGCTTCCAGCGCCTTGACCAGATTGGCGCCGACCGCAAACGGCGCTTCGTGCCAGATCACCAGGGCGCGATAATTTTTTTCGGCGGTGTCGATGGCGCGATTAAGGCCCTCTAGCACTTCGCTGCCGAGCGAATGCATTTTGCTTTTAAAAGAAACGATGGCGATGTCTTCATATCCCGCCGTAGTCCACATGCGCACCCCATCGGTCTCGAACACGGTGTTGCCCGTGGCGGCTTTCTCGCCCAGCACCAGCTCGGGAAACAATTGCCGCTGGTACACCGGCAGCGTAGAGCGCCCTACCAGCTTGCCGCTGGTCGCTGAGTACGAACCTTGCGCTTCATGCACCCCGCTGCGACCGTCGGTAACCCAAGCCGACAGGGGCGCGTTACTCATGGATTTTCCGGCGGCGATATCCTCGGCGATCCATTTGGCGATTTGCTGCCAGCCGGCCGCTTGCCAGGTTTCAAACGGCCCCATTTTCCAGCCGAAGCCCCAACGGATGGCGAGATCGACATCGCGCGCGCAGTGCGCAATGTCGCCCAGATGTAGCGCGCAGTAATGCCACACATCGCGGAACATCGCCCACATGAATTGCGCCTGCGGGTTAGCGCTGGCGCGCAGGCTGGCAAATTGTTCGGCGGGATTTTTGATCTTAAGAATGGCGGCAACGGCGTCATCAATCTTGCCATCGGCGGCGACGTAATCCTGCTTGGCGACATCGAGCACCAGGATGTCTTTGCCTTTTTTGGTGAACACACCCGCCTTGGTTTTCTGACCGAGCGCGCCCTTGGCAACCAGGCCAGCGAGCCACGCCGGCACGGTGTAGTACTTGTGCCACGGATCGGCGGGCAAGGTATCGGTCATGGTCTTGATGACATGCGCCATGGTGTCCAACCCCACCACGTCCGCCGTGCGGTAAGTCGCGCTCTTGGCGCGCCCGATGGCAGGCCCGGTCAAGGCATCGACCACATCGAAGCCGAGCTTGAATTGCGCTGTGTGATGCATGGTCGCCAATATCGAAAACACGCCGACGCGATTGGCGACGAAATTAGGCGTGTCCTTGGCGCGAATCACGCCTTTGCCCAAGGTGGTGGTGAGAAATTCTTCCAGTTGATCCTGGATCAGCGCGCTCGTTTTGGCCGTCGGAATAATTTCCACTAATTTCATATAACGTGGAGGATTGAAAAAATGAATGCCGCAGAAACGTGAACGCAGCGCTTCGGGCATGGCGTCGGAAAGCGAGGTAATGCTCAGCCCCGAAGTGTTGGATGCGAAAATCGCGTTCGCTCCGACATAGGGAGCAACTTTTTCATAAAGCGCCTTCTTCCAGTCCATGCGCTCGGAAATGGCCTCGATAATGAGATCGCAATCCTTGAGCAACTCAAGGTGTTCATCGTAATTGGCTGCACTCACCAAGCTGGCGCGCGCCGCCGAGGCGAATGGAGCGGGGCTTAATTTGGCCAGCGCATCGAGCGCCTTGGTGACGATGCCATTCTTCGGGCCTTCTTTCGCGGGCAGGTCAAATAGAATAGTTTTCACATTGGCGTTGGTCAGGTGCGCGGCGATCTGCGCGCCCATCACGCCTGCGCCGAGCACAGCGACTTTTCTAACAATAAACTTTTCCATACTCCACTCCCGGATTTAATAACTAAGAGATTTTGCACCACAGAACCCGCAGAAAAAATACGTCGATCAGGCAGTGGCGCGGGTGTCGGGACAAATAGGCTGATTCGCGTTCAACTTGTCTCAGCAACGGTCATTGCGGATAGTACTTGAACCTAAGGTTGCACCTACATGCGCACAGCTTATTCTATTTTTCGACCATTAGTATATTAGGCACAGGATACAGCGGGCCTTTGTCAAGACCACTATTGCATCAAAAAAAGGTCACTCGTAGGAGCGGGCTTGCCCGCGATGAATTGACGTTGGTTATCGCG
>JAYWAM010000258.1:0-4313 GCA_043782425.1 Betaproteobacteria bacterium
TTCATTACCGGCCCGCGCACACGCATTCTCGACATCATGGATCGTCGCGGCGCATGGTGGAACCCGGCTGAACCGGGTTGGGGAATGACGATCGACCATGGCGAGGGATTGGGCGCTAATCGCGGCTTGCCGTACCTGTTCGCGATCTGGTATGTCTATGGCGCCGACGGAAAAATGACGTGGTTCGTCGCGCCGGATACGCGCATGAGAAACCGCTTCTCGGACGAATTGAGCGGGCCGATCTACTGGCCCACCGGTTCTTACTATGGCGCGCCTTATGAGCCCGGTCGCTTCAGCGTCGGCGACAGCGTTGGCACGTTGAAAACCATCAACGATGTTGTCACCTACCAGGAGCCCGCAACAGGTGCAAGCTACAGTCTACGCTCGCCCGTTGCCTTCCAATGGACGATCGATGTGGGGGCTGGCGCATTTGGCGGGACGAAACAGTACATGCCGTTTCGCTACTGACCTACAGAGCAAGCCTAGGGTGGCGCAGCGTAGTGTATCCGCCAATCACAATTCGCGCGAAATTTAAGCGTTGCGGTGGATCCGGCCTTCGGCCTTGATCCACCCTACCTTCACTCCGGTTCATGGGTAGGGTTGTGTGGGGCTTTCAAGCCTCCCGCTCAATACGTCATCGCCGCCGCATTGATCATGCCCACACCTAGCGACAGCGCGCCGAGAAAAAATCCGGGGGCTTGTTTGCCGGAGGGAATATCGGCGACGATACCGGGCAGCAGCACGCGCGCCGCGAGAAAAGCAAAAAGCTGAATCACCAGCGCCACCATGCCCCAGACGGCCATATCCACCAGGTTCACGCTGTGTGTGACCGCCGAGGCGAGCGGGATAATGAATCCCAGCATGGCGCCGGAAAGGCTGAAGGCCGCAGCCATGTTGCCTTCGCGAATCAGGCTAAATTCGCGGTACGGCGTAATACGCACATAGATGGCTAAAAAGACCGCCAGCATCACGAGTGATATGCCAAGGTAAATCAGGAAATCGTCGAACCCGGCAAAAGATTGCAGTATCTGGTTGCTCATCATAGGTCAGCCCTCATGCAGATTGTTATGACTACAAAAAATAATGCGGCAAAAAACGGCTGGTATTTTTTGTTACCGGCGATTCGTCTTCGCGGATTCCCATGCCTGCCGCTTCGTCACCGATAACCCACGAGCCGATTACGGTATAGCTTCCGGCAAAACTGGGTAGCGCGTGGTAAGCCTGGTAAATAAAACCTTCCGCGCCATATTCTCCCGGCACTGCCAGTTCCCCTTCGGCGGTTTTGATGGTGACATTGGCGCCCTCGCGTGAGTAAAGCGGTTTTTTAACGAAGTCGATGGCGAACTTTCCCGGCTCAAAAAAGCACGGCAGCAAGTTGGGATGCTCGGGGAATTTTTTCCAAAGCAGCGGCAGAATCGCCTTGTTGGAAAGCAACATTTTCCACGCAGGCTCGACCATTTTCATACTGCGCTTCAACAGATTTTGCCCGAAGCTTTCGCGCACCAGCCATTCCCACGGATAAAGTTTGAACAACACGCCGATGCGTTTGTCCTGCTCATCAACGAAAGCATTGCTGGCGCTGTTCCAGCCGATTTGCGTGATGTCGATGTAGCGCGCGTCTATTCCGGCCTGGAGCGCGGTATCGCGCAGGTAGTCCAGATTGCCCACGTCCTCTTCACTTTCCCCGGCGCAGGTGAAATAGATAATACGCTCGGCGGGGAAATCTGCGCGCATCACCTCCCAACGTGCGATGAGCTTTTCGTGCAGCGAGTTGAATTGGTCGGCATCGGGTTTCACTTCTTGCAGCCAGTACCACTGCGCCACGCTCGCTTCGATGAGCGCCGTCGGCGTGTCAGCGTTGTACTCCAGCATCTTGGGAGGCGACTTGCCGTCCCAGGAAAAATCGAAACGCCCGAACAGCGACTTTTCCTTCTCGCGCCATGATTGCTCAACCAGCGTGGTAAAAGCCTCTGGAATGGCGAAGTGTTGGTAATCGCCAGCCGTGACAATGGCATCAACTGTCTCAAGACACATTTGATGCAGCTCGTCGGTGGCCGCTTCGAGTTCATCAATTTGTTCAGCGTTGAAGGCATAGCAGGCGCGCTCATCCCAATAAATACCATCGATGGAGTGAAATGAAAAACCCAGCTCTTCCATTTTCTGTGGCCAGTCTGGACGGGGGATGAGGTTTTCGCGTTTCATTGGTTTGCAGACCTAGTGTCGTGACTCGTAAATAGCGGCACATGATAAAACTGATGGATTTTTTCGGCTGGCAAGGCGCGACGAGGCGGCATAGCTCAGACTATGGCAACGAGGAGCAACGCTGCCAGGCGGAAAAAGGCGCGGTTTTATGTGTCGATATTTACGAGTCACGGCACTAACCGCTGGCCGAATGGCCGGAGCTGCCGAACCCGCCGCGGCTCACCGTGGCGCTCGACATGGCGCGGCTGGAGCGCGCTGCGGAGCTGTTGGTGGAACTGCTTCCACCGTAATGCGTATAGGCAGGGCCGTAATAGTGAGTGCGCGCTGCGTTGCCGGTGGGGCGGTCATAGGCCGGTACGCAATCCTTGGGGGAATTACCCCAATCGGCGAGGCAGTCTTCCTTGCTGGCGTAAACGTCACGGCGTGTTTCCTCTTTGCTACAGCCGCCAAGCGCAGCCACTCCGGCAAGCCCGATGAGGACTAGCGTAACCTGGCTGCTGGACTTGCGAAAACGCTTGAGCATGAAAAGCCCCCCTTAAAACCTTCCCACAAAGAGAGATTATTCAGCGTTTCCAAATTCACGACAGTTTCTTGACTCCACCACCCCCTCACCCCGACCCTCTCCCCCGTTCCGGTGGAGAGGGAGAAAACTCCCTCTCCCGCTCGGGCGGGAGAGGGCTGGGGTGAGGGTGGGGCTGTCACAAATTAGGGAATTCTCAATAAGCCACGATGGATTTAACGTATTCTGGCAAAGCAAAAAGCGCGTGATGAATTGCGCCATTGTAATACTGTCTTTCTGTTACTCCACGCTTTCTTAAACGCTCATCGATTTGCTGCGCAGTGACAGCGCAAACATCCAACGTTGCAGATGCGCAGGCGAAACCCCATAGCGAACCATAGGTGGGGATGTAAACGAAATAGGGCCTCACGAAGGGGAACACGGAACGCAGCTTGTTCATGCTGGCGCTCACTCTTTCCGGCTGTGCGATGGGTGAGCCGATATGCAAAGATAGGACGCCTTCCTTTTGCAGCGCTTCCTTACAATCGCGAAAAAAATCCGCAGAATAAAGCTGGGCGGCCAGTCCGGCAGGGTCGGTGAGATCGAGAGCGATGAAGTCGTACTTGCGCGCAGCGCTGCTGACATAGGCCGCGCCGTCGCCGATAGTCACTTTGAGTTTGGGGTTGGCGAATACGCCGCGATGCACGCTGGCAAAGTATTCTTGCGCCACCTCGATAACAGCCGCATCCAGCTCGACCATATGTACATGCTCAATGCTCGAGTGCTTGACAATTTCCTCGCATGAACCGCCGTCGCCCCCGCCGATGACCAGCGCCGCCACAGGATGCGGATGCGCGCACAACGCCGGGTGAACAAGATTTTCGTGATAGAAAAATTCGTCGCGCTCCGAAGTCATGTTGCAGCCATCGAGGCGCAGCAAGCGCCCAAACTGCGGTGTCTCGTAAACCTCTAGCGTCTGAAAAGCTGTCTGGCGTTTTTGCACCAGCGTGCCGGTGAAATATACCCTACTGTCAGCGTTCAGTTTTTCGAAGATTTTTTCTTGTGTCACGCCACCGCCTTGAGCGGCAAATCCTTGCCGCGCAATATCCGCTCGACCAGAATGTCGCCGGGCCGCAAAGCAGCAATCAGAATTTCGTATAGTTTTTCGGCTTTCAGGCTATTGTCCGCCGTGAAATTGCATACATATACGTCGAGCGTGGCGCTATGGCGTTCCGGCCAGGTGTGGATGGCAAGGTGGGATTCGGCCAGCACCACCGCGCCCGTGGCCCCGCCTTGTTGTGTGGCGTCTGCGCCGCTGAACTGGCAAAAATGTTCCCCCAAAATAGTCAGACCGGCTGTATCGCACGCCGCCAGGCACAGCAGGCGCAGTTTCGCGGCGCAAGTCAACAAATCCGCCACAACCGCAGCGCGGTCACAATGGTAGAGGTCGGCTATGATGTGCAGCCCTTTCACTTTTTACCCCCTTGATTTGCCGATTGTTTGCCAGTGGCGGCACTAGTGTCACGACCCAGAAATATCGATACATGAAACGGCGTCTTTTTCCGCATGGCCGCGTTGCTCGTCGTTGCCATAGGCCATGCTATGTCGCCTC
>JAYWAM010000259.1:0-29626 GCA_043782425.1 Betaproteobacteria bacterium
TGAATTCGTTTCACATCAGTTTGAATCGTACCCTGTTCAGAAATTTCTTTGTGAGCTTAGTGTTCTTTGTGGTTCAAGCCCTTTAATAACCATGCCCCACCCACCACTACCCCCTGTCATCGCCATCGACGGCCCCTCGGCATCGGGCAAGGGGACGGTCGCGCAGCGTGTGGCGCAGGCGTTGCATTTTCACTACCTCGATAGCGGCGCGCTTTACCGCCTGTGCGCGCTGGCGGCGCAGCGCGAGGGGATTTCTCTTGATGATGTAACAGCATTGGTGCAGCTGGCAAACGATCTGGCTATTCGCTTTGCCGGTGAGCAAATTTTTCTGGATGGGCAGGATGTGAGCGATGCGGTGCGCTCGGAAGCCTGCGGCGTAAACGCTTCGCACATTGCGGTTTTCCCTGCTTTGCGTGCGGCTTTGCTGCAAAAACAGCGTGATTTCAGACGCTTACCGGGTCTGGTCTGTGACGGTCGTGACATGGGCTCGATAGTCTTTCCCGATGCGACACTCAAGGTGTATTTAACGGCCAGTACCGAGTCACGCGCTGAGCGTCGCACTAAGCAGTTGATAGAAAAAGGAATGTATGCGAAAATACAAGACGTTATAAATGATCTGAAACACCGTGACGCGCGCGATAGCGCAAGGCCGGTGGCTCCGCTCAAGCACTTCCCCGATGCACGTCTGCTCGATACCACGGCCTTGTCCATAGACGAAGCTGTCAGACAAGTCCTTGAATGGTATCGCGAAACTACTCGGAAAAATTGATGTAACGTGGTGTCAACTTTTGAACCGGGCGTCCCCTGTACAACACGCCGTTATTCAAGAGCTTGACTATGATTAACCTGCCGCTGTTTGTCAGCGGCTTAACCAGCAGGTCCCTTCCATGTCTCTCGCAACGCATACGTCCACCCCCAGCATTCCGCATCCCCCTATCGAAAGTTTTGCCGCACTGTTTGAAGAAAGCCTCACGCGCCAGGAAATGCGTGTCGGCGAAGTCATCACCGCTGAAGTCATCAGCGTGGATCAAAATATCGTCGTAGTGAACGCCGGCCTGAAGTCGGAAAGTATCATTGCGGTCGAAGAATTCAAGAATGACAAAGGCGAGCTCGAAGTTAAAGTCGGCGACTTTGTCACGGTAGCAATCGAAGCGCTTGAAGACGGCTATGGCGCGACCAAGCTGTCGCGCGAAAAAGCCAAGCGTCTCGCCGCGTGGCACGATCTCGATGTCGCACTGGAAAAAGGCACCATCGTTTCCGGTATGGTTTCCGGCAAAGTCAAGGGCGGCCTCACTGTCATGGTGAACGGCATCCGCGCCTTCCTGCCCGGCTCGCTGGTTGATATTCGTCCCGTCAAGGACACCTCGATGTACGAGAACAAAGAACTCGAATTCAAGGTCATCAAACTTGATCGTAAACGCAATAACGTAGTGGTTTCGCGTCGCGCTGTCATGGAAGAATCGGCCGGTGTGGAACGCCAGGCGCTGCTCGGCAGCCTCAAGGAAGGCGCGATCGTCAAAGGCATCGTCAAAAACATCACCGACTACGGTGCGTTCGTGGACCTGGGCGGTATCGATGGCCTGCTGCACATCACCGATCTGGCGTGGAGACGCGTTAAGCATCCGTCCGAAGTGTTGGCGGTGGGTGACGAAGTCGAAGCCAAGATTCTCAAGTTCGATCAGGAAAAAAACCGCGTGTCGCTGGGCATGAAGCAGCTTGGCGAAGACCCGTGGGTGGGCCTGGGACGCCGCTATCCGCAGGGTACGCGCCTGTTCGGCAAGGTCACCAACCTTACCGACTACGGTTCTTTCATTGAAATCGAACAGGGCATCGAAGGCCTGGTGCACGTTTCCGAAATGGACTGGACCAACAAGAATGTGCATCCCGCCAAAGTCGTATCGCTCGGCGATGAAGTCGAAGTGATGATTCTTGAAATCGACGAAGAGCGCCGCCGCATTTCGCTCGGCATGAAGCAATGCCTCGCCAATCCGTGGGAAGAGTTTTCCATGTCGCACCAGAAGGCCGAAAAGGTCAAGGGCACCATCAAGTCGATCACCGACTTCGGCGTGTTCATCGGCCTGCCGGGCAACATCGACGGTCTGGTGCACCTTTCCGATCTTTCCTGGCATGCAACCGGCGAAGAAGCCGTCAAAAATTTCAAGAAGGGCGACGAAGTCGAAGCTGTGGTATTGGCCATCGACGTGGAACGCGAGCGCATTTCGCTTGGCATCAAGCAGCTTGACGACGATCCGTTCTCCAATTTCGTTGCGACCAACGACAAGGGCGCCATCGTAAAAGGCACCGTCAAAGCCATCGATCCCAAGGGCGCGACCATTTTGCTGAGTGAAGGCGTTGAAGCTTATCTGCGCGCATCCGAAGTATCGCGTGAGCGTGTCGAGGATATCCGCACCCACGTCAAGGAAGGCGACGAAATCGAAGCGGTCATTGTTAACGTAGATCGAAAAAACCGCACCATCAACCTGTCGATCAAGGCCAGGGATGCGGCCGACGAAAAAGATGCGATGCAAAAAATGGCTGCTGATGCGCCTGTCAACGCAGGCACCACCAATCTGGGGGCGTTACTCAAGGCCAAGTTCCACAAAGGCGACCAATAAACGCGAAGTCATGCCCGGCTGTCCGCGTCGTGACGCCCGGGTATGAGCAAGCCTAAAGGAAGCTCATGACCAAATCACAGCTCATTGAGATTTTGAGTGCCCGGCACAGCCAGCTCGCGCCGAAAGATGCGGAACTGGCGGTTAAGACCATGCTGGACGCTATGTCAACCACGCTTTCTAAAGGTGACCGTATCGAAATTCGCGGCTTCGGCAGCTTCGGATTGAACTACCGCCCGCCAAGAACCGGCCGCAACCCCAAGACCGGCGAAAAAGTACAAGTGCCGCGCAAGTACGTGCCGCATTTCAAGGCAGGCAAGGAATTGCGCGAACGCGTCGATTCCATTGACGGCGCAGCGCAAGAATAAAGCGTTGCAGATTGAATAGAAGCGGCAGGATGAAAGTCCATGCCGCGTTTTTTTCGCGCGTGGCGGCGTGCGCCATGCCGAGCGGCGGGGTCAGGTCTTTGATATTGCGCCCGGGGTCAAGTCTTTTAATATCGCAAAAAATGGTTCCCCGCTTTCGCGGGGATGACAGATGTTTGGAGGTTCTTGAACCCGTTTCACATCAGTTTGAATCGCGCCCGAAGTTCTCCTCCACGCCCGCTGCTCGCGGGCGTTGCTATTTCAGCCGCCAGATTACTTATCAACCTTCGGGGTCAGAAACGAAAGGGGCCAGGCTCGCATTAAATTCTCGCTGTCTGTCGCTTCCCTGTTAAGTGGCAGCGGTGCCCGGGGTTTCTCTTGGGCGGCTGTAGGGGCGGTTGATGTACTCGCTACTCTGCTTTGATAATTCCCACTGCTTCAGCGGGTCTGACAATGAGAATGCCGTTGTACTGACCACCCAAGCAATGCAAATGCTTATCGCCGGAAACAATGAGATCAGCCCGCGCGGCGACAGCAGTAGCGATGACTTTATCATCGTCGGCATCGTCGGGCACTGTGCGGGCAATGGCAGCAGGTTGCACGATACGGACGAAGCCCCGGTAATAGCGCAATAGCGAAGTCGGGGTCGCGTGGATAGCGGCCAGGGTGCTGGCGAGTTTTCTGCGGGTGAGTACGTCGGCCAATTCATCCAACAGCACGCGGCTGGTATAAAAATCGATATCGAATGTTTCTGCCAGATTGAAGAGCGCTTTTGGCGTACCACCCCACGTCAGGCCGCCTGCGGTTGATGAGACCGAATGCGTGGAGCGATTTTGTCTTTTAGCTCACGCGTAGCGACGCGCATGTCGAACTCCGCTTGCAGATTCATCCAAAAGCGTGGATCCATATCGAAATATAACTCCAGGAGCAAGGCGGTATCGGCGGTAATCGGCCGTGTACCATGCACCAAGTCGCTAATGCGGCTCGGCGAAACATCAATATCGGTCGCCAGCCGACGCGCACTGATACCCATGGGCTTCATAAAGTCTTCAAGCAGGATATCGCCGGGGTGAATTTCATTTAGTAGTTTCGCCATACAGGTTCTCCTAGTGGTAATCGACGATTTCAACGTCATGCGCGCCATCCGCACGCCAAATAAAACATAGCCGCCACTGGTCATTGATACGGATGCCATATTGGCCCTTTCGGTTGCCTTTTGGCGCCTCGAGTTTATTGCCTGGGGGAATCCTCAGGCTTGCTAAATCAACAGCCGCGTGCAACTGTAGAAGCTTTCGGCGCGCTACATACTCGATGTTTCGAAACTGCGGAACTAGCCTGCTATGAAAAAGTGCTTCGGTATCCGAGCATGAGAATGATCGAATCATGAATCATGATGTTCCGCGTTACGGAACATGTAAAGCAGAATTTACGCACCCGCAGCACACCGGGGTCAGGTCTTTTGATATTGCGTCCAGGGTTAAGTCTTTGAACATTTCGCCAAGGGTCAAGTCTTTGAATATCGCAAAAAAAATGGTTCCCCGCTTTCGCGGGGATGACAGATGTTTGGAGGTTATTGAACCCGTTTCACATCAGTTTGAGCAAAGGCAAGCGAGGCGCCATCATTGCTTCACCGGGCAAAACTCGCATCACTATCATGCTTGATGATGATGTCATTGAAGCATTTCGTGTCCGTGCCGAAAACGCAGGTACCGGCTATCAAACACTCATTAACTCGGTGCTGCGTGAGGCGATCTCTGGTGCGAAAGAAAAGCAGAAACCGCTCACAGTAGCAACCTTGAGACGGGTGCTGCGTGAAGAACTGCATGCGTCGTGATGTCCGTTCGCTGCTGCTTCCCTGGTCAAAGTCTGGCAGCGCTTGTGTTTTCTCTGCTACGGTTAAGCGGGATATCGGGCTGAATATCGAAGACGAGCTGCGCGTGCGCTTGGCGTAACGCATGCTCAACTTGATGCGCCAACAGCGCGCGCGCGAAAATGAAGCCGAGATAGCTTGCACCCTCGGGCGGCGGCGCGACGATTTGACCGACGCTGGCGGTGATCTGGATGTCGCTCACGCCCTCGACTTGCAGTGCGCTGTCCAGATTTGCTGTGCCCTGAAACATGCCGCGCTGTGGAATGGGGATCATCATCACGCCGCTCGCTGTATCGGGCTGTAGCGGCGGCAATGGCAGCCCTAAAACATGGCGCAGGATCAGCTCTTCCAGACTCATGCCGAGCGCATGACGCAGCATTCTGCCGCACAGGCCACCGATGGAGCGCGCGGCGATTTCCAGCAGCCATATGCCTTGGTCGTTGACGCGCATTTCAGCATGAATCGGGCCGCTACTCAGCCCAGCCAGCTCACAGGCGCGCTGCACAGTTTGCGCGATTTCATCTTGCGTGGTTTGCGCGAGGCGCGATGGCGTGATGTAAAGCGTTTCCTCGAAATACGGGCCGTCGAGCGGATCGGGCTTGTCAAATAGCGCCAGAACGCGCAGGCGGCCGTCTTGCAGCAGCCCTTCCAGTGCGTATTCGCGCCCGGGAATAAAACTTTCCACCAGCAAACCAAGACTCGCGGCATCGCGGTCGGCTTTGGCTTGTATGCCGCGCACCCAGACTACGGCTTGCGCGAATTCTGCGCGCGTGTTGGCGCGGATCACGCCTCGACTGGATGATAGTCGGCGCGCTTTGACCACCACGGGAAATTGCACTGCGGAGGCCAAAGCGTTGTCCTGAGAGTCGTCTGCCAGATGGTAAAAAGCCGGGCAATTCAAGGCGCTGTCTTGCAGCAGGCGACGAAACGCCAACTTGTCGCGCGTCAGCCTCACTGCCTCGGGCGGGTTGCCGGGCAGGTGCAGGCGCTGGCAGAGCAGGGCGGCCAACTCCACGCCGCTGTCGTCCACCGCCAGCACGGCATCAGGCTTTCTTCCCAATGCCGCAAGCGCCTGCTCAACAGCGACTTCGGGTTCATCAAACGGCAGTGACTGGATCGGGCCCATGCCCCACAGCGGCGCGAGGCGGTGGCAGTAATCAGCGGCGGCGACAATTTCTACATCGAGTTTTTTTGCCGCGGCAAGAAAATCATCGTTGCGGTAGCTGGTGGCAGGCAAGAGCAACAGGATGCGTTTCATATTTAGCGGCACGCTACATTTTACGCGGCGTTGCAATCGCCTAAGCGCGCGATGCTATTTCGACTTAGGGCGCTGATCGAACACCCCCAGCTTGGGTTCGCGGCTTTCACCAGCTTCCTCCATGCGTTGTAGATAGTGTTGCCATTTTTCTTCCTGCTTCATGCCCAGGGAATAGAAATAAGCCCAGGAAAAAAGGCCGGTATCATGGCCATCGGAAAACACCAATTGCACGGCGTATGATCCCACCGGTTCTATAGCCGTGATTTCGACATTTTTCTTGCCGACTTGCAGCACTTCCTGTCCCGGCCCGTGTCCGGCGACTTCCGCTGAGGGCGAGAAAACGCGCAGAAACTCAAAGGGAAACTTGAAGCATTTGCCGTCAGCAAAAGCCACTTCGAGCAGGCGGGATTTTTGATGTAATTTGATTTCGGTGGGGATGGGAGTGGTGTTATCTGGGCCTGACATGAGAGTTCCTTTTTATTCGCAATAACGTCTATCAAAATTTGTTCGGGTAATCCACGCCGGGTCTGGGCGCTGCTAGTGAGATAAGATAGTAATCCCATCAACCATTGGTGCGCAGGATTTTTTCCGCGCTTATCTTCTTGTCCGCTCCAGCATCGTCTCCCCATCACCGTCCCGCACCACATTTTGTGGACTGGTGGGGCGTGGGGCTGGTGCTTGTTGCGGCCATCGCATTTTCCGCCAAGGCCATTTTTGTCAAACTTGCCTATCATTATCCCATTGATGCGCTCACGTTACTGACTTTGCGCATGGGATTTTCTTTGCCGCTGTTTTTGGCGCTGGCGTGGGTGGCGATGCGCGGGGCTGCGCTTCAAGCACTCACAAGGCGCGAGTGGATAGCGCTGATTTTTCTCGGCTTGATCAATTATGCTTCCAGCTTGCTGGATTTCCTCGGCCTGCAATATGTTTCGGCGTCTCTGGAAAGGTTGATCCTTTTTCTGTTTCCAACCTTTGTGGTCGTGCTGTCGGCGTTGTTTTTCGGCTACCGCATTGTGCGCCGTGATATTTTTGCTTTAGCCATCAGCTATGCCGGTATTGCGCTGGTTTTCGTGCATGATTTGAGCACCAATCAAACTGATGTTGCGCTCGGCGCATTGTTCGTACTGCTCAGCGCCCTGTGTTATGCGGGCTATGTGGTGGGTAGCGGTCAGATGGTGACGCGCATCGGCTCGTTGCGCTTTGGAACTTATGCGGCCATTTTTTCGACTAGCGCGATCTTTGTGCACTTCCTGTTGTTTTGCGACATCTCCCAGCTCAAGCAGCCGCTGCCGGTTCTGGGCATTGCAGGCTTGATGGCGGTGTTTTCCACAGTCCTTCCCATTCTGTTGATGGCTGAGGGCATACGCAGAATAGGATCGAGCCATGCTTCTATGCTGGGTTCGGTAGGCCCGATCGCCACTATTTTCATGGGATACATTTTTTTGGACGAGGCGATCACCGCGATTCAAATCGCCGGAGCAATACTGGTGTTGATTGGTGTGCTCGCCATCAGCCTGAAAAAGAAGCCCATCACACTCAGCGAGTAAGTGAAACTCTAACGAAGAAAGCCATGACACACTACGATTTGAACTGCCGCAAATGCCCGCGCCTTGCGACTTTTCTGGACGAGGTGAAAGTCGCCAACCCTGGCTATTTTTGCCGACCTGTTGCGCCTTTTGGCGCGCGCAATCCGCAGCTCTTGATTGTCGGCCTTGCTCCAGGTTTGCACGGTGCCAATCGCACAGGACGGCCTTTTACCGGAGACCACGCGGGTATCCTGCTTTATGAAACCCTGTTTCGTTTTGGTTTCGCCACACGTCCTGTTTCCGAAAGCGCCGACGATGGTCTTGAGTTGCTTGACTGTCGCATCAGTAATGCGGTCAAATGCCTGCCGCCGCAGAACAAGCCGCTGCCGCTCGAGATTAAAACCTGTAATGCGTTTCTCGCTGCTGAATTAGCAGATTTATCATCTGACGCCGCCATTCTTGCACTGGGGTTGGTGGCGCACTCCGCTGTGCTCATGACTTTCAAGCTCAAGCAAAGCGCCTATACCTTTGGTCACGGCGCGCGCCACAGCCTGCCTGACGGACGAACGCTGTTCGATAGCTATCATTGCAGCCGTTACAATACCCAGACGCGGCGCTTGACCGCGCAAGGATTCGGCGACGTTTTTGCCGCCATCCGTAACCATTTGGAGAACAACTGATGCCTTACGTTAACGTGAAAATCGCCGGTACTTTAACCCGTGACCAAAAAGAAAAGTTGTCTGCGGCCATCACCATCGCGTTGGAGGAAATCGCCGGCAAACCACGCGACCACAGTTACGTGACTTTTGATGAGTACGCGTTGGAAAACTGGGGCATAGGCGACAAGCTGCTCGATGAGATAAAAGGCTTGAGAAAATAAGAAGAATCCTCACGTGCAAAGAGTCGGGAAAGTGAGCGAACCTCTGCCGGGGCTGACGGAGTTCGATCCCAAGCCCATCCTTACGCAATTGCCCAACCTCCCGGGTGTGTATCGCATGAAAAATGCGTCGGGGGAGGTGATTTATGTCGGCAAGGCGCGCGATCTCAAAAAGCGCGTCTCCTCGTATTTCCAGAAGAGCCATCCCAGCCCGCGCACCGAGCTGATGGTGTCTTACATCGCGGATATCGAAACCACGGTGACGCGCTCCGAATCCGAGGCATTGCTGCTCGAAAATAATCTCATCAAGAACCTTGCGCCGCGTTACAACGTGCTGTTTCGTGATGACAAGAGTTATCCCTACATCATGCTTACCGGGCGCGAGTTTCCGCAAATACGTTTCTATCGCGGCAGCCACAACAAACCGCACCAGTACTTTGGCCCGTTTCCCAATAGCATTGCGGTGCGCGAAACCATTCAACACTTGCAAAAAGTGTTTCTTTTACGAACTTGCGACGATGCAATTTTTGCGCACCGCTCACGCCCGTGCCTGCTGCACCAGATCGGGCGTTGCTCGGCGCCTTGCGTCGGGTTGGTTGAGCGCGAAAATTATGCGCGCGATGTGCACAATGCCACGATGTTTTTGCAGGGCAAGGAAAACGAGGTGCTGGATGACTTGTCGAGAAAAATGGAGGCTGCCTCAAAGGAACTTGAGTTCGAGCGCGCCGCCGCTTATCGTGACCAGATACGCTCACTGCAAGGCGTACTTTCCAAACAATTTGTGGAATCGGGCAGGCAGCGCGATGTGGATGTGATTTGCGCCATCGAAAAATCCGCCGTGTGGTGCGTAAACCTGGTCATGATCCGCGGCGGTCGCCATCTGGGCGATAAGAGTTTCTTCCCACAAAATACCCAGGGCGCAGACCGGGAAACGATTTTGCAAGCATTCGTGCAACAGCACTACGCCCATCAAGCGTCGCCTGCCTGCGTGGTGTTGGAAACCGCTGCCAGCTTCGATGAGCTGCAAGACGACCTGACGCAGGCGGCAGGGCGGCCGATAAAGCTGCTGACACACCCCGGCAGCGAGGCCAAGGGCTGGCTGGCAATGGCGCATAAGAATGCTGCCCTGGCGCTGGAACAGCGTATCTCCAGCAAGTCTTCGCAGGAGCAGCGTCTGCTTGCCATGAATGACGCCTTGGGGCTTTCCGGCATCGCGCGTATCGAATGCTTCGATATCAGCCACACTATGGGGGAGGCGACGGTGGCGTCGTGTGTGGTCTACGATCATGGCGACATGCAAAGCGGCGAATACCGACGTTTTAACATTACCGGCATTACGCCGGGGGACGACTATGCGGCGCTACGCGACGCGCTGGCGCGACATTATCGCAAGCTGGCGGAGCAGGATAGTGGCGCAGAGCAAAGCGAGGCCGTCAAGCGCCCGGATCTGATTCTGATCGACGGCGGCAAGGGACAGTTGAGCGCCGCCGAGGCGGCAATGAGCGAGCTGGGCTTGAGCGATATTCTGATGATGGGCGTGGCCAAGGGCGAGGAACGCAAGCCTGGACTGGAACAATTAATTTTTCCCGGTGCGCAAAAGACTCTACAATTACCCAGCGACCACCCCGGCTTGCACTTGATTCAGCAGGTTCGCGATGAAGCACATCGTTTCGCCATTACCGGGCACAGAAGCCGACGCGCCAAGGTGCGCAATACGTCGCGCCTCGAGGATCTCGATGGCGTGGGTCCCAAGCGGCGGCAAAATCTGCTTAAACATTTTGGCGGCTTGCAGGGCGTGCTTGCAGCAAGCGTGGATGACCTGGCCAATGTGGATGGGATTAGCCTTAAACTGGCGGAAATGATATATAACGAACTACACTGAAAGTACAGTTAACCACTAAGCACACAAAGATCACTAAGAAAAGCTTCTATTTAGCAACTTCTGATAAGTCCCCAATTTGTCATTCCAGTGAAAGTGAGAAATGACACTTTTTTAGAGGATTCTCAAATGTCTTCTTCGTGCGCTTTGTGTGCTTAGTGGTAATAAACTTCACCAATCATGCCTCTCAACATTCCTAATCTGCTCACCTGGCTACGCATCGTAGCGATCCCGTTGTTTGTCGCCATTCTCTACTTTCCTGAGTTTACGGATTGGCTCACCACACGCCAGGCGAATATCACGGCGACAGCAATTTTTGTCGCCGCCGCCGTCACCGACTGGTTCGATGGTTATCTGGCGCGCCGCCTCAATCAGACCTCGGCCTTCGGCGCATTCTTGGATCCGGTGGCCGATAAGCTCATGGTCGCCGCTGCGCTGATTGTGCTGGTGGAGCTGGGCCGGGTCGATGCTTTTGTCGCGCTGATTATTGTCGGGCGCGAAATTACTATTTCTTCATTGCGCGAATGGATGGCGCAGATTGGGCAGGCCAAAAGCGTCGCCGTTTCTTTGCTGGGCAAGATCAAGACCGTGGCGCAACTGGTGGCCATTCCTTTTCTTCTCTACGATGGCGTATTGTTTGGCGTAGTCAATTGCCAGCTTACGGGGCGTGTCCTTATCTGGGTGGCGGCGATTCTAACACTGTGGTCGATGTTCTATTACCTCAAGGCGGCGTTTCCCAAGCTGACTGGGAAGTGATGTTAGAATCAACTGTAACTTTCAGTTGTATGTGATTTATTTTATTGATTTTTCTGCCAGTTTTGCTATGCTGTAACAGGCTCCTGACTGAGTCGCACGAATACATCTTGTTTGAGCAACCCGAAAAGGCTTACGAGCCGGGGAGGGCTAGTGCGTAATTCTGCAAATACTGTTTACCAGGCATTGTGTTTCTTTATGAGTGTGGCAGTGAGCGCAGTTGCCTGGGGAGCGCCTTCCGATGATTTGAAAGCTTTGCTCGAAAAAGGCAAGACTGAAGAAGCCTATCAACTGGGACGCAAGACACCCGACGAGTTGGGCAATCCGGCTTTCGATTTCTATTTTGGCGTCGCCGCTGTCAATGCCGGAAAAGCGTCAGAAGGCGTGTTGGCGCTGGAGCGCTATTTACTCAACTTCCCCGATAACGATGTCGCCCGCCTTGAACTGGCGCGCGGCTATTTCATTGCGGGAGAGAATGCGCGCGCAAAAGAGGAATTTGAAGCGATACTCGCTAAACAACCCACACCCGACGTGGCGCGCGTGATTGGAGAATACCTCGATGCCATCAAAGAGCGTGACACCAAGTACGCCTCCTCAGCAGCGTGGTATGTCGAATTGGGCGGCGGCAGCGACAGCAACGTACAAAGCGGCGTCGATAGCCCCGATGTTTCGCTGCCGGTGTTTGGCCCCATTACCTTAGCCGATAGTGCGGTACGGCGTAGCGATAGGTTCTCACTCGTCAGCGGCGGCGCGCGTCTCACCTTCCCGGTGCGACACAACGTGCAGTTGTTTGGCGTGGTGGCGGGCGAATCGCGCCAGAATCGTGAATTTGACACTTTCGATCAGGATTTTTATTCCTACGGCGGCGGCGTCAGCTTGATCGGCGAAAAGAGCGCCACACGTCTGTCATTCACCCAGGCCTTGCAAACCATAGACCATGTGAAATATCGCGACACCGGTACCTTGACGGGTGAATATGGCTATCAATTATCGCCCTCTACCTCCACCTCGCTGGGTGTGCAGTTGGCGCAATTTCGTTACGGCGGCGACAACGCCGTGCGCGATGCCGACTACAACGCAGTAACGCTCGGGATGAAGCAACGGCTTAGCGGTGCCTGGCGTAATGATTTCGATTTTTCTTTGTCATATGGGCGCGAAGAAGCCAGACTGGGTGATCGCCAGGATTTATCGCGTAATCTGTGGGGCGGACATTTCGGTGTGAATGTCTCGCCCTTGCCTTCCTGGAGCTTTTCCGTGGGCATCTCTGGCTTGAAGAGCGATTATCAGGCGCCTGATCCTTTGCTATTGGTCACGCGCGATGACCGCTACTTTAGCTTTGACCTGGGCGCCGCCTACCAACTGTCGCGTTCCTGGTCATTACGCGCCGAGTACAGCCTGTCACGCAATAAATCCAACCTGCCGCTTTACGATTACAAACGTCACCTTGGGTCGTTCAAGGTGCGCTACGACTTCAAATAGAGGCGCCTCATGAAAACGCGTTTAGCATGGCTGATACTTATCCTCGCGATTTGCGCGCCGCAGGCTTACGCGCAGGTCGTGGGCCGGGTTCTGGTGGCGGCGGGAGACGTCGTTGCGCAACGCGCCGGAAAAGATGTCGCGCTGGCAAGCGGATCGACCATTGAAAATCGCGACGTGGTGCGCGTGGGCGAAGCGAGCAACGCGCAAATCCGCTTTAGCGATGAAAGCGTCGTGGCACTGCGCGCCAAGACCGTATTTCGCATCGACGACTATGCCTTCAGCGGCAAAGAAGACGGGCTATCCAAGGCTTTTTTCAGCCTGGTGCGCGGCGGAATACGCGCTATTAGCGGACTCGTAGGCAAAACTGATCGGGATAAATACCGCGTCAATGCGCCCCTGGCGACAGTGGGCATTCGCGGCACCAGTTACACGCTGGTGGTTTGTCAGCAGGACTGTTTTGAGAACGATGGCAGCATCGCGCCCGATGGAAATTACGGTGTAGTGCTTGAAGGCAGGGTGGTCGTCAGCAATGAAGGCGGCACGCAAGAATTCGGCGTGGATGAGGCGTTCTTTGTTGAAAGCGCAAAAACGCCTGCCAAGCCGCTGCTTTCGCGTCCCGGTTTCTTGCGTGATCGCCTTGAGGCGCGTGCACGTATGCAGCAACGTCGCGAGCAGATGGCGCAGGCGCGGATAGAACAGCAGCGCTTGTCGGGCGATGCGCCGCCGGATGCGCGCAAAGACCCGCATCCAGGGCAGCCTGATTTCAGGCCCATAGCCGGGGGGCCAGGCTCGGGAACAGGATCAATCGTAGCAACTGAACTGCGCGATGGCAGCGGCCAGGTTGCGGTGTTGGGCGCGGGGCTGGGTTTGGGCGTTTCCTGGGCTGGCGCTATCCAGCGCGCCGATGTAGAAGGCGGGCGCGGCACCGTCATCGTGTTAGATGGAACGAGCGGCGTGCTCGAGCGCTTCACGTTTGGGCAAGTGCTCTATAGCGGCACGCGCGAACAGGCTGCCGTGCTGGATACGGGCAAGACAGAAGGTGACGGCGGCATACGTTGGGGTCGCTGGGTGCCGGGCGGACAAATCGTTTCCGACGGTAATGCACTAGCCCCTGGCACCGGCGTGCACTTCCTGTTCGGCAACCTCACGCCGCCTTCGGCATTGCCGCAGGCGGGGTCTGCTACTGCGGCCTTGGTGGGTGCCATTGTTTACGACTACGTTGGGGGGACGCGCCCAACGGATGGCCTGGGCAACGCGGGCCAATTTCTCAACGGCATTTTCAACGTCAACTTTCTTGACCGCAGTATTGGCGGCGCCGTCCAATACCAAGTGGGCGCCACCACCTACACGCTCCCCGTACCTGTAGGAACGCCCTTGACTGCTGGCAGCGGTTTTGTCGGGTTCAGGGTGAACCGCAGCAATGCCGGTAATTGGGCTTGCACTACCTGCAATATTGCCAATGGCAGCATCGACAGCTTTAGCGTTGCCGGGCTGTTCATGGGCAGTCGCGCGCAGGGGCTGAGCGTAACCTTCTCCACTCTAGATAGCCGGGTAGGCAGTTCCGCAGGCGCCGCTGCATTCCGCTGTCGCGCAGGCGCGCGCTGCTGAGTTTGCGCTTTTTAGCGTCGCTCGTTATAATGCCGTTCGTTTTCGCGGGAGTAGCTCAGTTGGTAGAGCGCAACCTTGCCAAGGTTGAGGTCGAGAGTTCGAGACTCTTCTCCCGCTCCAAATTCAGGGGGAAAGTGGCTGGTGTCGGTATTTTTGCAAGGCACGACACGGTTGCTTTCCCCCTTTCATTTGCAGTCCATCCCGGCGGGGTGGCAGAGAGGTTATGCAGCGGATTGCAAATCCGTCTAGGCCGGTTCGATTCCGACCCCCGCCTCCAGATTCTTACAAAAAAGCCCGGGTGGTGAAATTGGTAGACACAAGGGACTTAAAATCCCTCGGAAGTTAATCCTTCCGTACCGGTTCGATTCCGGTTCCGGGCACCATCAGCTTTTTTGTTACTTCGTGGCGAAGCTTCAGAAGTTAGCAGGATTCGAGGCGGGTTGATGGGTTTTCGTATCGCCAAAACCTTTACCGACAGCCGTCCTATGACCGAACCCCAACAATTCCTAATCTACCAAAGCGAAGACGGCTCCACCCGCATCGACGTGATGCTGGAGGCGGAAACCCTTTGGCTGAACCAGAAGCAGTTGACCGAGCTGTTCGGCAAGGCCAAGGGAACGATCAGCGAGCACATCAAGCACATCTTAGAGGATGGCGAACTGGATGAAAATTCAGTTGTTCGGTTTTTCCGAACAACTGCCGCAGACGGCAAGCAGTACTAGGTGGCGCACTACAACCTGGACATGGTGCTAGCCCTGGGCTTCCGGGTGCGCAGCCCGGTCGGCGTGCGCTTCCGGCAATGGGCCAACGACAAGCTCAAGGAATATATCGTCAAGGGCTTTGTGCTGGACGACGCGCGCTTGAAGAATCCAAGGTGCATTTCGCCATCCACGGCCTGACTGCCGCTGAGCTGATTTCCACCTGTGCCGATAGCAGCCAGCCGAACATGGGGCTGACAACCTGGGAGGGCGCACGTATCCGCAAGGTCGATGTGAGCATCGCCAAGAATTATCTGAACGAAGAAGAACTACGCGCCCTCAATAATCTGGCCGAACAGTATTTGATTTTTGCCGAAGGCCAGGCAACACGGCGTATTGCCATGACCATGCAGGACTGGATCAGTAAACTGGAAGGCTTTTTGACCCTGAATGACCGCGAGATTTTGCAAGGCGCGGGCAATGTGTCGGCTGAACTTGTCAAGTCTCATGCAGAACAAGAGTTCGACAAGTTCCGGGTGTTGGACGACCAGCGCTTCGAGTCGGACTTTGACCGCATGGTGAAGCAGTTGCCCACCAGAACACCGGGGAAGGAAGACTGATGGACTTCCGCATCGCCGACACCTTCATTGACAGCCTCGCCAAACTTACTGGCGATGAGCAGAAAGCCGTCAAGACCACTGCCTTCGATTTGTAAATGAACCCAGCTAATCCCGGCTTGAGTTTCCACAAACTGGACAAGGCGTGGGAAATATCTCTACGAAAGTGCCGATGAATCAAGCCATTGCCTCGCCCGTCCTCAGTTCTTATAGGCTTCCACTTGGATGGTGAGCTTGACCTCGTCACCCACTGCGGGCACGCCGTACTTCATGCCGAAATCGCTGCGCTTGATGGTTGCAGTCGCTTCCGCGCCACACATGGCTTTTTTGTTGACGGGATGATTGCCGCAATTGAAGGACGCGATATTCAAGCTTACCGGCTTGCTGACGCCGAGCAAGGTCAGTTCACCTTGCGCCGCGACCAATTTATCTCCTTTGAAGTTGAGCTTGTTGGACTTGAACGTCATGGTGGGAAATTTTTCGACGTTGAAGAAGTCTTCAGCGCGCAAATGCTTCTCCAGTTTTTCACCGCCGGTGTCCACCGAGGCGGTGTCGATTTTCACTTCAATCGAACCTGATTTGGCGGCGCTGTCTATGACGATCTGCCCGCTGGTGTTATTGAAGCGCCCGTGGTGCTTGGAAAAGCCCAGATGGCTGATTTCAAAGCTCGGGAAAGTGTGGTCAGAATCGATGGTGTAGGTCTCGGGCGCCGCGAACACGGGGGCGGAAATTGTGGCACAAATGAGCACAATCAAAACTTGCTTGTTCATGAAAACTCCTTAGGTTGCGGGGTTGTTTGACGGCTTCACAACTTCTTGCTGCTGAACACAAACTTGAAACGCACTTCAACTTCGTCGGCAACGGTATCGGTGTCGGCCCATTGATTTTCACCAATCTTAAATTGCAGGCGCTTCAGGGGAAACTTGCCTTCGGCCGTGGTCACCCCGCCCGCGTCGCTTTTGACCGTGGCGGTAGCGACGATGTTGTGTGTAATGCCCTTAATCATCAGCGGGCCGCTGACTTCAAAGCGCTCAGCGCCCAGGGGTTTGACCGAGACGGTGGAAAATTTGGCTTGTGGAAAGACTTCTGTGTTGAACCACACTTTGCGTTTCACTTCGCCCTCGGCCTCGGCGCTACCCATGTCGATACTGCCAAGATCAACTGCAAACTCGGCTTTCGTGGTTTCCGGTTTCAATGCATTGAAGCTGATGTTTGCGGTGTATTTACGGAATTTGCCTTCAACCGGAACATTCATCTGCTTGGAAACGAAGCGGATGTAGCTCTTGTCCATAACAAGCGTAGCTGGCGACTGCGCGTAAAGCGGCGAGCAAGCACCCATAGCCGCTGCTGCAAGCAAGAAGGTAATCGGAAGTTTCATAGAGGCTAGTTGGGCTTAGAGGGCAGGGGTTTAAGTACGGGAATCATTTGCGTCATGACTTCATCGCGGTCGATTGCGTAATGTTTGATGGCGGCGACAATGTGCAATATGACCAGTGCTCCCATCGAGTAGTTCAAGGTCTTATGAGTCAGGCGTAACAGTTCGGCAACGGTGAAGAGCTTTTCTGCGTTTGCCGCCATGAGTACAATTTCGCCGATGTCCTTGTTGAGCAGATCAGGCAGGGGGATCAAGCCCAGATAAACAGTAGGAATACCTTTTGCCGAGCTGAACAGCCAGCCGCTGATAGGGATGGCAAAGAACAGGAAATACAGCACATGGTGGGATGCGTGGGCTGCCCTTTGTTGCCAAATCGGCATATGGCCGGGAAGGGGAGGGGCAGGGTGTGAAAGACGCCACAGCAGACGCGCAGCGGCCAGCGCAAATACTGTGATGCCAATCCACTTATGCCACGAGTAAAACTTGAGCTTGTCCGGGCTAAACACCATCTCAGTCATGGTGAGCCCAAGTCCGAATCCGGCGAAAATCAGCAGGGCGATAGTCCAATGTAGCGCTATGGCGGTGTGTGTGTAGGTTTTCATCACGGATCATTCTGGGTTATAAGACTGGTTTGGTTTGCCGCATTTTTTAGAATTTTGCCACACAAGCAAGCTCCATGAGGCGTAATGATCGTGACTTGTTTTCAAAATGAATTGCAGGCGGCCATCGAGGCTATAGAAATGGCGGCGGGTCTCGTGAAATTGTGGGTGCAACAAGGTCGCTTTGAGAAGTACGTAAAAGAGTCAGGCGAAGTGGTAACGGAACTGGATTTTGCATCAGATGAATTGCTCCAACAACAACTTGCTTTGCGCTTGCCGAATATTGGCTACTTCAGCGAGGAAACGCCGGAACAGCAGGCTATCAATCATGCTTACTGGTTAGTCGATCCGCTTGATGGCACGGCAAATGCGACACAGGGAATCGATTATTTTGGTATCTCCCTGGCGTTGATTTTGGATAGCAAACCTGCCTTGGGGGTGACAAAAAATGTGATGACTGGTGATCTCTACTGGGCTGCCAACGGCCAGGGATTCTGGAAAAATGGTGCGCGGGTGGGACAAGCCTGCACGAGTTGTCTAATTGAAAAAGCGCTAGTTTCAACCGGCTTTGCACACGATAAAAAAACGCATCACTCCCATCTGCGTGTGCTGCAACGTCTTCTACAAAGCGTGGGCGATATTCGACGCTTTGCCGCCCCCACTCTGGATTTGTGCATGCTTGCTGAAGGAAAAATACACGGAGTTTTAGAATATTTGCGTCCCTGGGATTTCGCGGCTGGCGTTGTTTTCCTGGAAGAGCAAGCCATCCAGCATAATGTAAGCAACGTTATGGACAGCGCATACTTTACCGATACGAAATACTTTGTGGCAGGCGTCAGCGCGGTTTACCAGACTCTTTTGGACTGTTCGCATGAGGGCGGCGCCAGCTTGGACTAGCCGCGGTTCATTAATGTGCGCTGGCGGGGGAATAGCCCTCTAGCTGCCCGGGTGCAGGCGCTTTGTTTTCGGCTTGTTTGACCTTGGCTTCAGCTTTTGCCATCTTCTCGAGCAAAGCTTCCAGCTCCGCAGGTGTGCGTCCATACAGACAGTTCTCGTCGTGAAATTCGTCACGCGTCTGCGCAAGGCTCACTTTAAAGCGTGGATCCTTTGACCGCTCGTGACTATTTATGAACAAGGCCACATCCCAGGCTTCCTGATCGCTCAGTGTGCCGCCGCGCCCGTAAGGCATATTGGCTTTAATAAATCCTGCGGCTGTATCAATGCGATGCATGCCTGCGCCCCAGTTAAATGAGTCTTTACCCCATAAAGGCGGGAACGCATACTCGCCGTTCGCCTTTGTACCCTCGCCATTGGCGCCGTGACATAGCGCGCAATTATTTTTATAGACTTCTCCTCCGCGAGCCAAGTCGGGTTTTTGCGTCGGCTTGGGTAATTGGAGAAAACCTTGACCCGGCAATTTGACGCCGGTTGGCGCGCCGTTTGCGAGCCAGTAATGATAGGTGACTAAAGCAGTCATTTCTTTACTATCAAAGGCTGGCGGCTTGCCGTTCATGCTATAGCGGAAACAACCCTGTATGCGGCTTTGAATGGTATCGATCTGGCCGGTCTTTTTGCGGTAGGCAGGATAGAGAACATAAGCCGCCCATAGCGGGGCGGAATCGGCTTTACGTCCATTATCGAGATGGCAATTGGCGCAGTTCAAGCCATTGCCGACAAAGCTCTTGGCATTTTGCTGGGTATTGACGAAAATATTTCTGCCCATTAACACCATTGCCCCAAACTCGTTTTTAGGAATCGCGCTTTCGGGACGTGGCATGAATATAGCTGGCGCAGGCTTACTCGAAACATTCCCGCTTTTAACCGCTGTGTCGCTGCTGGCGATGCCGTTGGTAGTAACTACACTTTTAGCTGGGGTGACAGAAGCGATTGCCGCTGCGGCTACGCGCTGTGATGACTGCTTGTCGCATCCACTGACAATACCGGCTATAACGAGTGCATAGAAAAAAAATGACATCGATTTTTTCATTTTTTCTTTCCTTCAGTTCCCAGTGCCGACAAGTAAGCGGCGACCGCGAGTATTTCGTCATCCGTGAGCTTTGCAGCAACCGTTTGCATTAAGTGCTGCGGATCGTTGTTCCTGGCGCCGGTTCTCCAAGCCTGTAATTGGCTCACTGTATAAGCGGCGTGTTGTCCCGCGATCAACGGAAATACCGGCGGCACGCCAAGGCCGTCCACGGCGTGACATTTGAAACACGGCGGCATTTGTCGCTCCCAAGCGCCATTCACTGCCAGATTTTCGCCGCGCGCAATTATGGCGGGGTCCTGCGTTGCCGGTTGGGTTTTCTGACGCACTAAACGCGCATAATATTGCGCAGCAGCTTCGGCATCTGCGTCGCTCAGAGCCTTGGCGGTGGGCGACATGACCGCATTGGCGCGGGCGCCGGATTTAAAATCGGCGATCTGTTTTATGAGATAGGTTTGCGCCAGTTGAGCCAGCGCCGGAAAACCAGCTTGGGCATTGCCTGCCCCATCCACACCGTGACAGCTTGCACATGCAGCCACTGCCCCGTCGCCTTTGGTGACGATAGAGGGTGGGGCAGCGGCAGCGATAGCGGTACAGGCTGCCAAGACCAAAACGACTGCTAAAGCATGATTTTTGTTAGCTCGCATGCAACGCTCCAAGAAGGCTTTGTTTCGAATTATTCACTGCCTCGATTATCGCCATCTTTGCGAAACGCACAGTGCGCTGTCGCACATAGCGTGATGTAATTCGATTTCATTCTTGCTCTGCCAGAGTTGAAATGATTGGGCATGTCATGCGCCCGCTTCCTGTTTCACACGCGGCAATCAATGTCTTGAGCATGCGCCGCATGCGGTTCAAGTCGGCAACGCGCGCCTCAATCACAGCGAGTTTATTAACTGCGAGGTCGTGCGTCTTCTTGCAGCTCTGTCCATCTTCCAGCGCCAGCAGGTTTTGCACTTCGTCTAGCGTAAAACCGAGTTGCTGCGCACGTTTTATAAAACGGATACGTGCAACCATTTCGTCAGAGTAGCGTCTCACTCCTCCTAACGGTTTCGCCGGTTCCTCTAACAGTTTTCTGCGCTAATAAAAACGCACGGTCTCTACATTGACCCCCGCAGTGCTGGCCACACGGCCGATAGTCAGATCTGGCATTTTGTCCCTCCTGTACTTTGAGCTGGCGATTAGAAACCAGTTTGGATTGCAAACCCCTTGACATCGTACCGTGGTACGGAGTTCATAGTACGCTTGTCATATTGAAACCTGGAGAAATTTTATGGAAGCAAACAGAGCTGCAAAGACCACGTTGGCAGGTGGTGCGCTAGCCGCCATCGTCGCCTCGGCGTGCTGTCTGGGGCCGTTAGTGTTGGTCACATTGGGCATCAGCGGCGCGTGGATTTCGAATCTGACGGCGCTTGAGCCATACCGTCCGCTATTTATCGGGGTGGCTCTGGCGTTCATGGCCCTGGCTTATCGCCAAATCTTTGTAAAAGCCCGGCAGCCACAAGACTGTGAACCAGGCACTTTATGTGCACTGCCTGAAACCAATCGTGTTTACAAGATTATGTTCTGGGTGGTATCGGCGCTGGTCTTGCTGGCGCTTGCCTTTCCCTATTTCGTTCCACTTTTTTACTAGGAGAATCATCATGCTGAAACTTTCCAGAATCGCTGGTCTCGGGTTGTTGTTGGGCGCGCTTGCCTTGTCAGGAGTAGCGATCGCTGCCACCATGACGGTCACCTTGAGCGTTCCGGGCATGAATTGCGCGGCTTGCCCCATCACGGTCAAAAAGGCTTTGCAAGGCGTCGCTGGGGTCGAAAAGGTTGCCATCACCTACGAACCGAAAGAAGCGGTCGTAACCTTTGACGACAGCAAGACCACGGTTGACAAGCTGCGCGAGGCCACGACCAAGGCCGGTTATCCATCAACGCCAAAGGAAAGCAAGTAAGCATGTCCACCTTAGCGCTACGCGTTACCGGGATGACTTGCGAGCACTGTGCCCGCTCAGTGGAAAAGGTGCTCTCTGGCGTAGCCGGTGTTAAGCGCTCCAACGTCTCGTACGCGGACGGCAAGGCGAGCGTCGAGGTTCAGGACAGCGTTGACAGCGCAGCACTGTTGGCCGCCATCAAGGCCAAGGGCTATGAGGCGCAGTTGCTCGACAGTGGGGACGGCGTGGTTGCACGCAACGCACAGCAAGGGCGCGCCTTCATCGGCGCTAGCGCTGGCTTGCCCGCTCCCAAGACGGCAGCCAGCGCATCAAAGCTACAGATAGCCATCATCGGATCGGGCGCAGCCGCGTTCGCTGCGGCGATTCGCGCAGCCGACGAAGGCGCCCAGGTCACCCTTATTGAGCGCGGCGTCACCGGCGGCACCTGCGTCAACGTCGGCTGTGTGCCGTCAAAAATCATGATTCGCGCTGCGCACATCGCTCACTTACGTCAGGTGAGCCCTTTCGACGCGGGCATCCCCGCTGCGCGCGCGCTCAGCATCGAGCGCAAGGCCTTGCTTCACCAGCAGCAGGGGCGCGTGGACCAATTGCGCGCCGCCAAGTACGAGAGCATCGTCGAGACCAATCCGAATATCAGCCTGGTGAAGGGCAGCGCGAGCTTCGTCGATGCCCGCACTTTGCGTGTGCTGCGCAATAATGGTACGGAACAGAAAATCACCTTTGACCGCGCTTTTATCGCCACCGGCGCCAGCCCGATGATCCCGCGCATCCATGGGCTGGCCGACACCCCCTATTGGACTTCTAACGAAGCTCTCGCCAGCGATACCATCCCGCCGCGCCTGAGCGTGATCGGCTCATCGACCATCGCACTTGAGCTCGCCCAGGCTTATGCCCGCTTGGGAAGCCAGGTCACCATCCTGGCGCGCAACACGCTGCTGTTGCGTGAGGATGCCGAAATAGGCGCGGCTATCACCGCAGCTTTTACGTCAGAAGGCATACGCGTGCTGGATCATACCCAAGCGCAAAGTGTGAGGTTCGAGAATGGTGAATTTGCACTCTCCACCAATCATGATGGCCAAGTGAAGAGTGAGAAGCTACTAATCGCTACCGGCCGCGCACCCAATACCCAGGCGCTTAACCTGCAAGCTGCGGGCGTGAATGTCGACGCGCACGGCGCCGTACTGGTGGACGAGCACCTGCGCAGCAGCGCGCCAAACATCTATGCCGGAGGCGATTGCACCAACCAGCCGCAGTTCGTCTATGTCGCAGCGGCTGCGGGTACGCGGGCGGCGATCAACATGCTGGGTGGCGCAACTACCCTTGATCTTAGCGCCATGCCGGCGGTGATTTTCACCGATCCGCAGATTGCGACCGTGGGCCTCACCGAAGCTGAAGCGCATCTTGCCGGTATCGAGACCGACAGTCGTACGCTCACCCTTGACAACGTGCCACGCGCGCTCGCTAACTTCGACACCCGAGGCTTCATCAAGCTGGTGACGGAGGCCGACTCAGGCCGTATGATTGGCGCGCATATAGTCGCTGCCGAGGGCGGCGAAGTCGTCCAGAGCGCAGCACTCGCCATTCGCAATCGCATGACGGTGGCTGATCTCAGTCAACAACTGTTCCCCTACCTCACCATGGTTGAGGGATTAAAGCTCTGTGCTCAGACCTTCTTCAAGGACGTCAAGCAGCTATCGTGCTGCGCTGGTTAGGAAAATAAGATACGCAGGACAAGATGCTACGGCGGACAAGTCCGCCCTACACCCGAGCTTTTGGCTTCAGTGTGTAGCATAGCTTCCACATCAGTTTGAATCGCACCCGTTGGCGCTGCAAACCACGCCAGCATGATGGGCTTGGGTTATGCTACACAATCCAAACCCGGATGCCATCATGACCACCCGTAGCGAACGCGATAGTTTCGGCCCCATTGATGTTCCTGCCGCGCGCCTGTGGGGCGCGCAGACGCAGCGTTCCTTGCATTTTTTTGCGATTTCTGCGGAAAAATTTCCGACACAATTCATACAGGCTCTTGCCCTGGTCAAACGTGCGGCTGCAACAGTGAATCGCGATCTGGGGTTGCTGCAAAACGCCAAGGCCGAAGCCATCATCAGCGCGGCGGACGAAGTTATCGCAGGCAAGCACGCCAACGAGTTCCCGTTGTCTGTGTGGCAAACCGGTTCCGGCACGCAGACCAATATGAACATGAATGAGGTGCTGGCTAATCGCGCCAGTGAGCTGATCGGCGGTGCGCGCGGCGCGGGCAGGGTGGTGCACCCCAACGATGAGGTAAATTGCGGCCAGTCCTCCAATGATGTATTCCCCACCGCCATGCACGTTGCGGCGCTGCAAGTCATCAGCAAAGACCTGCTCCCCGCCTTGAGTGCGCTCGCAGAAACGTTGCAATGCAAGAGCGATGCATTTCGTGACATCGTAAAAATTGGCCGTACGCACTTGCAGGACGCCACGCCCCTCACGCTGGGACAGGAGTTTTCGGGATATGTGGCGCAGCTTGCTCATGGCATTACTCATATTGGCGCAGCATTGCCGCATGTGAGCGAGCTGGCGCTGGGTGGAACGGCGGTCGGTACCGGTCTCAATTCTCATCCTGAATTCGGGCAGCGTGTGGCGGCGGAATTGTCGCACCTCACCGGGCTGGCGTTTGTCTCGGCGCCCAACAAGTTCGAAGCGCTGGCGGCGCACGACGCGCTGGTTCACGCGCATGGGGCATTGAAAAGCGTCGCCGCAGCGCTGATGAAAATCGCCAACGATGTGCGCTGGCTGGCTAGCGGCCCGCGTTGCGGCATTGGCGAAATCGGCATTCCCGAAAACGAGCCGGGAAGCTCCATCATGCCGGGCAAGGTTAATCCGACGCAGTGCGAGGCGCTGACCATGATCTGCGCGCAGGTTTTCGGCAACGATGTGGCGATAAACTTCGGCGGCGCGTCGGGCAATTTCGAGCTGAATGTTTTCAAGCCGCTCATCATCCACAATTTCCTGCAAAGCGTTCGCCTGCTGGCCGACGGGGTTAATAGCTTCAATACGCATTGCGCGCAGGGTATCGAGGCTAAGCGCGAGCGTATTGCCAGCCTGCTCAATGCATCGCTCATGCTGGTTACGGCGCTCAATCCTCACATAGGCTACGATAAGGCGGCGGCGATCGCCAGGAAAGCCCATCAGGAGGGGACCACACTCAAATCCGCTGCCTTGGCTCTGGGCTATCTGAGCGAAGCGCAATTTGACGCCTGGGTCAAACCTGAAAATATGACGGGCTTAACGGGCTTAAGGGGCGAAACCAATGATTCCTGACACGACACTATTCGATCTACACGGAAAAATCGCTTTGGTCACCGGCGCAAGCCGTGGCATAGGCGAATCCGTCGCCAAGACTCTTGCGGCCTATGGCGCGCATGTCATTGTCTCGAGCCGCAAGCTTGAGGCGTGCAATGCTGTGGTCGAGGCGATCCGCACCGACGGCGGGAGCGCAGAGGCGCGCGCCTGCCACATCGGCGATATGGAGCAGATTGCGACGCTCTGGGCGCTTATTGAGGCCGAGCACGGCAGGCTCGATATTCTGGTCAACAACGCGGCCACCAATCCGCATTTCGGCGCTATCTATGAGACCGATCTGGGGGCGTTTCAGAAGACCGTTGACGTGAATATCCGCGGCTATTTTTACATGTGCTCGCTGGGTACAAAGCTGATGATCAAGAACGGCGGCGGCAGCATTATCAACGTGGCATCGGTCAACGCTGTGATTCCCGGCGCAATGCAAGGCATTTACTCGATCACCAAAGCTGCAGTGGTGTCTATGACCCAGGCGTTCGCCAAGGAGTGCGCGTCGCTTGGCGTGCGCGTCAACGCATTGCTGCCGGGTGCAACCGACACCAAATTCGCTGCAGCGGTTATTCATAACGCCGACGGTTCGCTAAACCAGCAGACGATGGCGCGCATCCCCATGCAACGCGCTGCGCTGCCGGATGAGATGTCAGGTGCGGCGCTGTACCTTGCTTCGAGCGCGTCAAGCTATACGACAGGCGCCTGCCTGGTGGTCGATGGCGGGTATCTTTTGTCATAGTAAACAAGCGGGAAAACTCTGTAAAAATACTCTTTACAAACACCTGAATGGGTTAAAATAAAACCATGAATTCAACACTGCTTAGCGAAGCAAGCAAACTGAGCGTTCCCGAGCGAATTGACCTCGTGGAAGCAATTTGGGACACGATGGCTTCGGACCTCGATGCGCTGCCACTCTCAGAAGAACATCGATTAGAGCTAGATCGCCGCTTGGCTGATTTGGAGACTAATCCTGAGGCTGGGAGCCAATGGGCGGAAGTTCGTGCAAGGCTTGAGCGTATTCGGTGAGCCGTTCCATCATCGTTCGACCGCTGGCCGAACAAGATTTACTAGAAGCCCAAATTTGGTATGAAGAAAAGCGCATAGGCCTGGCGCTTGAGGGGATGTACTATGGACTTCGAGTACTCAGTTAAAACCCAGGAATTGGCGGTGCGCCTTGGCGCCTTCATGGAGCAGCACGTTTACCCGAACGAAAAGCGCTTTTACCAGGAAGTCGCAAAGGGTGATCATTGGGCGCCGCCACAACTGCTGGAAGACCTGAAACAAAAAGCCCAAGCCGCCGGACTGTGGAATCTGTTTCTTCCCGAGTCCGAACACGGCGCCGGGCTTAGCAATATCGAATACGCCCCGCTATGCGAAATCATGGGCCGCGTGCCGTGGGCGTCGGAGGTATTCAACTGCTCCGCGCCGGATAGCGGCAATATGGAAACGCTGGTGCGTTATGGCAGCCCAGAGCAAAAGCAGCAATGGCTGCAACCGTTGCTGCAAGGCAAAATCCGCTCGTGCTTTGCCATGACCGAACCGGGAGTCGCCTCCTCTGACGCCACCAATATCGAAAGCTCGATCATCCGCGACGGCGAGCACTACATTCTTAACGGACGCAAATGGTGGTCATCCGGCGCAATGGATACGCGTTGCGCATTTTTTATTTTCATGGGTAAGAGCGACCCGGGAAACCTTGATCGTCACAAGCGCCAGTCGATGATTATTGCGCCGCGTGATACGCCGGGAGTGAAAATTTTGCGCCCACTGACGGTGTTCGGTTACGACGATTCGCCGCACGGTCACGCAGAAATTCTTTTCGAAAACGTGCGCGTGCCGGTCAACAACATGCTGCTGGGCGAGGGGCGCGGTTTCGAGATCGCCCAGGGCCGCCTCGGTCCGGGCCGCATCCACCACTGCATGCGCACTATCGGGCTGGCGGAGCGCGCACTCGAGGATATGTGCAAACGCACCTTGTCGCGCGTCGCCTTTGGCAAACCGATTGCGCAGCAGACGGTAACGCTGGAGCGCATCGCCGAGTCGCGCATCATGATCGATCAGGCGCGCCTGTTGGTGCTGCATGCCGCTTACCGGATGGACAAGGTGGGGAACAAGGTGGCGGCCAAGGACATCGCCATGATAAAGGTTGCCGCACCCACTATGGCGTGCCGCGTAATCGACTGGGCCATCCAGGCGCATGGCGCCGCTGGCTTGTCTGATGATTTCACGCTGGCATACCACTATGCCCAAGTTCGCACCTTGCGTTTTGCAGACGGCCCGGACGAAGTGCACCGCAACCACATCGCCAAGCTCGAACTCGCGCGCCACAACAAAATCATCCCACAGGAGAAATCATGAGCGCCATTATCAATCATCAAGTCAGGCTCGCTGCGCGCCCACAAGGTATGCCCAGGCGCGAGGACTGGAGCTTCACCGAGGAAGCTGTCGGCCAAGTGGCGGAAGGCGAAGTGCTGGTCAAGGTGCAATACATTTCGCTCGACCCGGCCATGCGCGGCTGGATGAACGACGCCAAATCCTATATCCGTCCTGTGGAAATAAACGAAGTGATGCGCGCTGGCGGCGTCGGCAAGGTTGTGGCGTCTAAGCATGCCGATTTTAAACCGGGCGACAGCGTAACCGGCATGACCGGCGTGCAGGAATACGTGATTTGCAACGCCAAACAACTGAGCAAAGTCGACGCGAAAATTGCGCCGCTGCCGGTCTATCTTTCGCTGCTCGGCATGCCGGGCATGACCGCCTACTTTGGCTTGCTCGACATCGGCCAGCCGCAAGCGGGCGAAACGCTGGTGGTTTCCGGCGCGGCGGGCGCGGTCGGTAGTGTTGTTGGACAGATCGCCAAGATTAAAGGCTGCCGCGTAGTGGGCATTGCTGGCGGTGCAGAAAAGTGCCGCTACCTGGTTGAAGAGCTCGGCTTTGACGCCGCCATAGATTACAAGCGTGAGGACGTTAAAAAAGCCCTCAAGACGCATTGCCCCAAGGGCGTGGACATTTATTTCGACAACGTCGGCGGTGACATTCTGGATACTGTTCTCGGCCAGATCGCACGCAAGGCGCGCATTGTTATCTGCGGCGCCATTTCGCAATACAACAACACCGCGCCGCCCAAAGGCCCGGCCAACTATCTGTCGCTGCTGGTGAATCGCGCGCGCATGGAAGGCATGGTGGTGTTCGATTATGCAGAGCGCTATACTGAAGCGGCGCGCGAGATGGCGCGCTGGATGGCGGCGGGCAAACTCAAATCGCGCGAAGATATCGTCAAGGGCTTGGAGACTTTTCCTGAAACACTGCTCATGCTTTTCAAAGGCGAAAATACCGGCAAGCTTATGATAGAAGTGACGTAAGCATGATAGCGAGGGTCAAATGCTTTTGACCAAAGAAATCGCCCGCAAGCCTTCTATGCCGGACCAATCATGGTCGTCCATCGAAGCCTACGGTAAATGGTTGTTTAATTTTTCCGATGTGTTGTTAACCGGCAAGGCGGGCGGTAAGATCATCTCTGCTAAGCGCCGCCAACGTCTTCAGCAAATGATCAGCTTCGCGCGCCAGCACTCGAAGTTTTATCGTAAAAAATACGCCCAGGTTCCGTTGGGAGAGTGTGCGCTGCATCTTCTGCCGCCGGTTACCAAGCCCGAGCTTATGCAGCACTTTGACGATTGGGTCACCGATCCTGCCATCACCCGTGCCGGAGCGGAAAGTTTTATTGCCGATGAGTGGCGTATCGGTCGGCCTTTCCTCGGACGTTATGCACTATGGTCAAGCTCTGGCACCACCGGCACGCCCGGCATATTTGTACATGATGCCGATGCGCTGTCGGTTTACGACGCGCTTTCCGCCGCGCGCTTCAGAGGCGTAAATGCACAACGCTTCATTTCTGGCGTTCCGGCAGGGGCGAAGCTGGCGCTGATCGCGGCGCGCGGCCAGTTTGCCGGCGCGGCGACCTGGCAGCGCCTGCGCCAGACCTATCCGCAAATCGCCAGGACGACACGTGTGTTTTCGGTCACCGCTCCGCTTGCAGAACTGGTGAATTCTCTTAACCGCTTTGATCCGGCCTACATCGCCTCTTATCCGACCGTGTTTCAAATACTGGCGCAGGAAAAGCACGCCGGGCGACTGCAAGCAGCAGTGCAAGGGCTATGGAGTGGCGGAGAGTGGTTGCCGGAAGCGGCGCGAGCTGATATTGAACGTATATTCGGCTGCCCGGTAATCGATGAGTATGGCGCATCAGAATTCATGAATATCGCCTTCGAGTGCGCGCACAGAAAACTACATCTCAACTCCGACTGGGTATGGCTTGAGCCGGTGGACGAAAAGTATCGCCCGGTGCCCGCGGGAAAACCATCGGCGACCGTGTTGCTCACCAACCTTGCGAACCGCGTGCAGCCTTTCATCCGCTATGATTTGGGCGATAGCGTCACCCTGGGTGCAGGTGCTTGCCGCTGCGGCAGCGCGTTTCCGCTGCTGCATGTAGAGGGACGGCGTGACGAAATACTCACCATGAAGAATCCGCAGGGCAGGGCGGTTGCACTGCTTCCTCTCGCCCTTTCCACTGCGTTGGAAGAGCACGCGGGGGTGCATCACTTCCAGGTCATCCAGACGGCGCCAGCCACCCTGGCGGTACGCTTCGCTGCATCCGATCAGCCAAACGCCATGAAGATCAAGGTGCGCAAAGCATTGAAGGATTTTCTTGCGCACCAGGGACTGCCGAACACACGCATCCGCTTTGATGGTATCGAGCCGAAACCACATGGCGCGAGCGGAAAATTCCGCAGGGTGTGGAGTGCAAGGCCATAGCACTGCTCAATTGCCGGATGTAGGAGCGGGCTTGC
>JAYWAM010000260.1:0-11356 GCA_043782425.1 Betaproteobacteria bacterium
AAAGCGCGCCGAAAAGATGGGCATGAAACTCATCGTCGCAGAACAACCCGCTTGAAACCAGTATTACAAATCAATCACTTGGGAGGTGTTTCTTAAGAGCGCAAACTGCGCCCGACATGGGCGTGAACTGATGGGGTGAGAGTCCCCTGTGGGAGAACCGAAATGGAAACATAAAGCAAGTTAACCACTAGCCGAAGGCAAAGGCAAGACTGCGAGGCGGTGCTGCCCACCTCAAGCGAACGAACCGGCAGCAACTCCATCTCAACACGCAGCGCACCGTGTAGCAATACACGGCGTGAAAGCGCAGCAGCGGTCAGCAGCGGCATTGACCGGATGGTTTCACCACCCACACCAAGACGCATTGGCTGGCTACCCGATTCGACCCCGCGCGTTAGTGAAGCAATGGCTTACGCCGGAGAATGGCTCTTGAGCCACTCACGCAAGGCGGCGTCCACCCGGGTTTGCCAGCCTTCTCCACTTTCGCGGAATTGCTCAACCACTTCTCGCGACAAGCGAATGGTGATGCGCTCTTTAGTCGGCGCTCTCTGAGGGCCACGTACACCTAGTTTCTTTCTAAGTGACAGTGGCAACACCTTAGCGGCCGACTTGAATTTCGCCATATCTTCGGCGGTCAGCTCGCGGACTTCGCCGTCCGCGTTAATCAAGGGTTTGCGGCTTGCCATGTCTATTTGCCTCTCTCGCATTTGCCTTACGGAAGCTGATCACCCGAATGCCAGTCTCAGTCTCGGTGAAACAAAGTACATGTAGCCGACGATCCAAGTAGCACAGCGCGAGGTAACGGATTTCGCCATATGCCTTTCGGGTGTCAGGATATATCAGCGCTGTATTGAAATTGACTTCTGCCACTCGTTCGAACGAGAGCTGGCGCTCTCTGATATTCCTCTCGTTCTTAATCGGGTCAAAGTCGACTTCCATGAACTAAAGTGTATGCACAAAGAGGTAGCATGTCAAGGTTTTTTGTATGCACAAACGGCACCCCTGCGCTTTCCACGGAGACGGGATCGAACGTTGGTACTATTGAGCGCTTCCTAATTCACAATTCATCGTAGATCAACCGGGCTTGTCCAACAAACGGCTCAGATTGTGGCTCGCTTCGCGATCACAATCTAATCTTACTCGTTGCGCGTCACTGTTTCGAACATGCCTCGCTCGCCTTCTTAAGTTCAACGATTACAACGTGGGTTGGCGTTTGGCCTATGTTTTCTCCAATGTGGGTTTGCGCATCCGACCACATGACATCCCCTGTCTTGAACTCGCGTGTGAGCACTTTGCCGTCCGGTAAGGTCAAGGTGCGCTTGAACGGGCTCAGCGCATAGAGAACGAAAGCAGGGTGCCTATGCTGATGAGTCTTCTCGCCCGGGTTGTCGTGGTAGTCGAGAACGCGCACGCAGTCGTTTTCGAGTATGACCTTGTATTTGTCACCATCGGTTAGAACCGCATCTTGTGCGAACGCTGAAGTTGCCAGTGTCGCAAGCGTGATAATTGCGATGTGCCACATATCGAGCCTCCTTTAGCGTCGAGGCGTTCCATTGGCCGCACGCTTGCCAGCCCCGACTAGTGGCAAGCGCCAGAAAAAACGAAAATATGATCCATCGTGCGTCTAGCGTGACGCCCAACTTAAAGCTCAGCCGCACCGCTTTTTGGCGCGCCCCTCTCGAATGCAGAGAGATGCGCGTAGGCACACACTCACGGCTTATTACCCTTGAATTTAGGGTTCGGCGTCTCGCTCAACGACTACCTCCCAGACCGACTTCGGATGCGCATACTTGTGTATGACCAGCTCCTCTTCGGCAAGTGCGCTCCAGCCTCTGGCAAAAATAGCGTGGATTGACTGCCGATCGAAGAACCGCTTTGGTTCCCCGTGGACTGAGAAGTAGTTGTCTGCGATTCGAGGATGGCCGCTCGCTCCGTAGTTGTGATCGTTCGTTGAGTTGAGGCGACAGAGAAACACGCCTCCAGGTCGAAGTGTTTGACGAACTCGCTCAACCAACGCCAGCGTCTCGGGCCACTCGAAGTAGTGGAGCGACAAACTCGCCACGATGACGCCGACCCCGGTTGCCCGTTTCGGAAATGGAGATCGAATGTCTTGGCAGTAGTGCTCCGCCGACGGAGCCTTGGCCTTTGCTGCTGCGATAGACGATTGCGAGAGATCAATGGCAATGACCTGATGACCGGCGCGAACCAGCGTTGCCGTGTCTTCACCGCTGCCGCAGCCGAGTTCCAACACGGGTAACCCACCAGCGCGCTCATGAACAAGCGGAAGCCAGTGTTGCAACCAGGGATCACCGTTCATAGTGGCAGGGGGTCGAAGAACACGACGTATCGTTCTCTTTCCCATGGTTCATGCTCCTTCAACGAGTTCCAGGAACTTCTTGACGTAGATCGGCTTGATAGGACGCCGGGCCGGAACGGGGAGCGTCTTGCCATCAGGGCGCACAAAGACGCAGTGACTCGTTCCAACGTGTCGCCAGTCGATTCCGTTCTGGCGCGCTACTGTTTGAAGCTGCGCAAGCTGCCAAGCCTAAAACCATTTCTCGCGCACACCAATAACGCCAATCGCCAGGCGTGCAAAGCCATAGCCGATCCAGTTCAGGATACGCACCGGCAGTGCGCGATGTTTCCATAGCATGCGCGGTACTTGCTTTGCGCCTTCTTGCAGCGCTGTTGCGAGCGAGGCGCGCAGTTTTTTTGCCAGGCCCTCGTCAAACACCACCACATTGGCTTCGCGCGACAACACCAGGCTGAAGGGATCGAGGTTGCTCGATCCCACCGCCGCCCAGCGTTCATCGACCACCGCCACTTTGGCGTGCAGCTCGCTTTTGGTGTATTCGTAAATTTCGATCCCGGTATCGAGCATGCTTTCGTAATAGGCGCGGCTGGCAAGCTGGAACAGCGGGTGATCGGACCATCCTTGCAACAGCAGAACCACCCGCACGCCGCGCTGCGCCGCCTCGGTGAGCGCATGGCGCAAACGCCGCCCGGGCAAAAAATAGGCGCAGGCAATGACGATCTCGCGACGCGCGATGCGTATGCCCTCCAGATACATATCCTCAATGTCGTGCCGGTGGCGCAGGTTATCGCGCACCACGAATGCGGCAAGCATGTTACCCGCAGCAGGCGGAGCTGCGCTGGCCGTAGTTACGCTCGCGCTGCGGCGCCGCAGATACATCCAGGAAACGGTGCGCCACAGCCGGTGCGCCGCATGATAAATTTCCACCAGCAGCGGTCCTTCGACCTTGACGCAATAGTCGTAGCGCGGATAGCCAGTATTGATTTCGGAGAAGTCATCGATAATGTTGATGCCGCCGACAAAGCCGACGCGCCAGTCAATCATGACTATCTTGCGGTGCAACCTGCGCAGCCGGTTTTTACGCAAAGTCAGCGGGCTGATTTCCGGGCGATAAAAAAGCACGGCGACGCCGGCAGCGCGCATGTGATCGACCAGCGCAGGGGCAAGTTCACGCGAGCCGAATCCATCCATCATCAACTTGACATCGACGCCACGTTGCGCGGCGCGCGCCAATGCGTCAGCGATACGCCTGCCGGTGGCGTCATCGGCGAAAATATAAGTTTCAAAGTGCACGTCTGAGCGCGCCGCATCGATCTCGCGCAACAACGCTGGAAAAAATTCCGCCCCGTTGGTGAGCAAAGTGATGCAATTGCCCGGCACGAGTTGCATATTTCAGAGCAGCAGCAAAGTGGCGGCCAAGGCCACATGATCGGACAGCTTGGACCAATCCGCACCCGACAAACAGGTGGCTTGTTCGACCTGCAATCCGCGCACATAAATGCGGTCTAGCGCAAGCATGGGCAGCCGCGCGGGAAAAGTGCGCGCCGGACGGCCGTCGATGTGTTCAAACGCCTCGACCAGGCCCAGCTCTTGTTGTAGCAGCTTGCTTGCCTTGCGTCGCCAATCATTGAAATCGCCAGCCATGATGAGCGGTTCGTTGTGCGGCACATGCTCTTCAATACGCTGACAAATTTGCTCGAGCTGAAAATTGCGGCTGCGCGCCAGCAGGCCAAGGTGCACGCAAATGCAATGTAGCGGTTTCCAGTCCGGCACGGCAACGCGGCAATGCAATAGCCCGCGCGATTCCATGACGTGATGGGAAATATCGATATTCTCCCAATCCAGCACCGGGAAACGGCTCAACACGGCGTTGCCGTGATGCCCGCCTTCATAGGTGGCGTTCTGGCCATAGACCACCTCCTCAAAACCGCCTTCACGCAGAAATTCGTGTTGCGCGACCAGGTGATGGTCTGATTTGACGTGCGCGGGGCGTAGCGCACGTTGGCGCGCGCCCTGCACTTCTTGCAGAAACACCACATCCGATTGCGTGCCGCGCAAGCCTTCGCGCACTTCATCGAGGATCACGCGGCGATTAAATTGCGACAGACCCTTATGAATGTTGTAGGTGGCCACGCTGATCGAATGCGGGCGGCGGACGGCGGGGGGTGCAGGGGATGTTTTTTTCATGCAATCAATTCTTTCCAGGAGCTTGTGAGATTTTTTCTGGCAACAGCAAAATCGCCTCACGGTTGCTCCACGAGAAGCATTTTGCCGCCGCCTCATGATGCGGCAGCCATACGAATTGTAAATGCTCACGCGGCGCAACTTTCACATCTACCTTATCGGGCAAGAGTAAACCGAAAACGTTCTCGCTATTGTGCGTCGTTCCCGGTGCATAACGATGACGCCACACCGGGTAAATCTCATACACATTCTGCTTTTTCCAATCGGTGAGCGCAGGGCAATTGGCGTCCAGCCCGGTTTCCTCAAACACCTCGCGTATCGCGGTTTCACGCAGCGACTCGCCTGCGTCCTGGCTGCCCGTCACCGATTGCCAGTAGCCGGGATGGTCGGCGCGCTCCAGCAGCAGCACCTCGAGCCGCGGCGTGTAGATCACGATCAGGGTGGAGACGGGAATCTTGTAGCTCACGGTCACAGTCATCACACAAACTTGGGAAGGCGATAGATGTCGGGTAAAATAACCTTGCGCTGAGATTGTATCTGTATCCGCTCAACAATCCCGGCCGCGTCTAGCAGTACTCTGCGCTGACATTCGCAAACGCAAAGTCGCTATGTCGCAAGGATAAGGGATTTCTCCACAACGAAGTCCCCCAATCGATTCCCTAGAGAATCTCTGATTAAGTCCTGATTTGTCATTCCCGCGAAAGCGGGAATCCATGTTTTACAACGGAAAATGGATCCCCGCTTTCGCGGGGAAGACGCTTGTTCAGAAATTTCCTAGAAGCAACACCCCATGGGGCTATCATGACCACCACCATCCATCCGGCCATCGCGCTGGAAAACGAGTTTTGCGCACATAACTATCTTCCGCTTGACGTGGTACTCAGCCGCGGCGCAGGCATTTATGCCTGGGACGATAGCGGCAAACGCTACCTCGACATGATGTCGGCGTATTCCGCGCTGAGCTTTGGCCACGCGCACCCGCGCCTGGTTGCGGCGCTTACCGATCAAGCCAAGCGCCTGGCGCTGACCTCGCGCGCGTTTTACTCGGACCAACTGGGGCCGTTCCTTAAACGGCTGTGCCAGGTGACGGGGCAGGATGTCGCGCTGCCCATGAATACCGGCGTGGAGGCGGTGGAAACAGCCATCAAGGCGGCGCGCAAATGGGCCTACAAGGTCAAGGGCGTTCCCGACGGTCTGGCGGAAATTATTTCCTGCGAAGGTAATTTTCACGGCCGCACCACCACCATCGTGGGCTTCTCGTCCGAGCCCGCCTACCGCGACGGCTTTGGTCCTTTCGCCGCCGGTTTCAAGCGCATTGCCTACGGCGATGCAAAAGCCCTCGCCGCCGCCATTACGCCGCACAGCGCCGCTTTCCTTGTCGAGCCGATACAAGGCGAGGCCGGCATCATCGTGCCGCCTACAGGCTATCTGGCCGAGTGCGCACGCCTGTGCCGTGAGCACAATGTTCTGCTGCTCGCCGACGAAGTGCAAAGCGGGCTGGGGCGCGCCGGCAAGCTGCTCGCCTGCGACTATGAAAACGTCAAGCCCGATGGCCTGATGCTCGGCAAGGCTCTCGGCGGCGGTTTGCTGCCGGTATCGGCATTCCTCGCGCGGCGCGATGTGATGGATGTGTTTCAGCCCGGTGACCACGGCTCAACCTTCGGCGGCAACCCGCTAGGCGCGCGCGTCGGCCTGGAATCCATCAACCTGCTGATGGAAGAAAAACTGTGGGAGCGTTCAGCGCAACTCGGTGACTATTTCATGGGCAGGCTGAGAGCGCTAAACAGCCCGCTGATACGCGAAGTGCGCGGCAAGGGATTACTCATCGGCGTCGATATCGACCCGTCTTACGCCACCGCGCGCCAAGTCTGCCAGCGTCTGCTCGATTACGGCATTCTCACCAAAGACACGCACCACAGCGTGGTGCGCTTTGCCCCGCCGCTGATTATTCAGAAGGCTGAACTGGATTGGGCGTTGGAGCAGATTCAAACCCTGTTGAGCGAAATCGAGAACGCGAAACTGAAGAAGCGCGCTTAAGTACCCGTCGCGCCGCGCAGCTTGATATGCAAATCGCGTAACTGCTGTTCCGTCACCGCGCTTGGCGCTTCGACCAGGAGATCCTGACCGCGCTGCGTTTTGGGGAAGGCGATCACGTCACGAATATGATCGACCCCCGCCATCATCGCCACCAAACGATCCAGCCCGAAGGCGATGCCGCCGTGCGGGGGGGCGCCGTACTTGAGCTGATTGAGCAAAAAGCCGAATTTGCGCTGCTGATCCTCGGGAGTGATTTTTAGCGCTTCGAAAACTTTGGTCTGCACCGCCGCCGCGTGGATGCGCACCGATCCGCCCCCCAGCTCCCAGCCGTTCAACACCACGTCATACGCCTTGGCGATGGCCTTGCCGGGATCGGTAGCGAGATAGTTTTCATGCCCGTCCTTGGGCGCGGTAAAGGGATGATGACGCGCTGCCCAGGTTTTGTGCGCCTCGTCAAATTCAAACATCGGAAAATCGACCACCCACAGCGGCTTCCATTCCTTGGTCGCGAAGCCGCGTTCGTGGCCGACCTTGACGCGCAACGCGCCGAGCGAATCGTTGACGACCTTCTCCTTATCAGCGGCGAAAAAAATCAGGTCGCCGCTCTGGGCGGCGCAACGCTCAACGATGGTCGTGAGTATTTCAGGCGAAAGGAATTTGACGATGGGCGATTGCAGGCCTTCCTCGTTACATTTCGAAGCATCGTTGACCTTGATGTACGCCAGGCCCTTAGCGCCATAGATAGCGACGAACGCCGTGAGATCGTCGATGTCTTTGCGCGTCATGGGCTTGTCACCGCCCCCCGCGCCGGGAACGCACAGCGCGGCCACCCGTCCGTCCGGCAGATCGGCGGCGGCGCGAAAAACCTTGAAGTCCACCGTCTGCATAACATCTGTCAACTCGGTAAATTGCAGCGCCACGCGCAAGTCGGGCTTGTCGGAGCCGTAGAGACGCATCGCCTCGGCGAAAGTCATGATGGGGAAAGGGTTGGGCAACGCCACCTCAAGCACTTCCTTAAAAATAGTGCGAATCAGGCCCTCGAAAATCTCGCGGATTTCAAGCTCATCGAGAAACGAAGTCTCACAGTCGATCTGCGTGAACTCCGGCTGGCGGTCGGCACGCAAATCCTCGTCGCGGAAGCATTTGGTGATCTGGTAATAGCGGTCGAAGCCCGCCATCATCAGCATCTGCTTGAACAATTGCGGCGACTGCGGCAAGGCGTAAAACTGGCCGTCATGTATGCGCGACGGCACGAGAAATTCGCGCGCGCCCTCGGGTGTCGATTTGTATAACATCGGAGTTTCGATATCGATAAAGCCCTGCGCATCGAGATACTTGCGCGTCGCCATGGCAACACGATGGCGCAGGCGCAGATTGTTTTGCATTTGCGGGCGGCGCAGATCGAGCACGCGGTTTTCCAGGCGCACGCTTTCGGAAATATTTTCATCGTCCATCATGAATGGCGGTGTGAGCGAAGGATTAAGCACTTCAAGTTCGTGCGCGAGAATTTCTATCGCGCCGCTTTTCAGATTAGCGTTGACGGTGCCCTCCGGGCGCGGGCGCACCTTGCCGACCACCTTCAACACATATTCGCCGCGCACGCTGTCAGCAGTTTTGAAAGTTGCCTCACGATCCGGGTCGCACACCACCTGTAGCAGACCTTCGCGGTCGCGCAGGTCGATGAAAATCACACCACCGTGATCGCGCCTGCGGTGCGCCCAGCCGAATACGGTGACGACCTGTCCGAGGTAACGTTTGTCTATCAGTCCTGCGTAATTGGTTCTCATGAAAAATCCTCAAGCGATGGCGCGCAAGCCACCGCCCACGCGCCGAAAATCAGGAAATCGGTAGGTAATGCAGAAGCGCCGCTGCGATCAGACTGCGATCACAGCGGCTTGGGATTGGGGTCGGGACCGGAGGATTCGCTCTCGGGTCCAGATGTACTGCGGCGGCGCGGCGGCTCGGCCACGCCCATGGAAATGATGTATTGCAACGCATCATCGACCGACATGCTCAGTTCGATCACGTCTTTCTTGGGCACGATGAGAAAAAAACCCGCCGTGATGTTAGGCGTGGTCGGAACAAATACGGCGTAGTTGTCAAAGCCCAAATGATCGGTTACCTCACCTTCGGGCGAACCGGTGAGCAGCGCAACTGTCCACGTTTCAGCGTGCGGGTAGCGCACCAGCACCGCTTTGCGGAATGCTTTGCCATCGGGCGAAAACAAGGTGTCGCTGATCTGTTTCACGCCGCCGTAAACGGAACGCACGATGGGGATGCGCGAGAACACGCTTTCCCAAAAGATGACAACTTTTTTACCAAAAAAATTCGCTGCGATAACGCCGGTGATCAACACGATGGCGATGGTGAAGAACACGCCCAGGCCGGGAACATGAAATCCAAACAAGGCTTGCGTCTGCCAGGCTTCCGGCAACAACAGCAGCGTCTGGTCCATGCTGTCCACCAGCAGCTTGAGCACCCACAGGGTGATACCCAGGGGAATCCAGATCAGCAAGCCGGCTATCAGATACTTTTTCATTTGCGTGACCCGAAGCTTACTTGCGCTCCGCAGTCTTGCCGCCTGAAGTAGCCTCAGGCGTGGCTGATGCTGCGGAGCTTGCCACTTTTGCGGGAGCGGGCGTCGGCTTGCTATCCTTGGTGTCGGTCTTGGAATCGGGCTTGGCGTCCGACTTGGAATCTGACTTTGTATCCGGTTTGGCGTCTACCTTGGACTCCTGCTTGGCGTCGTCAGTCACGGGTTTAACGCCCCCCTTGAAATCGGTTGCATACCAGCCGCTGCCCTTGAGCTGAAAGCCGGGTGCGGTCAATTGTTTGATGAAAGTAGCTGCGCCGCACGACGGGCATTGGGTAAGCGGGGCATCGGCAACCTTCATCAACACATCCTGCGTGTATCCGCAGGAAGCGCACTTGTAGGCATAAATTGGCATGAAGCTTTCGATCCTGAAATTTGTAGGGCGCGTATGGCATACGCAACCGCGAATTTTAACACAGCAGGCCGAGCAACTCGAAGGCAATGCAACGAGCGAACGAGCGGGGTGCGATTCAGACTGATGGGGAAAAATGCTAATTCACGATAGAAATGTGAATATATTCGCTTGATTTGTCATTCCCGCGAAAGCGGGAATCCATTTATTTTTCAAGAGAAAAATGGTTCCCCGCTTTCGCGGGGACGACACTTGTTCTGAGGTTCCTTAAACTCGTTTTCACATCACTTTGAATTGCAGCCCTCAGAAGCGGGTGCGTCAAGGCGCTACTTTTTTTCTTGCTGCTCTCCGAGCAGCGGCATGCCGCTATCGGTCGCAGGCGACATCAGCCCGGTCTTGATGTAGGTGAGCAGCTTGTCCCGGGTATCCATGATGTCCAGGTTGCGCAGCGTCAACTGCCCGATGCGATCCTGCGGCGAAAATGCCGACTCGCCCTTTTCCATGGTCAATCTCTCGGGCCGGTAAGTCAGGTTGGGGCTGACGGTATCGAGGAGCGAATAGTCATTGCCGCGACGCAACTCGAGCGTCACCTCGCCCGTCACCGCGCGCGCCACCCAACGCTGCGCGGCCTCGCGCAGCATAATCGCCTGCGAATCAAACCAGCGCCCCTGATAAAGCAGGCGGCCAAGACGGCGGCCGCTGCTTCGGTATTGCTCGATAGTGTCCTCGTTGTGGATACCGCTTACCAGGCGCTCATACGCAATGTAAAGCAGCGCTAGTCCCGGCGACTCGTAGATACCCCGCGACTTTGCCTCGATGATGCGGTTCTCGATCTGATCCGACATGCCCAGTCCGTGGCGTCCACCGATCGCATTGGCCTCAAGTAAAAGCTTGACGGGATCGGCATAGACCACGCCATTGAGCGCGACCGGTTGCCCCTCTTCAAAGCGCACAGACACCACTTCGCGCTTGATCGCCACCTCTTCGCGCCAGAACGCCACGCCCATGATGGGCTCAACGATGCTGATGCCTTTGTTAAGAAACTCCAGGTCCTTGGCCTCATGCGTCGCGCCCAGGATATTGGAGTCGCTTGAGTACGCCTTCTCGCTGCTCATTTTGAAGTCGTGGCCCGCGCGTTGCAGATACGCCGACATTTCCTTGCGTCCGCCCAACTCGTCTATGAAGCGTTGATCGAGCCAAGGCTTGTAGATACGCAGACCAGGATTAGCCAGCAACCCGTAGCGATAAAAGCGCTCGATGTCGTTGCCCTTGAAGGTGCTGCCATCACCCCAGATATTGACGGCGTCTTGGCGCATCGCAGCGACCAGCATCGTCCCCGTAACGGCCCGCCCTAGCGGGGTGGTGTTGAAGTACGTAGCGCCCGCTGTCGTAATGTGAAAAGCGCCGCTTTGCAGCGCGGCTATGCCCTCTGTCGCCAACTGCTGGCGGCAATCGATCAGCCTGGCTTTCTCGGCGCCGTAGCGCATTGCCTTGCGCGGAATTTCGTCGTAGTCGGGCTCGTCAGGTTGCCCGAGATTCGCGGTGTAGGCATAGGGAATGGCGCCTTTTTCGCGCATCCAAAGCAAAGCAGCGCTAGTATCGAGCCCCCCCGAAAATGCCAGGCCGACCTTCTCTCCGACGGGGAGATTTTGAAGAATATTAGACAAGTTGGTTCTCCGAGTGCGTAGGTACTTAGTGATTTGACTGTGTAGCGATTGAAGAGCTGGTGTACGTCACAAGCCCAGCATAGTTCAGGCTCAGGCGCCAGACCGGAGCGCGAAAATGCAATGCTCAACAGTTTAACTGGAAACTTGTTTGACGAGCGAGTTTGAGCGAGACCCAAGCAAGTCTGATATACGATGGACTGGGTCCCAGCCTG
>JAYWAM010000261.1:0-4267 GCA_043782425.1 Betaproteobacteria bacterium
CTAAATAGTGCAACGAAGCCGGCCCCAAGCCAAAATCATCCAAAATTAACAGGCAACCCAATTCATTAATTCTGCCGGTAATTTCCCGCGTCAATACTAAATTTTGCAAGGCCATTTCCTCGGAAATTTCAAAACGCAGTTTGCCCGCTTGAGCGGGGAACTCCTTCAAGGCCGTTTCAATCTGGTTTATCAGATTCGTGTCCTGCAAGGTTTTTTCGGAAAGATTGACCGACACCCAGATATCTTGGTCCGGCCCTGAACGCGCGGCGATGCGGCGCGCTGCTTTGCGAATCACCATAAAGTCGATGGGTGAACTCAAATTAGAGCGATTAGCCGACTCCAAAAAATGATTAGGGGTAATCAATTTCCCGTCGCGATCCTCCATGCGCAACAAAGCTTCGTAGCCTTCGGTATGTCCCGTCGCCAGATTAAGCAGCGGTTGATACAAAAGCAGGAACTGGTCGTTTTCCAGTGCGCGTCGAATTCTCAACTCCCATTGCATATGCTCCTGCACATGCTGGATTTCGGTATCCGATGCCGCATACAGCCGCCAGCATCCTCTGCCGGCCGTTTTGGCTTCGTACATGGCTGCGTCCGCCAGGGTGATCAGTTGATTGGCATCACGGGTATGCTCGGGCAGAAAGGCAAGACCGATGCTGGCGGAAAGTTGCATAGGCACATCACCAAAATGAAAGGATGTGGCGGCAAAGGCGGCGACCAGCTTGTTTCCTACGCTATGCGCTTCGATCCCGACGGTTTCCGGCAAAAAGGCCATGAATTCATCCCCACCCCAGCGGGCGACAATGTCGGTGGATCGAAGAGTTTTGGTTAACAGCGCCGCCACATCGACCAGATAGTGATCGCCCGCAGTGTGACCATAGCGATCATTTATCTCTTTGAATTTATCGACGTCGATAAACAACAGTGTGCCCTTGCGGTTATAGCGAATGGCATATTCCATCCATGCTTCCAGCGCCTTTTGAAAATGACGGCGGTTAAACAATCCGGTCAGGGAATCATGATCAGCCATGTGCACTATCATTTCATTGGCCTTATGGGCTTCAGCAAGCGCCATACGCAATGATTCGGTCTTCTGCTCCACCTGTTGCTCAAGCGACACCATGAAACGGCGAATGCGGTCTTGCCGTATGCCCGCAAGCCGCGCAAACAAGCCGAGAAAAAATGGCGCGGTATCAATGACAAACAGCAAACTATTGCTATGCGCCCGCACCATCATGTCAAGCAAATGGCGGCTACTCTCCAGCTCGTGCATCACATAGAGAAAAAATAGGGAGCCAACAGGAAAGCAAAGCCCGAAGATCGCGCCAAAGATCGTGTATTTGTTCGCTTCACTGAGTTGTCGCATATTCCCTCAATTGGCCGCTTTACCTGGCAATGGGCGCAAGCTTTTTTCCTGCGCGCTCCAGCGAGAATCGCGCAGCCAGATGTTGAGTTTGTCCAACGGCTGCGGACGGCTGAGGAAATAGCCTTGCGCGTGGTCGCAGCCGAGCACCTTGAGGGCATCAAGCGTAGCCTCATCCTCTACTCCCTCGGCAGTGACACTCAGCCCGAGGCTGTGCGCCAGATCAATGGTGGCGCGCACGATGGCGGCGTTGGCCGGATCCTGAAATCCGATCACAAAAGACTTATCGATTTTCATTTTGTCTACCGGCAGATTTTTCAAGTACGCCAGAGAGGAATGACCTATGCCAAAATCGTCTATGGCGAAACGGATGCCCAGGTCGTGCAGTTCAGTCAATACTGCTTTGGCGCGCTCGGGGTTGACCATGATGACGCTTTCGGTGATTTCTAACGTCAGCCATTGCGTTGCTACGCCGCTATCCTTCAGCAGGTTGGTGATAGTGGCGACGATGTCAGGCTGCTGTAGATCGCGCACCGAAAGATTGACCGACATATGCAACTCGCTGCCAGCGTCGCGCCACGGCTGCAACTGGCGCAGCGCGCAAGCCAGCACCCAGGCGGTGAGCGGGGTAATCAGCCCGGTCTTCTCCGCCGCCGGAATAAAAATATCGGGGAACAGCAAGCCGCGGCTGGGGTGCTGCCAGCGCACCAGGGCCTCGACACCGATGATTTTTTCGCTCTTAAGGTCCACCACCGGCTGGTAATGCAGCACCAATTCCTCACGCAGCAATCCCTGGCGCAATTCGGCCATGAGCGCGAGTTGCTGCGGGTTATAGTGATCAATATCACGGCTGTAAAGAAGGTGCGAGAGATTCGCCGCTTTGGCGGCATAGAGGGCCACATCGGCGCGCTGCAATAAAGTGTCGGCGTCGTCACCATGCTCGGGATAGAGCGTGATGCCGATAGAAGCCTGCACATTGAGCGGCACACCCTCGATGAGAAGTGAGGGGTGCAACGCCACACAAATCTTATGCACCACCAGTTCGACGTGGCTATTGTCAGCGATACGCGGCAGCAGCACGGCGAACTCGTCGCCACCCAGACGAGCCACCATATCCGTATCGCGCAATGCGCTGCGCAGACGCCCCGCCACCTCTATCAGCACCAGATCGCCATTCTGATGCCCTAGGGTATCGTTGATCGCGCGAAAATTGCTCAAATCCAGCAGCAGCAGCGCCAGCGCATTGCCCTGGATCTGCGCTTGATGCAGCGCCTGGACGAGACGCACGCGCAGCGCGGTGCGGTTGGGCAGCTCGGTCAGCACATCGTTGAAGGCGAGACGCTGGATGGTATCCTCGGCGCGTTTACGCTCGGTGATGTCGCGCAAAATATTGACATAAACGCCAGGCGCAGCACGGCTGCCGATAATGCGCACGATACGCTCGCTGCGCTCGCGCGTACGCAGCGGAAATTCGCTATCGAGCACGCCGCTAAGCTGGTACTCGGGTATGAGCTGGTTGACATAGGCGTAAAAGCGTTCGGGCACCAGGTCGGCGAAGAGGCGGCCTTTGTTCTCCTCCTGTGAATAACCCGACAGGCGGCTTGCCGCCGGATTGCTGTCGAGTATGCGCGCGTCATCGTCGGTGACAAAAATAGCGTCGCTCGCCCCCTCGAACAACGAGCGGTAACGTTGCTCGGACTCGGTCAAGCGTTGCAACGAAGATTCAAGTTGTTCGGTGCGCTCGACGACGCGTTGTTCCAGCTTGGCGTTCGCCTCGCGTAACTCAATCTTCAGGCGTTGGCGCTCTATCGCATAGTGCAGTGTACGTTCGATGATCTCGCCGCTCGATTCGCCCTTGACCAGATAATCCTGTGCTCCGTAGCGGATCGCCTCGCGTCCCAAATACGTATCGCTCGATCCGGTCAACACCACCAGCGGCAAGTGCGGCGCGTGCGCGGCGATTATCTGCGCAGTGTCAAGCCCAATGCTGTCGGGCACGTTAAGGTCGGACAACACCACGTCGAAGCGCTCTGCTTCTAAGCGCGCCAGGGCGTCGGCAAGGCGCTCCACGCACACCACTACGAAACCGTCTGGGGTGTGGGCGTCCAGCGCCGCCTGCACCAGACGCGCATCGCCGGGATTGTCTTCGAGTAACAGTAAGCGCAAGGCGGGCACGACGTTATCCCCCTGGCAAGATGACCAGCTTGATCCAGAATGCGTCTATCTGTTGGACGATTTTCATGAACTGATCGAGATCCACCGGCTTGGTCACGTAACAATTGGCGTGCAGGTCGTAAGCGGCCAGCACATCCTGTTCAGCGCGCGAGGTGGTGAGCACTACCACCGGGATGCGCTTGAGCGCAGGGTCGGATTTGATTTCGGCTAACACCTCGCGCCCGTCTTTTTTCGGCAAGTTGAGGTCAAGCAGAATCAGGTCCGGGCGCGGCGCAGCGCCAAAGCGGCCTTCACGCCGCAGGAACTGCATGGCTTCGACACCGTCTTCGACAACGTGCAGGTGGTTGCTCAGCTTGGCTTCGCGCATAGCTTCGATGGTAAGGCGCGCATCGCCTGGATTATCCTCGACCAGCAAAATCTCTATTGAGCGTGGCTTGTTTTCAGTGGCTGTCATGTACTTTTCTCCTCAGGAAGCGTGAACCAGAAAACCGTGCCGCCGCCAGGTGCGGCCTCCACACCGATTTGCCCGCCGTGGCGCTCGACGATGCATTTACTGATCGCCAAACCGATGCCGGTGCCAGGAAATTCGCGCCGCGTATGCAGACGCTGAAAAATCCCGAAAATTCTTTCATAGTACTGAGGCTCGATGCCGATACCATTATCGCTCACCGAGAAACGCCAAAACTTGCCCGCGCGCTGCGCTACAATTTGCACTTGCGGAATCGGCGC
>JAYWAM010000262.1:0-4250 GCA_043782425.1 Betaproteobacteria bacterium
TCATTACCGGCACGAGTGGGCGGGCCGTAGCCAGCAGCGGCAGGCACAACGGGGCGATTAAAGCATAGACAAACTTCATAAAATAGCTCCTGTTAAAAATGCAGGGCAACAACAAACTAGTTAATCTCTGAAAAAGTGTCGCCCCCGCGCACGCGGGAAACCATTTTCCCAAGTCAAACATGGATTCCCGCTTTCGCGGGAATGACAAATCAGGGCTTGTTCTGAGGTTCCCTAGCCCGGGCCAACGCTCAAGCGGCATGGTGCGAACCCTCCCATCCCTTGGGAATGGAACTCAACAGTTTGCGCGTGTACTCGTGCTGGGGATTGAGATATATCTCGTCGGAGTTGGCGACTTCAACCACAGCGCCATCGCACATCACCATGACCTCGTCCGACATATATTTCACCACTGCGAGGTCGTGCGAAATGAAGATATAGCTCATGCCAAATTCGTCCTGCAAATCCTGTAGCAAGTTGAGCACCTGCGCCTGCACCGACACATCGAGCGCCGAAACCGATTCGTCGCAGATCAGCACTTCTGGCTTCATGGTGAGGCAGCGCGCAATGGCGATGCGTTGGCGTTGCCCGCCGGAAAATTCGTGCGGGTATTTGTAAAACGATGTCTCCGCAAGCCCGACTTTGTCGAGCAACTGTTGCGCCATATTAATGCGTTCTGCCGTGTCCCTGCCTATGCTGTGAATCTGCATCGGCTCGAGCAAAATCTGACCTACTGTCATACGCGGATTTAGCGAGGCGTAGGGATTTTGAAATACGATCTGGATGCGGCGTTTGTATTTCATGAAATCATGTTCAGACAGCTTGAGGATGTCCACGCCATCAAAAAATGCTTCGCCTCCGCTGGCATCGTGCAGGCGCATGAGCGTCAGACCCACCGTGGTCTTGCCCGAACCCGACTCCCCCACCAGGCCCAAAGTCTTACCCTTGGCGAGCTTGAACGTCGCCCCTTTCACGGCAGGCACCGCCTTCTTGCTGAACAGACCATCTTTAAGAAAAAAATCCTTCTTCAGATTGCGCACATCCAAAATGATCGTGTCGCTTGCGTTGAGGCCGCGCGCGCGTTGTTCTGTCGAAACTTTGCCATTGCCCTTGAGAAAATCGTCGATCACCGGCAGGCGCTTGGGGCGTACTTCGATACGCGGGCGGCACGCCAGCAGCGCCTTGGTGTAGGGATGCTTGGGCGTTTCAAAAATCTCCCTGGCAGTTCCTTGTTCCTGAATTTCACCGTTTTTCATCACCACCACGTAATCGGCGATTTCGCCCACCACATCGAGGTCGTGAGTAATGAAAAGCACCGACATATTGCGCGTGCTTTGCAACTTGGCGATCAGCTCCAGAATCTGTTTCTGGATGGTCACGTCCAGCGCCGTGGTAGGCTCGTCGGCGATCAAAAGCTTGGGCTCGCAGGCGATGGCTATGGCTATCATGACGCGCTGTTGCTGGCCGCCGGATAACTCGTGCGGATAGGACTTCATGCGCAGCTTGGGTTCGGGGATGCCGACTTCACCCAGCAACGCTTCGCTACGCGCCCTGGCCTGCGAGCTGCTCATATTCAAGTGCAGGCGCAGCACTTCGGAAATCTGCTCGCCCACGGTGAAAACCGGATTCAGCGAAGTCATCGGCTCCTGAAAAATGACCGATATTTCCTTACCACGCAGTTTTTGCAAATCCGCCTGCGATGCTGTGAGTAGATTACGGCCTTGATAATTAATCACGCTGCTTTTGCCCACAATGGAAGAGACTTCGGGCAGCAAGCCGAGGATGGCCATGGCGGTAACAGATTTGCCGGAACCCGATTCGCCTACCAGCGCGACGGTTTTGTTGGTGGGCACCACAAAGCTGATGCCTTTGACGGCATCGAATATCTTGTCGCGATCCATACGGAAAGACACGCGCAAGTTGTCGATTTCGAGCAGGTTGGTTTGATTGGCTTGAGTCATTTTTTACACTGCCTCACTTTATTTTCGGATCGAGCGCATCGCGCAACGAATCGGTCAACATCGAAAACGCCGTCACCAGGACCGCCATGCTGGCGCCTGCCGCAAACAGTTGCCACCACTTGCCGATCACCAGTTCGTTCTGCGCTTCGGCCAGCATGGTGCCCCACGACACCATATCGACCGGCACGCCCATGCCCAGGAAGGAGAGGATCACCTCGGCCTTGATGAACTGCACCACGTACTGCGAAAGCTGCACCAGGCACACATGGCTCACATTGGGGAGGATATGCACGAACATGCGTCGCGGATGGGAGGCGCCGATGGCTTGCGCAGCGCGCACATATTCGCGCGAGCGGTGCTTGATGTATTCGGAGCGTATCAGGCGATAGATGCCGGTCCAGCCGGTGATGCCGAGAATCATGATGATGGTGGTGATGCCGCGGCTGAAAACCGCCGCGAAGGCGAGAATCAGCAGGATGTAGGGAATGCTGGTGAACACGTTGTAGACCCACTCCAAGACATCCTCGACCCTGCCACGCATATAGCCTGCCAGCGCGCCGAGGATGGTGCCGATGCTGGTAGCGAGCAGCGCAGCCACCAGCCCCACAAAAATCGATACTTCTGCGCCCTTGACGGCTTTGAGCAACACATCGCGCCCCCACTTGTCGGCGCCAAATGGCAGCGTATCGGAACGCTTGATTTCGGTGACGGCGATTTTGGCGGTGCGCTCCGCCCACTCCTTGTAACGCGGCGCCAGGGGGTCGATGTCGCTCAAATCGACCGGTGGAATTTTGGATAGTTTGGAGGGATCGACTGCCTGGGCTTTTTCGAGGTTTTCTGCGTCCGCCATGAACGCCGGGTTGGCGTAGGAAACACCGCTTTCTTTCGACCAGTCCTTGGCCACCAGCCCGGTATAGGACGCTGCCATCAGCAGCAGGAAAAAAATCACCACAATCAGCGAAGCCATGCCAACCTTGTCGCGCGCCAGGCGGCGCATGGCCAGATTCCAAAGCCCGGCGGACGCCTTGGGGCCAGAGGGGGGTGGGTTGTTAGTCAGGACGGCGTTCATATTATTTTCTCCTAGATTCTTTACTTGAAAGTCACCCTGGGATCGACCACCTTGTACATCACATCGACCGTCAGATTAATCAGCATGGTAATCATCGCCAGATACACCGTGGCCGCCTTGATTACCGGGAAATCGCTGCGGTTCACCGCCAGCAGAATTTCGCGTCCCAGACCAGGGATGGAGAAAAATGTTTCAAGCAGAAACGATCCGACGAACAGGCCGGGAACGGCGATGCCGATGTTGGTGAGAATCGGGATCATGGCATTGCGCAGCACGTGTTTGAGCATGATCTTACGTTCCGACAGGCCCTTGGCGCGCGCCGTGCGAACGTAATCCTGATTGATTTCATCGAGGAAAAACGAGCGGTACAGACGCAGCGTCGGCGCCAGACTGACAAACACCGCGAGCATGACGGGTAGCGGCGCATAGGTAATCAGGTTTTTCCAGAAGCTGTCGCTCCAGCCCTGCACCGGAAACACGCCCCACTTGAAGCCGAAGAAATACTGAAACACGATGATGTACACCAGAAAACTGATAGACATCGCCACCGTGCACGTCATCATTACCATGCGGTCGGTAAGTGTGCCGCGCACATAGGCCACGCCGATGGCGAGAATCACACCGATCAGCGTTTCCAACAGCAGAACGGGAAGCATGATGGTGAGCGTGGGGCCGACGCGTGTCCGGAAGATATTTGAAATCTCTTCATTGGTGGCCCACGAGCGCACCGGCTGGCAGGGTTGATCGGCTTTGCGCGCGGGGTCGGTATAGCTTATGTAAGTACAAGTAAAGCCGTTGCCGACTTCCCACACAAAGTTGCGCAGTTGTTCAGGATAAGACTTGTCAACACCCAATTGCTTTTGGATATTTTTAATCTGCTCGGGATTGGAAATCTTGCCCGCCAACACCACCGCAGGGTCGCCGCCCACTGCATTGAAAAGAAAAAATATCAGCAGAATCACCCCCGCCAGTGTGGGGATCATTTGCCAAAGTCGTCGGATAATATAGGCGGTCATGCAGCCTCCCTTTTAGCAACCAACTCAGTCGCCCCCGCGAAAGCGGGGATCCATTTTTCGTACGTCATTTTCATAAGCTTTTCTCAATTCAAAATGGGTTCCCGCTGTTGCGCATAAGCGCTAACTTTAGTGAGTTGGAGGCTGAACTTGGCCTCCCCTCCCTCAGTGAGCAGAAGCAATTTCGGCCTCAAAATCGCTCGAATCTTC
>JAYWAM010000263.1:0-4247 GCA_043782425.1 Betaproteobacteria bacterium
CCGTCAAATGAACAAGTGGCCCTGGCGGGCCACTTGCGTTTCGATCTTAGCAACCTTCAAACTCCGCCAAATTCCGGCGCATTTACGCAGCCGTCAACAAGTCCGACGATAAGCGGTTTTTGTTCCTGACCATGGCTCGAAAAACAAACTGTGACAAGGCAAACCAATAATGCTTTAAATAGCTTCATGTTGTCTTTCTCCTTTGACCGTTTTGTGGCCTGCCATCCACGCGGATAACTCATCCTGCGGCAGGGGATGTGCAAGGCAATACCCTTGGGCGGAGTCGCAACCTAATGCCTTCAGCGTATCCCATGTCGTCATATTTTCAACCCCTTCGGCGATCACTAAAAGTCCCAGGTTGTGGCCTACAGCAATAATTGATTTAACCAATTGCGCGACGTCCGCCTGGTCCATTCTTGCAACGAATGTGCGGTCTATTTTGAGTTGGGTAATAGCCAACTTCTGAATGTAGGCAAGAGACGAATAACCGGTACCAAAATTGTCGATAGCGATCTTGATGCCCATTTCACTCAAGCGCTTGATCGCCGATAGCGAGTGTATCTGGTCAACCATAATCGCCGCCTCCGATATGTCCATTTCGAGACGGGAATGATCGATTTGGTACTCCGTCAGAATTGATGATACTCGATCTGGAAACTCATCGTCATGGAGATTTTCCGCCGCAATATTGACTGACACACTAACGTTCAAACCGCCGTCACGCCACATCTGTAGCTGCTTTGCTGTAGCCCGGACTACCCACGCAGTAAGCGGCTTAATGAGCCCAGATTCCTCGGCCAATGCAATGAACTTGTCGGGGAACAACAATCCTTGTTCAGGGTGATTCCAGCGTAAAAGAGCCTCGACCCCCATGATATTTGATGTCGCCAATTCAACTTTGGGCTGGTAGTACAGTACAAATTGATCGGCGGTGATCGCGCGCCGCAGTTCCGCGACAAATTTTAGACGCTGCGTGCTATGTTGGTCCATCTCCGGCCGGTACATCGAATAACGGCCCTTTCTCCGCTTTGCATCGTACATTGCCAAATCAGCGTACTTCATAAGAGTTGATGAATCCTTGGCGTGATCGGGGAAAATAGCACCGCCTATCGAGGCGCTGACGTCAACCAGTTCTCCCGCAATATCGATGGGCGTTTCAATGATATCGAGGAGCTTGTGAACCACGAACGACACCGCACCCTCGTCTTGCACCGAGGACAAAACAATGGCGAACTCGTCGCCGCCGAGACGCGCCACGGTGTCGCTTTCGCGCAGCGCGTGAGTCAGGCGCGTAGCGGTTTCACTTAACACGAAGTCGCCATATTGATGGCCCAGAGTGTCATTGATCTCCTTGAAGCGGTCGAGATCGACGATAAGCATCGCAGCACGATGTTTGCCGCGCCGCGCCAAGGTGATTGCTTGCTGCAGTCGGTCAGCGAGCAGGACGCGGTTGGGGAGTTTAGTCAAATTGTCGTGTAGCGCCTGATGGGAGAGTTGCTCGGTGCGCTGTGCGACTCGTTCCTCAAGTCCTTCGTTTGCTCGTCGCAATTCTTCTTCGGCTTCGTGTTGTTTGCCAAATGATTCCTGCAACCGGCGAGACATGAAGTTAAACGCGCGCGCGGTTCTGGAAAGTTCGTCGGAGCCTTTGATTGGCACTTGATGCCCAACCTTGCCAACTGCAATCTCGTGCGCAGCAAATTCAAGACCTTTTAGTCCGCGCAGCAAGTAGTTTCCCAACGTAAAGGACATTACTCCTACCACTAACATCTCAAGCAGTGCAATTGAGATAGTCCATAGCGCCAGTTGCCTTAAACGCTGACGCAGTTCAGCGACATCCCAGCCTACCCACACCTGCCCATACACTTCGGTCCCGAGTGTGACTTTTTTTGTGGAGCTAAAAATGTCACCCGTTACAGCGCGCACAGTCTCGTCCGGCTTCAATACGGATGGCGCCATTCCGGAGGTGGCAAGCGGCTTTCCGCGTCGGTCGAGAATTTGGACATATTTGACTCCCGGCTTTGCCTGTACTTGGTCAGTCAGGTTTTGCAAGCTTGCGAGATCCATATTGGCCAGCGGCGTAAGCGCGGCAGAAACGAGCAGATCCCCTGATGTTTCCGCACGCTGGTAGAGCTCCAATTCAATTGCGCCGCGCAAGTGAGATAGCCCAAGAGAAATAAATAGGCCCAGTAGTACCAACTGTACCAATGCGATACTGAGCATCGTTTTTTGGCGGAAACTTAGCGACACGAGCCTTCCCCAATTTTAAGTACACACATGCGCGTCTTCCCTGAAGGTACACCACCCCAGCCACTCTCCTGCCTTAGGGAGAGGGGCGGGGGTTGGTTGAAGCGGAGAATTTGCGGCACTCCGCGCAAGCTCAATATACGCCTGCCGGATTTCCTGCGCTTTATTCAGAACAATGGGGTACGATCCAAGCTAATCTGGAGCAGCCGCCTAAAACCTCTCCTCAATGCGCTCCACCAATGTCTTCAGTACCGCAACGCGCGCAAACGGCTTGTCGTTGCCGGCAATGATGTTCCAGGGCGCGATCTCGGTGCTGGTGCGTTCTATCATGTCGCAGACGGCCTGCTCATATTTTGGCCATTTCTTGCGGTTGCGCCAGTCATCCGCGGTGATCTTAAATTTCTTGTGGGCGATTTTTTCGCGTGCGCGAAAGCGCTTGAGTTGCTCATCAAGCGTAATGGCGAGCCAGAACTTGATCACGATGGCGCCATCGTGTGTGAGCTGCGCTTCGAAATCGTTGATCTCGTGATAGGCGCGCATCCAGTCGGATTCCGAGCAGTAGCCCTCGACGCGCTCCACCAGCACGCGGCCATACCATGAGCGGTCAAAAATGACGCTGCTGCCATGCCGCGGAACGTTGCGCCAGAAGCGCCACAGATAAGGCTGGGCGCGTTCTTCCTCGCTGGGCGCGGCGACGGGTATCACATGGTAGTAGCGCGCATCGAGGGCGCGCGTGACGCGGCGGATGGTGCTGCCCTTGCCTGCGGCGTCCATACCTTCAAACACGATAACGAGCGAACGCTCGTGAAAGCGCTGGTCGCGTGTCAGCAGATTGAGGTCGCCTTGCAGCCTCTCGATTTTCTTGTCGTAGGCGCGCGGCGCGAGCTTCTGTGAGTAGTCGAGAGTATTAAGAATGTCGCGGCCGTCGATCGCGATCTTTGGCAGCGGGGCGGGAGGCGCAACAACCGGCGCCTTGCCTTCAAGACGCTTTTTCATCGCGTCGAGCAACTCGGTTCCCGCTACGATATAGCGGTACTGCGCATCGGCGCCCTCGATGAGACGCCAGGGCGCTTCGCCGCTGCTGGTTTCGCGCAGCGCGTGCTCGGAGACTTCGGCAAACTCGTCGTAGTGCTTGAAGTGCATCCAGTCTTCGGGCGTGACGCGCCAGCGCGTGACAGGGTCGGCCTCCAGCTTCTTGAGGCGCTTTTTTTGCGCCTTCTTTGAAAGATGAAACCAGAGTTTAATAATGAGCGCGCCTTCTGCCGTGAGCATTCTTTCGAAATGGCGGATCTCATCGAGTTGCGTCTCGAATTCGGCCCTCTTGGTGTGGCCCAGCACGCGCGTAATAATGGGATCGGTGTACCACGAGCCGAACAGGATGCCGATCTTGCCCTTGGGCGGCAGCGCCTGCCAGAAGCGCCACATAGCCGGACGGTCGCGCTCCTCTTCGGTCATGGCGCCGAAGGCGTGGGTGTGGATGTGGCGCGGGTCCATCCACTCGTTGAGCAGATTGACGGTCTCACCCTTGCCGGCGCCATCCACGCCGTTCACCAGCACGATTACTGGAAACGACTTATTTTCCAGCAGATCATATTGCGCTTTGAGAAGCTGCTGGCGCAGCACGGGTTCGCGCTTGTCGTATTCTTCTTTCGAGAGTTTGTGACCCACTTCTGCGGACTCGAACATGTGTTATTCCATTTCCAATTCGAGAGTTAATTATTATCCCCTCTCCCCCTTTTTGGGGAGAGGGTGAGGGGTCGGGCATCTCACTAATCTATAAGAGATCGCACAAGCTCAATATACGCCTGCCGGATTGTCCGCGCTTTCCGTGCAGAACGGGCGCTATGCAAGCTGCTGTGGAGTTATTCCAATTCTCTTGTGTGGCGAGAATATGCTTTGTTGTCCGTAGATACTCTGTTCGTTTGCAAGCTTTTTTTCTGCGATTTTTGCGCTTTCCTGCTCATGCTGGGATAGCGTAAAAGCGGGTGTTATCAAAGGGCTTG
>JAYWAM010000264.1:0-4232 GCA_043782425.1 Betaproteobacteria bacterium
AGAGGGGGTTTTCTCCCTCTCCACCGGAACGGGGGAGAGGGTCGGGGTGAGGGGGTGGTGGAGCCAAGAAACTGTCGTGAATTAGGAAACGCTCAATAATACTCCCTCCACGATGCGCAGACTTGATGAGAACCCTCTGAGGTCGATGTAATGTAACGGTCATTTTTCTGCAACATTGTTGCAGCCTGCGCCGTGTAGCGTAGCGAACATTCAAGTCACTGCGTGAGGCCATCACATGAATGTCAATCGCGATGCAAGCGTGAGCATTTCAAAAAGCGCGGGTAAATCAGGTTACGTGGTTGGATTTGCCCACACTCCGAAGGAAGTAGAAGAAGCACAGAGACTGCGTTACCAGGTGTTTGTTGAAGAGCTGGGCGCCAATGCAGCAAAAAATCACCCTGAAATGGATGTCGATGAATTTGACGCTTTCTGTCGGCACCTGATCGTACGCGCTGCCGATTCAGGACAGGTGGTCGGGTGCTATCGCCTGCTCACGCCCGATTGCGCCAGGCGGCGCGGCAGGCTCTATTCAGACGGCGAGTTCGACCTGGGGCGGCTGGCATCGCTTCGCGCCAGCAGCGTCGAGATGGGCCGGGCTTGCATACACCCCGAGCATCGCGGTGGAGCGGTGCTATTGATGTTGTGGTCCGCCATCGCACGTTTCATGCGCCATGAAAAATATGATCATCTTATCGGCTGCGCCAGCGTCAGCCTTGCCGATGGCGGCGCCAATGCCGTGGCGGTCAGCAAGCACGTATCGGCGCGCTATCTGGCGCCGCGTGAGTTTCGCGTAACACCACGCAACGCTTTCCCGGTTGATGCGGTGGATCGCGCCGTCTCGAATGAAGGCGCCAGCGTTCCACCCTTGCTCAAGGGTTATATCCGTATCGGCGCCTGGGTTTGCGGCGATCCTGCCTGGGACCCCGACTTCAACAGCGCTGATTTTTTTGTGTTGCTGCCAATGTATCGGCTGTCACCTCAATATGCGCGTCACTTTTTTGGCAACCCTGCGCCGGTTGCGATGGCGACTCATGCAAAGAACCTGTGCCTAGCATGAAAGGCATACATGCGCATCCTGCTGGTGACTGACGCCTGGACGCCGCAAATCAACGGCGTCGTCGTGACGCTGAGAAACACGATCAAATGGCTGGGGAATTTCGGCCATGACGTTGAAGTGGTTTCACCACAAGGTTTTCGCACCATGCCGATGCCGAGCTATCCCGAGATTCCGCTGGCGCTTTTTCCCGGTCGCGCGGTGCGCAGGCGCTTCGAGCAATTTCAACCCGATGCAGTGCATATCGCCACCGAAGGCCCGCTCGGACTCGCGGCGCGCGGCGTATGCATCGCCACCGGGCAACGCTTCACCACCGCCTATCACACCTGCTTTCCAGAATACGTCCACGCGCGCACCCGGCTGCCCGTGGCACTCACCTACCGCATGCTGCGCTGGTTCCACCGCCAATCGACGGCGGTGATGGTGGCGACGCCTGCCATTCGCGCGGTGCTCGAGCGGCGCGGCTTCGACAATGTGGCGGACTGGTCGCGCGGCGTTGATACCGAATTGTTTCGCCCCGCCGAACGGCGCGAATACCCCTTTCCACAACCGGTTTTTCTGTACGTAGGCCGCGTTGCCGTGGAAAAAAACATCGCAGCGTTTTTACAGCTTGATCTTCCCGGTACCAAGGTGGTGGTCGGCGATGGCCCGCAACGCAAGGAGCTTGAAAAGCGTTTTCCCGCTGCGGTATTCGCGGGCGCCAAGAGCGGCCAGGAGCTGGTTTCCTATTTCCAGATGGCCGACGTTTTTGTTTTTCCCAGCCGCACCGACACCTTCGGTCTGGTGCTGCTCGAAGCCATGGCGTGCGGAACCCCGTGCGCGGCTTTTCCGGTAAACGGGCCGATAGATGTCATCACCGATACTGCCGTAGGTGTGCTCGATGAAGACCTGCGCGCGGCGGCGCTTGCGGCGCTCAAACTGGACCGCAGCGCAGTGCGCCGTTATGCGGAAAGCTTCTCCTGGGAGCGCTGCGCGCGCCAGTTCCTCGACAACCTCGCGTCTGTGCCTACCTGATGCTGGGGGAAATCCTCAATTTCCAGCGGGCCATGGTCCGAAGCTGGCGCCGTCACCGGCTGCTGGCGCACGTCGACCGATTCGGCGGCGTGACGCCAATGCACCAGTTCGAGCCGCCCATCGAGATGTTCGATAATCGCAGTGCAGCTATCGACCCAGTCTCCACAGTTGATGTAGGTAACACCTTCAACCTGCTTGAGGGCGGCGCTGTGAATGTGTCCGCAGATGACGCCATCCAGGCCTCTGGTTTTTACATGGCGTAACACTGAATCCTCGAAATCGAAGATGAAGCTGACCGCCGATTTAACTTTGCGCTTGGCGTAACCGGCAAGTGACCAATAGCCGGGAATTTTCAGGGTGCGGCGCGCCCACGAGAGCCATGAATTGAGCCGCACTAGAATGTTGTAGGCCACGTCGCCCAATACCGCCACCCATTTGTGATAGCGCGTGACCTGATCGAACTCGTCGCCGTGAATCAGCAGAAAGCGTTTTCCATCGGCCATGGTATGAACATGATCGAGCACGATTTCGATATCGCCAAATGAAGTGCCGACGTATTCGCGCAAGGCCTCGTCGTGATTCCCCGGCACATACAAAATCTTGACACCGTGACGCGCGCGCTTGAGCACCTTTTGCACCACGGTATTTTGCGCCGCCGACCAATAGATGCTGCGGTTCATGGCCCAGAAATCGACGATATCGCCCACCAGAAAAAGGTTTTCCGACTCGTAGTGTTTTAGAAACGCCAGCAGGCTTTCGGCTTGGCATCCACGGGTGCCGAGGTGGATGTCGGACAGGAACAGAGAGCGCACCGTCGGCATCAGCGCTTTCTACCGACAAACACGTAGTAGGGAACGCGCGCTAGCGGCAGGTAAGGGATGGGGGCCTTGCGCTCGAGCAACGTCGTAACCTCAAGGCGCTCCGACAAGGTATCGAGATGGCGGTGCGAAACATGCACGCCGTCGTGCGCGAACCAGCGCGGCCACAACCAGCGTGTCAATGCGTCATGGCGAACGCGCTGCGGCTGCGGAGCGGCAGCGGATACATAGAAGTCCACGACGCCCAATTTTCCTCCCGGCTTGAGCATAGCGATAGCGTTTTCTATCGCCCGCTCCCAATCGGGAATCATGGTGAGCGCGTAAGAGAAATACACGTTATCGACCGGTGCTTGGGGCTGATATAGAGCTGCATCTGCTCTAACGATGCGCACGTTATGCAGCGCCGCGCTGCGGCGGCGCGCCACATCGAGCAACGCGGGACAGACATCGACCAACTCGAAGCTGCGCAAACGAGCCAGGCGTGCGCCGAACCACTCTAGATTTGCGCCGGTGCCCCCTCCCAGCTCCACCACACGCTCGCCGGGAAGAGGGTCGAGCAAGTCTATCAGCTCGCGACGCCCGTGCAGTAAGCGCGCGCGGAAGGTGTCATAGCGCGCAGCCTGCGGCGCATAAAAGGCCTCAAGGCGCTCGGCGTGCGTGCCGCCGCCAGACTGGCCGCGCAGGAGCTGGATGAGCACGGCGGCGTCGTCAAAAAGCACCGTCAAGCCCTCACGTCCGCGATATGGAAACCCGCATAGGTATGCACGCGGTCTTGCAGCGCCAAGCGTTGCGCCTCAGCATCATGAAACTCGACGACCTCATGCAGATATTTGCGCGCCGCGCCAACCGAAATCCAGTCAAGATACTTCGGCTTTGCATGGGCGCTGCGAAAAATAATGCGCGCCCCAGGCGCTGCGCGCTGCAAAATGGCCTCCCACTCTTCATTCAGGGCGAGCGGGTAATAGCCCGCCATCCAGTCCATGTGGTCAAGCAGGACAAACTTGTCTATGCGTTCATCGGTGCGCTGGAGAAATTGCGCGACGCTACAGGTATGCGGGACGATGCGCTCGGCGTAGCGCGCTTTCAATCGCTCGAAATTGGGGCGTGTCAAATACTCGGGACAGCAATCAGGGGCGTATTCGCCACGGACGTAAACTGCATAAAAATAATTGCTCGACAGCGGCAGCTCGCGGAAAACATACTCAAGCGCATCGCGAATGAAACCGGCAACACCCTCACTGTGTTGTGCCTGCACTTCTTTTCTTTGCACATGCGGCACGCCGAGCAGGCTCATGGTGATTTGGCGCGAAAGCGTCCAATTCATTCCGCGGCTCCACATCATGGGA
>JAYWAM010000265.1:0-4218 GCA_043782425.1 Betaproteobacteria bacterium
CGCAAAGAAAAATGAAAACTGGGCTGCTTCTCTTTGCGTCTTTGCGTCTTGGCGCGACAATCGTTTTTTGTTCCGGCTAGCCCGGCTAATGGGAATAAGCACCGCGTTTCACAACCCAGAAATACGGCGCAATGCGCGTTATTGCGCCCTACGCTTGGGCGCCTCCATCTCCGGCTCGTAGGAACGCGGGTCTTCAATAGGCTCAAGATGCGTCAGTACTTCGACATGCGGTAGCGCCGCCTTAATTTGCGTTTCGATATTTTCCAGCAATTCATGCCCGGCGTGCACGGTGGTCGCGCCGGTCATCAGAATATGCACGTCAACGAAACTGCGTTTGCCCGCCTGCCGCGTGCGCAGTTGATGATAATCGCAGCCTTGCGCGCGATAACGTTCCAGCACTTCCACTATTTTGGCGTGTTCGTCGTCAGGTATGGCGCGATCCATGAGGCCGTCGAACGACTGGCGCAGGAGGTCACCGCCGGTCCAGAGTATCCTCAGCGCCACGGCGATGGCGACCAGCGGATCGAGAATCAGCCAGCCGCTCCAGGTTGCGAGCAGCACGCCAGCCACCACACCGGCGGTGGTCCACACGTCAGATATGAGATGGCGTGCGTCGGCTTCGAGCGTGATGGAACGATGCGCCTTGGCGGCAGAAAGCAGCAGCCACGCGCACAGCATGTTGGCCAGCGTCGCCACCGCCGACAACACCATCCCCAGACCGACCTGTTCGACCGCGAGTGGTGCGATGAGGCGCGGCACGGCGCTCCACACTATGCCGATGGCTGCCACCAGAATCAACGTGCCTTCGATGCCGCTGGCGAAGTACTCCGCCTTGTCATGACCGAAGTTGTGTTCCTTATCCGGCCCGGCTTCGGCGTAAGTCAGCACGCCGAGCGCCACCAGCGCAGCAGCGAGATTGACGAACGACTCCAGCGCGTCGGATAACAGGCCCACCGAGCCGGTGACATGATAGGCGGCAAACTTGAAGACGATGGTGACTAGCGAAGTCACCACCGACAGCCAAGCGTAGAAGACCGGGGAACGCACTCTCATTGCTTGATCTCTGTAAAGTAAAGATATCCCCTCTCCCCGTTTTTTGGGAGGGGAGGGTTAGGGTGAGGGGTGGTTGACTAACTCGACGATTTACAAACTAGCGAAACGAGCTACCCACCCTCACCCCAACCCCGCCCTGAGGGAGAGGGGGAACTACACACAATGCCACTTCATAGCTTGTCCTCATGTCTGTAACTCCACGCGATTCCTGAAATACTCCAGCGCCTCGGGATTGGCGAGCGCGCTTTGATTCTTTACTGCTTGCCCGTGCACAATGGCGCGCACCGCGAGCTCAACAATTTTGCCGCTTTTGGTGCGCGGAATGTCGGGTACCTGTAGTACTTTTTCCGGAACATGGCGCGTCGTCGTGTTGACGCGAATCTGTTCCTTGATCTTGCGCGTCAGCGCCTCGTCGAGCACGCGCCCGTCCTCAAGGCGCACGAACAGCACCACGCGCACGTCACCCAGGATGTGCGGCGGCCAGTCCTGGCCGATGACGATGGCTTCGACCACCTCTTCAAGTTTTTCGACCTGGCGATAAATTTCCGCCGTGCCTATGCGCACGCCGCCGGGGTTGAGCACCGCGTCGGAGCGGCCGTAGATAATCAGGCCATCGTGAGACGTGAGCTCGCACCAGTCGCCATGCGTCCAAACGCCAGGATGGCGCTCGAAATACGCAGCGCGATATTTCTTGTCGCCCGCATCGTTCCAGAATTGCAGCGGCATGGTGGGAAAAGGGCGCGTGCAAACCAGCTCGCCTTTTTCGCCGTGCAGCGCCTTGCCATTCTCATCGAACACCTCAACGGCCATGCCGAGCATGCGGCATTGCAATTCGCCGCGCCACACCGGCAACAGCGGCGCGCCGCCGGCAAAGCACGCCAGCAAATCGGTGCCGCCGCTGATCGACGACAGGCATAGATCGCTTTTCACCTCGTTATAAACGTAATCGAAGCCCTCGGGCGACAGCGGCGAACCGGTGGACAACATGACGCGCAGAGTGGCCAGGCGATGGCTGCGCATAGGTGCAGCGCGTATCTTGACCAGCGCGTCGATGAATTTTGCTGAAGTGCCGAAGTGCGTCATGCGTTCTGCGTCGGCGTAATCAAACAGGATGCTGCCGCGCGCAATAAACGGCGAGCCGTCATAGAGCAGCAGCGTGGCCTTCGAGGCGAGCGCGCTCACCAGCCAATTCCACATCATCCAGCCGCAGGTGGTGAAGTAAAACACCCGGTCGCCCGGCTTGATGTCGCAATGCAGTTGATGCTCTTTGAGGTGCATGAGCAGTGTCGCGCCAGCGCCGTGCACTATGCATTTGGGCACGCCGGTGGTTCCCGAGGAATACATGATGACCAGCGGATGATTGAATGGCAGGCGCTCGAACGCGACTTCTCCGGGTACGAAGGGCGCCACAAAGTCGCGCAGCAGGGTGGCGCGCGGGATGGTGTCGATGGCAGGATTTTCCGTCACGTAGGGAACGACCACCACCGCCTGCACGCTCGGCAATTGCGCCGCAACCTGTTTTAAGACTTCGAGCGTATCGACAGTCTTGCCTTTGTAGTAGTAGCCGTCACAGGCAAACAGCACTTTGGGCGTCACCTGGCCGAAACGATCGAGTACGCCCTGCACACCGAAATCCGAGGAGCACGATGTCCACACCGCCCCGACGCTGGCGCTGGCAAGCGCGGCAATGATGGTTTCGGGCAGATTAGGCAACAGGCCGGCGACACGATCACCGCGCGCAACACCAGCGTGCTTGAGCGCCTGGGCGAAGCGCGACACTTCAGCGTAAAACTGCCGGTGGCTCAAGCGGCGGCGCACACTGCTCTCGCCCCAGAAAACGATGGCGTCGGCGTTATCGTCGGCGTCAGTGCGCTGGCGCAGTAGATTCTCGGCGAAGTTGAGGCGCGCATCGGGAAAGAAACGCGCGCCGGGCATTTTGTCGCCATCGACCAGCACACGTTCGCCGCGCGTTTCGGCAATCACCTCGGTGTAATCCCACAGCGCTACCCAGAAATCCTCCATATGCTCGAGCGACCAGCGATACAAGCTGGCGTAATCGGTCAGCGTCACACCATAGCGCGCATTCACCTGGCGCATGAAACCCGTCATGTTGCTCGCGGCAACCTGCGCTGGGGTGGGTGCCCACAACGGTTTGTTGGTAGTCATACGCTAGTCACCTGGCGCAACATTTCCACATGGGCAATATCGTCTTCCATATATACCTTGGACGCAACCCTGAATCCGAAATCTTCGTAAAATTTCTCCAGCCTATGTTGCGCACCGATACGAATCGCCTGGCCGGGATACAACGCTGCGGTGCGTGCGAGAGCTTCGGCCATCAACAGTCGGCCCAGGCCTGCGCCACGGTAATGCAGGGTGGTCAGCACACGACCGATTGACGGCTCGGCGTACTTGATTCCCGGCGCGATCACACGGCAGTAGGCCGCCAAATCGCGCTGCGCCCCGCGCCATCCCAGCAAATGCCAGGCTTGCTGATCGAAGTCGTCGAGGTCCTGATAAGGACAGTTTTGCTCAACCGCAAATACTGCGTTGCGCGCCGCGAGCAGAGCGTAGAGGTCGCCGACGCTCAAAGATTCAAAGTGCGACCATTGCCATGTCAACATTAGTCTCTTATCAGTTAAATCTTCGCAATTTGTGAGAAGAATTTTCGCGCAAAGACGCAAAGAAAAACAAAAATGGGGTTGATTTTCTTTGCGCCTTTGCGTCTTGGCGCGAAAATCGTTTTTGGTTCCAGCTAGTCCAGCTTATGGTATCTCAAAAATAATTTCGAGATGCTCATCATTTCGCCTTGCCCGCGCCTACTTTAGCCAAATGCAGCCACGTCTCCACCACCGTATCGGGATTGAGCGACATACTTTCGATACCTTCGTTCATCAGCCACTCGGCGAGATCGGGATAATCCGACGGACCCTGGCCGCAAATGCCGACGTATTTTTTTGCCTTGCGGCACGCCTGGATCGCCAGGTGCAACATGCGCTTTACCGCTGCATTGCGCTCGTCGAAGGCGTGCATCACCAGCCCTGAATCCCGATCCAGGGCCAGGGTTAGCTGCGTCATATCGTTTGAGCCGATGGAAAAGCCGTCGAAGTATTCGAGGAATTCGTCGGCGAGTATGGCGTTGGAGGGAATCTCGCACATCATCAC
>JAYWAM010000266.1:0-11082 GCA_043782425.1 Betaproteobacteria bacterium
CCCGCTCCTACATTCGGCAGAACTATTGGCGTTAATAACGCAAATTTGAATGTCTCCACATCGGTTTAGATCGCGCCTTCCGTAGGGTGCGCTTGCGCACCGTAAGGCATGGTGCGCAAGCTCACCCTACAACTGATCTACTTCTGATCTCCGCCGACATGCAGCCGCAGCAGATCGGAAAACTGTTCAGGAGTAACGGGTTTGCTGAAATAGAAACCTTGCGATTCGTCGCAGGAGAGATTGCGTAAGTAGGATTCCTGCTCCTGGGTTTCCACGCCTTCGGCGACAACGGTAAGGCTCAACGCCTTGCCCATGGCGATTATCGCTTCGGTGATAGCCCGGTCCTCGCCATTCTGCGGCAGGTTGCGGATGAAGGAGCGATCTACCTTGAGGATGTCAATGGGAAAGCGCTTAATCTGCGCCAGAGACGAATAGCCGACGCCGAAATCGTCTATGGCAAGACGGACGCCCATACTTTTTATCGTGTTCAACAGCCGCACCGCGCGTTCGGGGTTGCGCATCACCATGCTCTCGGTGAGTTCAAGTTCCAGTAATGCCGGGGGCATGCCCGATTCCTGCAAAGCGTCGGCGATGTCCTTGAGCAGGTTGTCATCGGAAAATTGGCGCACCGATAGATTGACGGCCATGCACACCGGCGGCAAGCCCTGGCGCTGCCATGCCATGTTTTGTGCGCATGCGGTGCGCAGCACCCACTTGCCGATAGGCACGATAAGCCCGGTTTCTTCAGCCAGCGGGATGAACTTCAACGGAGATACTACGCCCAGGATAGGGTGCTGCCAGCGCAACAGCGCTTCCACGCCGCTGATTTGGCGTGTTTTCAAATCCAGTTTCGCCTGGTAGTGCAAGAAAAATTCATTGTCCTCGAGGGCGCGGCGCAGATTTGCTTCCAATGTCAAGCGTTCTGGCGTCTGGGTTTTGATCGCCAGGGAATAAAATTGGAAATTGTTCTTGCCTTCCTCTTTGGCGAGGTACATGGCCATATCAGCGTTTTTCATCAGTGTTAGTTCGTCTTGCGCGTGCGCCGGATACATGGCGATGCCGATGCTCGCTGTGATGCGGCACTCCTGTCCCATGACGATTAGCGGCTGGATGACGGCGGCGAGAATCTTGCTCGCCACCGCAGTGACGTACTTTTCTTCGTTCACTTCCTGTAACAAAATGACGAACTCATCGCCACCGAGGCGCGCCACCACGTCGCTAGTGCGCACGTTGCCGGTGAGGCGCTTGGCGATTTCTAGCAGCAGCGTATCGCCTGCATCATGACCGAGCGTATCGTTAACGAGCTTGAAGCGGTCCAGGTCGAGGAATAGCACCGCAAAGTGGCGTTGGTAGCGCTGCGCCGATGCGATCGCCAGGTTCAATATTTCGCTAAACATGACGCGGTTGGGCAATTTTGTCAGGCCATCGTGCGTCGCCAGGTATTCGATATGCGCTTCGGCAAGTTTGCTCTCAGTGACATCGCGCCCCACGCCGCGGTAGCCGCAGAAGCGCTTGTCGTTGTCGAACAGTGGCTCGCCGCTGACGCTGATATAGTGTCGCGCACCGCCTTCGAGGACGCGGTGCATGACAACATCGCGAAACGGACGCTGCCCTTCCAGCGTGGCGCGGTGCCCGGCCCAGCCGCCTTCGTCGTCCATCACAAGGCCGGTTTCCCAGCGCCGCTTGCCGAGGGAGCTTGCTGCGCTCACGCTCTCGCCGCCCTCGACATGCTTGCCCTCAAGGCGGGTAAAACGAAACTCGGCATCCTGTTCCCAATACCAATCCGAGGAGAGTTCGGTCAGGCTGCGAAAGCGCGCTTCGCTGGCGCGCAATTCCTGCTCTATTTTGCGGCGCTCGGTGACATCGCGTATTACGCCGCGGAATCCGCTCACCTTGCCGTGCTTGTCCTTGATAAGATGGATAGAACCGTCGCCCAACACTATGCTGCCGTCTTTGCGTATCAGTTCCCAATCGAAGCTCTTGGTCGATATGCCGCTGCGGTACACCGCGTTAAACTCCTGGTAGATCCTTGCCGCCCCTTCTTTCGTCTGATACTGACGATTGTTCATCCCCTTAAATTCCTCTTCCGAATAGCCGAGCATGCGCGAGTACGACGCATTGCAAAACATCATATTGCCGCGTACATCAACTTCGTAATAGCTGTCTTCGATGTTGTCGAGCATGGTGCGAAAGCGCTCCTCGCTTTGGCGCAGCCGCTCGCGCGCGCTTGTCTGTTGAAAGTAGCGAGCAATCAGCTCGCCCAGATTCGCCACACCTTCGAGCACGCTGGCGTCGGGTTGGGGAATGGCTGGGCTGAAGAATTCCATCACGCTGCTCACTTGCGCGTCTGCCTTGATGGGGAACGCAAAGGCGCTGCGCAGTCCTGCCTGCAACGCAGCAGGGGCAAGCAAGGATGCTGTTTCCTTGCTGAGATCGCTGATCCATAGCGCCTTGCCTTCTTTCTGGATGCGCGGCGCCAAACCATCAGATAGGCGCGCGAGCCGTAGTTTGACAAGGGTCGCGAGGAAAGCGCTAATTTCCGGCGTTGCGATGCCCCAGTGCTGCATGCAGCGCAACGCACCGTCTGTCGCGTCGTTTTCCCACAGAACACCGCAAGAGAAATTGAGTGTTTCGCAAATCACCCGAATGATGTTCGGTGCGGCTACAGTGCTATCGTCAGATTGCGCAATAATGTGCAATACACCGTGCTCAAGTTCAAGGCGCGGTATCAACTGCGGCCCCAAGTGGCTAATGCCGACGCAAGTCGTGGGGCGACTGTATTTTGTATTTTTAGGTTTTCCATAATGTTCATCAAACTTTTTTCCCTATGGCGTGCGCGACTGGGCAATTTATCCCGCTACCTGCCAATCTTCTCATAAAGCGCGATGACGGTGGCTATAATCGTCGCCAGCGGGGCGGTCTACTTCTCACGATGCTATTTCCTGGCGCAGCTTCGATGTGGCGCCAATGGGATTGCCTTTTCACCCATTTGCGCAGCAACCTGTCGACAGGCGATATCAATCGAATTCTTGATCCGCTCAAGATTGCCCACGTAATCCGGCAGGGCGTCGTCGGCACGCTGGCGTAGCTGAGCCGCGTCGAATAATCCTTCCTTAACCAGCATGCGGATGTCTTCCTGATCCTGTTCGCTAAACCGGGCGAGCTTAGAGACGGCGAGGTCAAGCGGCGTCAGGAGCTTGACAGCGAGGCGCCTGGCATCGACACCTTCCAGGTTGATCGCAAGCGCGTCCTGATAGGCATCGTGGTGGAGCAATGCAAAACTGTCGTTGTATTGCGTATCGAAATACAGCAGTCGAGGATGGCCGTCGTCACCGCGGTACGCAACTTGCAAATCATTTGGGTCAAGCAGCACGCGCGCCATGATGGTCGCATCGATGTCCTTTGAAACGCGCATTCCGGTGTAGAAATGCAGCGCTGCGCCACCCGCAACGCAGGCGGCAACGGGTTTAGCGGGGCGCTTCGGGCCTAGCGCTTTTTCGACGCGCGCCATGATGGTAGCGAATGCTTTCAGGTAAGCGGGTCCCGGTTTGAGCAATGGGGGTTTAATTTTCACAGACACTGCGAACGCTTGGTTCGTTTTGACTGATTTGAGCCTGTCTTTATCATCGGCAGCAGACGCGCCGCTTGTACGGGCGTGCACGCCAGCCATTTGCTGAATTGCTCCAGCGTGCTCATACCTGGATAAAGCCGCTCGGCGAGGGCCAGCATGCGTGTCCGGTCAAAACCCTGTTGCGAGGCGAGCATTGCCGCCACTCCCGCAAGCGTGCGCGCATTGCCCGCACGAAGCCATCGAGACGGCCGAAAATCCGCACGGGCGCAAAGGTCGGCGACGCGTTCTTCCTCGCGCCTGCCCCAGGTGAGCGCGCTGTTGTCGGGCTTGCCTGAGGCGCGCTTTGCTTTCACATTTTCGGCTACAGCGGGAACAATATAAGCCACCACCACGCCGTGGCGCTCTATGGCTACCGGCTCAAGGGTGGCTTTTTCAAGAACTTCGCCGAGGCGGTTCTTCAGTTGTGTCGCGTTTACGGTTTGCATTGCAACAATATATGCTGTTTTAGCTAAAATGGCCAACTTTCAATGTTCCTCGTGCGCATCACCCGCAGGCGATGCCCAGTCGTTCAAGACTTCGCGTGCACTGAAAATCACCTCAGACGCGGTCAGGCCGAGCGGGCCGCAGCGCTGCTCTACGGCGCGATCCGCGCCCGCGCCGTGCAGACAGACGCCGAGCATCAGCGCAGACTGCGGCGTTAGGCCCTGGGCGAGCAGGGCGGCGAGCATGCCGCATAGCGCATCGCCCATGCCGCCGCTCGCCATGCCGGCATTGCCGCTGCTGTTGATGTGCCAGGCGCCGTCCGGGAATGCAATCACGCTGCCTGCACCTTTGAGAACCACATAAGCATGAAAACGGCTGGCCAGATCGCACGCGGCTTTGATGCGCTGCGCCTGCACTTCGCCGGTCGAACATTGCAACAGACGCGCCGCTTCGCCCGGATGCGGCGTGAGTAAGGAGGGCGCTGCGCGGCGCAACAACTGGTTTTGCAGCGCGCGTCCGGCGGCAATGAGATTGAGCGCATCGGCGTCGAGAACCAGCGCTAATTCGGTTTTGAGTGCTGTAGCCACCAGGTTCTTGGCCATGTCGCTCGTTCCCATGCCTGGCCCTATTACCAAGGCATTGAGTTTTTCTTGTATCGATAAATCGCGCGCTTTGCGTAGCATGATTTCCGGGTGCAGTACGTCAAACGCCGGTGCATCTTCAGCCAGCGGCGCAAGGAAAATCTTTCCTGCACCCAGGTGCAGGGCGGCGCGCGCCGCGAGCAGGGCGGCGCCCAGCATGCCAGACGCGCCGCCTATCACGCCCACGGCGCCGCACTGTCCCTTGTGCCAGTTGTGCGTGCGTTGCGGCGCCAGGCTGGCTACGGAATCGGCCGTGAGTAGCGTATGCGGCGAGTTCAAAAGCGCCGCATCGATGCCTAGAGGATCGAGCCTTACCTGGCCGCAATGCTCGCGGCCATCTGCCGTGTACAGGCCGGGTTTTGCGCCGATGAAAGTGAGGGTGTGCTGTGCGCGTATCGCCTCCCCCAGAGCAACGCCGTTATCCGCCGCCAGGCCGCTGGGAATGTCTATCGCCAGAATGGGGACGCCGCTGGCATTGGCGCGCGCAATCAGCGCGGCCATGTCGCCCGTAACCGGGCGCGTGATGCCGATTCCCAGCAGGCCATCGATAATGAGGTCGTGCGTTTCCGCCGCTGGCCACTCACTCACGACTTTGCCGCCCGCCGCCAGAAAAGTAGTGCGCGCGGCTTGGGCGGCTTGCGCCAGATTTTCTATAGCGCCGCTCAAAACGGTGACGCGATGCCAGCTTTGCTGTAGCGCATGCGCGGCGACCCAGGCATCGCCGCCATTGTTGCCAGGACCCGCCAGCACTAAAATGCGCCCGCCTTGCCCGTCAAGAATTTTTTGCGCCAAGCGCGCCACGGCCTGACCGGCGCTCAGCATAAGTGAATCATGCGGATGCGCTTTAGCGTATGCAGTTTCGATTTGCCGAATCTGCTCAACAGTGAATAATGAAATGTTGTGCATGATATTAGTTTCTTATCAGTTAAATCTTCGCAATTTGTGAGCAGAATTTTCGCGCCTCCGCGCGAAAGTTTTTTTAGTTTCGGCTCGTCAGACTTAGGGGCGCAAAACGGTTTCGCGCGCTTCGTCGAGCGTGGCGGGATAGTCGAGGCTGTAATGCAGGCCACGGCTTTCCTTGCGATGCAGGGCGCAGCGCACGATCAGGTCAGCCGTTTGCACCAGATTGCGCAGTTCAATCAGATCGTTGCTGATGCGAAAATGCGCGTAATAGTCATGAATTTCCTGCTTGAGTAAATGAATGCGATGCTGGGCGCGCTCCAGGCGTTTATTGGTGCGCACGATGCCGACGTAATCCCACATGAAGCGTCGCAGTTCATCCCAGTTGTGCGAAATTATCACTTCCTCATCGGCATCGGTGACACGGCTTGCGTCCCATGCGGGCAAGGCAGGGAGGTCAATTTCAGGCTGGCTCGCCATGTGTGCGGCGGCGGCTTCGGAAAACACCAGGCATTCGAGCAACGAATTGCTCGCCAGACGGTTGGCGCCGTGCAGGCCGGTGCAAGCCACCTCTCCCAGGGCGTAAAGGCCGGGCACATCGCTACAGCCGTTGAGATCGACGTTGATGCCGCCACAGGTGTAATGCGCCGCAGGCACCACCGGAATAGGCTCGGTGGTGATGTCGATGCCGAATTCAAGACAGCGCGCAAGGATGTTGGGGAAATGGCTGTGCAGAAAGTCGGCTGATTTGTGAGTGATATCGAGGTAGACGCAATCGAGACCGCGTTTTTTCATTTCATAGTCGATGGCGCGCGCCACGATGTCGCGCGGCGCCAGTTCGGCGCGCTCGTCGTGCCACGGCATGAAGCGCTGCGCGCCGTGCGAGGCGGGCAGTTTAAGCAAGCCGCCTTCGCCACGCACTGCTTCGCTGATTAAAAAAGATTTTGCCTTGGGGTGGTAAAGGCAGGTGGGATGAAACTGAATAAATTCCATGTTGGCCACGCTGCACCCGGCGCGCCAGCCCATAGCCACGCCGTCGCCGGTGGCGATATCGGGGTTGGTGGTGTAGAGATAGACTTTGCCCGCGCCGCCGCTGGCGAGCGCGGTGAAACGCGCGCCCAAGGTCAGAACTTCGCCGCTTTTGTTGTTCAAGGCATAAGCGCCATAGCAGCGATTGGATTGTGATGGTGTAGCGCCAGGCAACTTTTTAGAGGTGATGAGATCAATGGCGATGTGGTGTTCAAACACCTCTACATTCGGGTGCGATCTGAGTTGTTCAACCAGCGTTTTTTGCACCGCGCGACCGGTTGCATCGGCAGCGTGAACGATACGCCTATGGCTGTGGCCACCTTCGCGCGTCAGATGCAGCTCGGTATGGTTGGCGGCATCGCGATCAAACGGCACGCCTTGTTGCAGCAGCCATTCGACGGCGCGTTTGCCGCGTTCCACCACGAAGCGCACGGCCGCGTCGCGGCACAGCCCGGCGCCGGCGATATGGGTGTCGCGTATATGGTCATCGGTTGTATCATCGCTGGCGAGCACGGCGGCGATGCCGCCCTGCGCCCAGGCGCTGGCTGCGTCGAGCAGTTCGTGTTTGGTGAGCAAGGCGACGCGCTGCGAATCGGCTAAGCGCAACGCCAGAGACATGCCCGCCAAACCGCTGCCGATAATTAAAACGTCGTAGTTTTTCATTTTCCTGAGTTAATTTCTAAGTGCGCTGTGGGTCGGGAACTTCAACTCTTTATGCTGCGAAAAATGGAAGTTGAATTGGAGCCAAATGTGAACTTTTTCAGAGTCGATGGGTCATTAGGCTAGCTGGTTGCAACAAAACGATAGCCCCTGTGCTTACTGATATCCTTTGGAGAGCACCATAATGTCGGAACACCCATTTATAATACCGCAGGCGATGCTGTCAGTCGCTAACACCGGATTTGTAGGGGGGCTTCCAGCTTGCGGAGCGACTCATTTTGCTCTAAGCCCGGCCAACAAGAGTCCGGAGTCCATAATATGTCCTGATAATCAGGGAAGGGGACACATGTCAGACCGCGAGGTCGATCAACAGCTCGTCGAGCGCGTGCAGCGTGGTGACAAAAAAGCCTTCGAGCTGCTCGTCCTGAAATACCAGCGCAAGCTGGAACGGCTACTGTCGCGCATCGTGCGCAATCCTTCCGAGATTGAGGACGTGGCGCAGGAGGCTTTTATCAAGGCTTACCGGGCATTACCGAATTTCCGCGGCGACAGCGCGTTTTATACGTGGTTATACCGCATTGGTATCAATACCGCAAAGAACTATCTGATCAGCCAGGGGCGCAGGGCGCCTACCTCGACCGAGTTCGATGCCGAGGAGGCCGAATCTTTTGAAGACGCAAGCGGCCTGCGTGACCTCAATACACCCGAGGCGCAATTAATGACCAAGCAAATCGCGCAAACGGTCAATGCCAGCATCGACAGCCTGCCGGAGGAATTAAAAACCGCGATCACGCTGCGTGAAATCGACGGTTTAAGCTATGAAGAAATCGCGCAAATCATGGATTGTCCCATCGGTACAGTTCGCTCACGAATATTCAGAGCCCGGGAAACAGTTGCAGAAAAATTGCGACCGCAACTGGGAACGTCGAAAGACAGGAGATGGTGAAATGAAACAACAACTTTCAGATTTAATGGATGGCGAGCTCGATATGGCGCAGGGCAATGCAGCGTTAAGCGCGCTTGCCAATGACGCCGCTTTGCGCGATTGCTGGGGTACTTATCATTTGATCGGTGATTGCCTGCGCCGTGTGGTATTAACCGATGTGGCGCCGTATTCCGCTTCTGCCGCCAGGATCATGGCGCGTCTTGCTGATGAGCCCGCCATACTGGCGCCGCGACGAAAATTGGTCGCAGGCGCTATCGGCGGAAAAACGCGCGTGGCGTTGGCTATGGCGGCTTCTGCGGCAACGCTTGCTGTGATTGGCCTCATTGCCTCGCGACAGGTGCAAGAGGCGCCGCTACAGGTGGTGCAACAACGCGTACAGTCCGCCACGCAGATCAACACACAGTCCGCCTATGCGGACATAACGCCCAGTGTGAATGACTACCTGGTGCTGCATCGCCAGTTCGCCAATCCCGAGGCGATCTTGCCGGCCAATTTGGTGCGCGAGGGTAAGGCGCAAAGACAGGGCGCCGGACGATGATGTATCGCTTGCATTCGCATTACCTGAGATACTTTCCGGCGTGTTTGATCGGCTTGAGCGCTACAGTTTTCGCGCAGGCGCCAGCGCCAACGCTAACACCAACACCAACACCAACACAAATGCCGTCGGCGCCGGAAGCGGCGGCGGTATTGCAGCGCATCAGTAACGCCGCGCGTGAACTTTCGTATGCCGGGGTATTTGTCCATTCGACGCAGGATCGCACTGCGGCGTCGCGTATTACGCATATTTCCAGCCGCGGCGATGAGTGGGAGAAAATCGAATCCCTCGATGGACCGGCGCACGAGATTATTCGCCGCAATGAGCAGTTGTTTTGTTACCAGCCAGAATCGAAAACCGTCCGGCTTGACCGGCGCATCAGCGGCAAGTTTTTCCCTTCGCTGCTGCACGGCACACCGCAAGCTATTCTGGAAAATTACAATGTCAGGATGGGCGCGACAGAACGCATCAGCGGGCACGATTGCCAGTGGATCACACTCGAACCCAAGGATACGCTGCGTTTTCTTCAAAGGTTATGCGCCGAAATCGGATCAGGTTTGCTGCTGCGAGCCAAGGTTTTCAACGACCGCAATCAAATGCTTGAGCAATTCACCTTTACCGAACTGCGGCTTGGTAAAGAGGCGGCACGCGACTTTGGTCATGGTCATATCAAATCGCATTTACAGGAAAAGCTGGCTGGCTGGATGACTGACGACAGCGCCCAGCGTGACATGAAAAATACCGACAGTGGCTGGGTGGCGGCAAGCCCTCCACAAGGGTTCAGAAAAGTTATGGAAATGAAACGCACCCTGGCGGGCAAGGCGCTGCCGGTATCGCATTTGGTGTTCTCGGACGGCTTGGCGTCCATATCAGTGTTTGTTGAAGCGCTAAATGGCGGCGTCCAGGGGCAGAGCAAAGGCGCCGAGGATGGCATGTTCAGTTATGCGTTGCGTACTGTTGCCGATCATCAGGTGACGGTGCTTGGCGAAGTACCGTTCGGCGCGGCGCAAATGCTCGCCAATAGCATGGAGCCCAAAATACATTAGCAGTTGTTTTACTTCCGATGGTTAAAATGGAATTCCGTTTGCGTATGGATGGCAAGTTCTTTGGTTCTATATCATTTTCTTTTTTCTGAAGGTAAAGGCGACATGAATAAATTTATTGCAAGCATTATTTTGATGTTCTCCTTGGGTTTTGCGGGGACCGGCGTACAGGCACAAAGCGCAGCGGCGCAAGGCGTTCAACTGCCTAATTTTGCTGATCTGGTGGAAAAACACGGACCGGCTGTGGTGTTTGTCAGCACTCAGGCGCGTCTCAATACCAGATTGCCCGGCATGTCGGAAGACGATCCCTGGTTTGAATTCTTTCGTCGTTTCATGCCGCCGGAAGCGCGGCCTGGTCCTTTCCCCCACCAAGGGCCGCAAGCACCCAGGGGAAATGAGCGTCAGGCGCCATTGCGTCCTACTGGCGCAGGATCCGGCTTTATTATCAGCGCCGATGGCTATGTGTTGACCAACGCCCATGTGGTCGATGGCGCGGATGAAGTGACGGTGACACTTATCGACAAACGCGACTACAAAGCCAAAGTGGTCGGCGTGGATAAGCGCTCTGACGTGGCAGTGCTTAAGATTGAGGCTCACAATCTCCCCAAGGTCACGATGGGAAGCTCTGACAAATTGCGCGTGGGCGAATGGGTCTTGGCGGTCGGCGCACCCTTCGGTCTGACCAATACAGTGACTGCAGGTATTGTGAGCGCCAAAGGCCGTGACGAAGTCGATCGCGGCGGAGTCGCCTTTATTCAGACCGACGTGGCGGTCAATCCTGGCAACTCGGGCGGCCCGCTGTTCAATCTTAAAGGCGAGGTAGTGGGGATTAATTCGCAAATCCTGTCACGCACGGGCGGTTACCAGGGAATTTCCTTCGCCATCCCGATTGAAGATGCCATGCGGGTTTCAGATCAACTCATCAAGACGGGTAAAGTCAGCCGCGGTCGTCTCGGCGTGCTTATCGGCAATGTCACCAAAGAGGCCGCCGAGGCGCTGGGATTGCCCAAGGCGCAAGGCGCCACGGTGCAGAATGTGGAAAAGGACAGCCCGGCGGAAAAGGTCGGCGTGCTGGCCGGTGATGTCATTCTCAAAGTTGATGGCAAGCCGGTTGAAGGGTCAGCCGAGGTGACACGTATCATCGGCAATACCAAACCCGGCACCAAGGTGACGCTGGGATTATGGCGCAGCGGCAACACGCGCGATATAACCGTGATGGTGGGTGAATTCAAAGAGGAGAAAAGCGCGGCCAGCAAAACCGGCGCCAAACCCAA
>JAYWAM010000267.1:0-11067 GCA_043782425.1 Betaproteobacteria bacterium
CCCGTTTCCGTGATTCGGCAAGCGGGCACAGGTGAGCGGATGATACAATTTGTCTCCGCTCTCAATTTGTAAACCAAAAAATGAAACTAATAGCTTCAAAAACCAGTCCCTACGCACGCAAAGTGCGTGTTGTGCTCGCTGAAAAACGCATCGACTTCGAGTTCGTCGAAGAAAACGCCTGGAACGCCGACACCACGGTGGTGCAGTACAACCCCCTCAACAAGGTTCCAGTACTTGCTCTGGATGACGGTACCCCTCTGTACGATTCGCGCGTCATTGTTGAATATCTGGATGGCGTGACGCCGGTGAGTCGACTTTTACCCGAAGGCGGCCGTGAACGCGCCATGGTGAAACGTTGGGAGGCGCTCGGCGACGGCATTGCCGATGCAGGCGTCGCGATATTTCTGGAGCGCAAACGCCCCGCAGAGCTACAGGGGAAAGACTGGATGACGCGCCAGTTGAGCAAGCTCGAATCGGCAATCGCTGCAGCGGCACACGACCTGGGCGAGCGCAAGTTTTGCTATGGAGAAGGCTTGACCTTAGGTGATGTGGCGCTGGCCTGCGCCTTGTTCTGGCTGGAATTCCGCCTGCCCGAAATCACCTGGCGCGAGCGTTACCCCCATCTCAAAGCATGGGCCGAGCGTATCGAGGCGCGCCCTTCGTTTGTTGAGACGTGTCCGCCGACATAGCCAGTGCGATAGAGTGGGGCGATATTTTGGTGAAATCCGATTGCCTTGAGGAACAACCAAATATCCGGGGACACGAACATCCGGTGATAGTCACAAGGGTGATAAATAAACGTGGTCTGTTCCAGTTATGAGGAACGCTGGAACTGTGAAACAAATGACCCTGACCCCTTTATTTCTTATTGCTAATTCATCTGGAGGCGACGATGCTTACCGACCTATTTTCACGTCTAACATGCACGTATGGATTACAAGTACTCATCAGCGTGCTTGCTTTAGCTGTTGGCCCCGCTTGCAGCGCAACTGAACTTAAGTTGAGCTACAAGATGGAGGTGCCGAAGGAATACCAAAAAGCGCATGTTGACCTGCCGCCCAATAGTCATTCTGAGGTCGCCCGCTACAAGGAATCGCATGAGGCCTTTTGGTGGAACTGTGTGATGGTCAAGGCCCAGAACTTGCGGGCTAGTTGTCCTTTTGTATGTAGTGGCACTTCAGCGGCTACAGCAGGATGTACAGATGGGGCATTGAATGCCGAAGGCCAGATCGAAAGACTCTTGAAAAGATACCCGGCGACGATGGTTCAAGATTATCTTCGAGCTTTTGCCTCAGACACACATGCTATCAAGCTTTTTTCCGAGGGACGTTTTAAAGGGAAGCCAATAGCTGATGAGAGCATCGGATGCCTGTTTTTTGATAAAAACCGGGCCGTGCGTCTTGTGTTCAACCTCCGTTAATCCCATACAGGCGTGTTTTGCCGAGGACAGTGCGCAACAAGATCATTCAAACTTGCTGAATGTGTTGGAAAGAAATAGCTTCCTGGAATTTCTATGTCAAACAAATGGAAAATATTTACTGGAGTTAGTGTATTCGTATTCATATTGGTCGGCGCATACTGGTATATCGATAACGAATACGCCAATTTTTTTACTGTATACGATAAGCGGCGCGATGGACTCCTCGGAATAAAGGACCTTTCCCAACGCGAAGCGAGTTTCCGGGCGCATCCGAGTATCGAAGAATGCGTCTTTTTACTAGAAAAGTATTATTTTCTAGGAAACATTTCTGAAGAATCTGGGAGGCGTTTTAAATTTACTCCTGACGAAGTTAGGCTATCAGGAAATATGGCGCTGATGTATGGTCAAAGGTGTATTGATTTGGGGGTAGACAAATCGCCCGCTGGCTGGCTTGTTCGCTATTGGCTTGCGGACCTACAAATGAAAATAGGATCGCCTACCGAAGCAGAAGAAAATCTTAGAGTGGCTATCAGATTGGATAGCAAAAAAACTCTTAAGGCATCCGGATGGATAGAGGGGTCAAAGCTAGAGGATCTGTATCGGAAATTAGAATCCGCGAAGTGAAGTCCAATCATGAAAGCTATCATGCAAAAGGGGCCAGGTACGCATTAAATTCTCACTGTCTATGCTGAAGCGGTTGCTCTACTCGCTAAGCGGCCTTGATGATCTTGATTGCTTCGCGTGCTTTAACGATGGGAATGCTGATGTACCGTCTGCCCAGGCTAAGCAAATGCTTGTCTCCCGACACTATTAAATTGGTGCGGCCCAATGTGCCCGTGGTTGACAAGCCTTTATGGCTGGCGTAACTTCGCGTTATTAACTGACCAGTTAGTCATTAACGTGTGTTCGAGGCCCTCATGTCCCCCCCTGTTCTTGTTGGTAAATCTTTTGCATTCATAGCGTTATCGTCTTTTTTGGGCTGCGCGCTGCTGTTAGTCGGCTGCACCAAAGAAGCTGCAAGCCCTGAGGTGGTACGACCCGCGTTGATTTTCAGAATCGCAAAAAATAGCGGAATTGAAGCCGAGGTTTACTCGGGCGAAGTGCGTTCGCGAGTTGAGGCCGACATGGCGTTTCGCATCGGCGGCAAGATGATTGCGCGTTTGGTGGATCAAGGCGCGATAGTCAAAAAAGGCCAGCCGCTGGCGCGACTCGATCCGCAGGATGTAAAACTGCAAGCCGACGCGACGCGTGCGCAAGCGGCAGCAACGCAGGCTGAATATCATTTTGCTGAGGCTGAGCTGGCGCGCTTCAAGACGCTGCTGGAAAAGGGCTTCATCAGCCAATCCGCTTTTGACTCCAAGCAAAACGCCCTGGACGCCGCCAAAGCGCGCTACGAAAGCGCGCAATCCCAGGCGGCGATGAATCATAATCAGACCACTTACGCCACGCTGTTTGCCGACCAGGATGGGGTTGTCACGCAAATCCTGGCCGAGACGGGACAGGTGGTGGCGCCAGGCCAGGCCATCATGCGCATCGCCAATCCGGCGCAACGCGAGGTCGCCATCAGCGTAGCGGAAAGCAAGATCGGCTCATTTCGCAGCGCACAGAATGCACGGGGGTTACACATAACCTTGTCCTCACAGCCGGGTAAAACCTACCAGGCGCAAGTGCGTGAAATCGGCGCAGCGGCAGAAGTTGCAACGCGCACCTACCCGGTGCGCGTCAGTATTCTCAACGCAGACGACAACGTGAAAATCGGCATGAGCGCCAATGTGGTTTTTTTCGATGCAGCGGCTGAGAATCAAATTGCTGTGCCGCTTTCGGCGCTTTACCAACAGGGCGAAAAAACCGGCGTCTGGCTGGTGGGCGCAGACAACCGGCTGACATTCAAGAGCGTCAGTGTTATCAAATATCGTGAAAACGCCGCACTCATCAAAGGGGCGCTGCAAGTCGGCGATGTGATCGTCGCAGCAGGCGTGCACAAACTGCGCGATGGTCAGATGATAAAGCCGACGGCTGAGCCGTTTGTCACTGGGGACGGCAAGGTTGCTGTGGCGCCGTATAAGGATGGGCCGCAACTGGCTGTGCGTTATGGGGCCGAGCCTTGAGCCTCCGGCGCGCCGCAAAACGGGCCGAACTATGCCGACGTAGGGTGCGCTTGCGCACCATTCATAAACGCTGCACAAGCGCACCATACGATTCTGCGCAAACATGAAAAACTTCAACCTTTCCGAGTGGGCGCTGGCGCACAGGCCGCTGGTATTCTTCATGATCGTGGTGCTGGGCGTTATCGGCACATTATCGTGGGGCCGCTTAGGCCAATCCGAGGATCCGCCGTTCACTTTTAAGATCATGACCATACGCACGCAATGGCCGGGCGCGTCGGCGCACGAGGTCGAGCAGCAAGTGACAGACAGGATCGAAAAGAAACTGCAGGAGACGCCCAACTTCGACTACATGCGCAGCTATTCGCGCCCCGGCGAATCGCAGATTTTTTTCGTCGTCAAGGATTCCGCGCCCTCCTCCGCCGTGGCGGAAACCCAATACCAGGTGCGCAAACGTGTCGCCGATATGCGCCACACGCTGCCGCAAGGCATACAGGGGCCGTTCTTCAATGATGAATTTGGCGATACCTTCGGCAATATTTTTGCGCTCACTGGCGCAGGCTTCAGCTATGCCGATTTAAAGCTCTATGCCGAACGTTTGCGCAGCGAGCTGCTGCGTGTGCCCGATGTCGCCAAGGTGGACATCATCGGCGAGCAGGAAGAAAAGATTTTCATTGAGCTTTCCAATCTTAAGCTCGCCACTCTCGGCGTCGATGGCGCTACCATATTGCAAGGCTTGCAGGCGCAAAACGCCATTGCTCCCGCTGGGGCGTTTGAAACGCAGAGCGACAAGATTTATATCCGTACCTCAGGCGAATTCAACAGCGTCGAAGCGATACGCGATTTCACGCTGCGCGCCAATGGGCGTGTATTCAAGATCAGTGATGTCGCCAATGTGAAGCGCGGCTTCGTCGATCCGCCGTTTTCCAAGATGCGCTTGCAAGGCATGGAGGCTATAGGGCTGGGCGTCTCGATGCGCCAGGGCGGCGACATCGTGCTGCTCGGCAAGCATCTGGATGAGGCCATCGCCAAGCTGGAAATGACGCTCCCTGCCGGGCTGGAGCTGCATCGCGTCAACGACCAACCGAAAGCGGTGCGCAATTCGGTGCGCGAATTTGCGCGCTCGCTCGCCGAGGCAGTGTTCATCGTGTTATTGGTGACTTTTCTCAGCCTGGGCTTGCGCACCGGGTTTGTGGTGGCATTATCGATTCCATTGGTGCTGGCTGCGACTTTTGCCTTCATGTATCTGTTCGATGTCGGCCTGCACAAGATTTCGCTTGGCGCTCTCATCCTTTCGCTCGGCCTGCTGGTCGATGACGCAATCATCGCGGTGGAAATGATGGCCGTCAAAATGGCGCAAGGCATGGAGCGCGCCCAGGCCGCGAGTTTTGCTTATACCTCGACCGCCTTTCCCATGTTGACCGGCACACTCGTCACCGCAGCAGGATTTTTGCCCATCGCCACAGCCAGGTCCGGCACCGGCGAATACACGCGCTCAATTTTCCAGGTCACCACTCTGGCCTTGCTGATTTCCTGGATCGCCGCGGTGGTGTTCATCCCTTACCTCGGCTACAAATTTCTGCCCGATTATAAAAATGGTGTACCCGTCTCCTCGGCGCGTTCGCAGCGCATGGCAAAATGGATCGCACGCTTTGTACCGCTGTTTGGTGAGCGCATTGCACGCCGCCTGGCCCCCGCGCCGCAAGCTGCGCATTTCGACGCACATTCAGTCTACGACACGCCTTTCTACCATCGCTTCCGCGCCACTGTCGCGTGGTGCGTTTTAAAGCGTAAGAGCGTGATCGTGATTACCTTGCTGCTGTTTTTCCTGGCGCTATTTGGTTTCAGGTTTGTGCAACAGCAGTTCTTTCCCTCTTCGACGCGCGTCGAACTGCTCATCGACTTGAAGCTGCCGGAAGGTTCGTCATTCCAGGCGACCGAAGCGCAGGTAAAAAAGATGGAGAAATTACTCGACAAGGAAAAACATCTCTACGTAAACTACGTGAGCTACGTTGGCAGCGGCAGCCCGCGTTTCTATTTTCCGCTCGATCAGCAATTGCCCGCCGCGAGCTTTTCCCAATTCGTGGTCACTACCGCAGGCGTAGCACAACGCGAAGCGCTGCGCGCCAAAGTGATCGCCTGGTTTGAAAGCGATTTTCCCGAGCTGCGCGGTCGCGTGTTGCGCCTGGAGAACGGACCGCCGGTCGGCTTTCCTTTGCAGTTCCGTATTTCTGGCGAAGACATTGCGACAGTGCGCACCCTCGCCACACAAGTGGCCGACGTAGTGCGCGCTAATCCACACAGCGCCAATGTGCAATTTGATTGGGATGAGCTTTCCAAAGTCATCCGCGTTGAAATCGATCAAGACAAAGCGCGTCTGCTCGGCGTGACATCGCAGGATCTGGCGGCGTTTCTCAATACCTCCCTGTCTGGCATTCACGCCACCTACTACCGCGAGCGCGACAAGCTCATCGAAGTGCTGGTGCGCGGCGACAAAGATGAGCGCGCGCGCCTGTCGCTATTCGAAAGCCTGGCCGTGCCGACGCGTGCCGGTAAGAGCGTGCCGCTGACACAGTTTGGCAAAGTCAGCTATGGCTTTGAGGATGGCGTGATCTGGCGCCGTAACCGCCTGCCCACCATCACCGTGCGCGGCGACATTCTCCAGGCCGGCGTGCAGCCCGCCACCGTGGTCGGCGAGGTGACGCCCGAACTTGAAAAGCTGCGCGCCACACTGCCGCCAGGTTATCGCATCGAAGTGGGCGGCGCGGTGGAAGAAAGCACCAAGGGACAAAGCTCCATCAACGCCGGCATGCCGCTGTTCTTTTTTGTGGTATTGACGGTGCTGATGATTCAACTTTCGAGCTTTGCGCGCGTTGTCATGGTCATGCTCACCGCGCCGCTCGGCCTCATCGGCGTGGTGCTGTTTTTACTGGTGCTCAACAAGCCCTTCGGCTTTGTCGCCATGCTCGGCGCCATCGCGCTATTCGGCATGATTATGCGCAACTCGGTGATTCTCATCGACCAGATCGAACAAGACATTCGCGCCGGACAGGCGCCCTATAACGCCATCATCGACTCCACCGTGCGACGTTTCCGCCCTATCGTGCTCACGGCAGCGGCCGCCATCCTCGCCATGATGCCGCTCACGCGCAGCGACTTCTTCGGCCCCATGGCTGTGGCCATCATGGGCGGGCTGTTTGTGGCGACGTTGCTGACGCTGCTGTTTTTGCCCGCATTGTATGCGGCGTGGTTCAGGGTCAAGGCTGCGGAATCTCCACTCGCTTTCCTGTAAGTTTAAACAGTCCCCTAAATCGCCTCTAGCGTGCCGTGATAAGCCGCAATCAGTCCGCACAGGGGAACACGGATGCTAACGCGAAACAGGAAGCGGCCATCGCGTTCTTTTTCGCTGGCGATGACGTGCGGGGCGAGCCAGCGCGGCAAGGGGATGCCGGCGAACCAGGCGCGACTACAACGTATGACGAGCGCCAGACCGCATTTTTCGCATTGCAGTTCGCATTTGAGCCGCCCGAAGGATTCAAACAGCGTGCCGCCTTCTACCGATAAATACGACATCATCGGATAGCCGCCAAAGCGCCGCCACCAGCGCTCGCCGCCGGGCGTGGTGCAAAATTCAACACGGCACGGCATGCGCCGCATCGCGGGCGGAAAGTCGAACAGCCACCCTGCAAGCCACGCTGTCATGCCGTGCCCGCGCTGCACCGATACCCAGCCGATCAGTACCCGCCAGCTCGAATCGGCGTGCACGTAACGAATCGCCCACGGCAACGAGCGAAACGGCGCGCCCAGCGCGCGCGCATACATGCAATGTTCCCCTGTTGAGGCGCTCATTACGCGCTCTGCTTGACTTGGCGCAATGCCGCAGCAAACTCCGGAAAGCGAAACTTGAAGCCCGCTTCGCACAGGCGCGCAGGCGATACGCGCTGCCCGCGCGTGAACAACTCGGCCATTTCGCCCAGCACGCCTTCCATGATGCGGCGCGGCACGGCGATCCATTGCGGACGGTGGTAAACCTGTGCGATGACGCGCGCCATGTCGCACTGCGCCAGCGCGCCGGGGGCCACCACGTTGTAGGGGCCGCGCGCCAGCGGGTGACGCATCAGGAACGCCATCGCGGCAATCACGTCGTCCACATGCACCCAGCTTACCCATTGCCTGCCGTCCCCGAAGCGCGCCCCCAGCCCCGCCAGATACGGTGCGATGAGCAGGGGAAACGCGCCGCCCCAGCCCAACACCAGACCGAGGCGCACAGTGCATACGCGCACGCCGCAGGATTCTGCCTGCGACGCCAGTTGCTCCCACGCCTGGCACAACTGCGAAACGAATATTGCCTGGCCGGGGTCACGCTCGGTGACAGGCGAATCGCCACGGTTGCCGTAAAAACCCACGGCGGAAGCGCTAATCAGAATGCGCGGTTTGATTGACGCGCGCGCAATGAAGTCGAGTAGTTCGCGCGTCGTCGTCAGGCGGCTTTCCAGCAGCAGGGCCTTGCGGCTTTTGCTCCACGGCAAGCCGACTACGGGCGCGCCGGCCAGATTGATTAGCGCGTCGAAGGTGCAGTCTGGGTTCAGCTCGCGCAAGTCGCCGCAGACGCTGACCTTGCCATCGAACAGCATCCAGGCGCGTGCCGGGTTGCGCGCCAGCACGGTGACGCTGTGGCCCGCATCCAGCAGGCTCCACACCAGGCGTTTGCCGATGAATCCGGTTGCGCCGCTGACCAGAACGTGTAAGCGCGTTGCGCCAAAATTAATACCCGCAAGGCCGCGATTGACCGCGCCGAGTTTGCGCGCCGCATGCAAATCGCGCACGCCCCACACCACCAAGCCGACGCAAGCAGCGCTCAAAAACCACGCGCGCCAGCCATTATCGACAAACTCCACAGCGCCAGGTTGCGCGTACCAGCCCAGCAGCGTCGCACCCAACAACGCCAGAAAAACGCCGCCGTTAATGGCCAGTATGGTATGCGTGATGCGTTCGCTGACGGGAAGTTTTCGCGTGCGATCTTCGACCACGAAATCCCACAAGGTAAGCCCGATCTCGATGACAAAAATCGCGGCAATGAGTAGAGCAAACCATCCGTGCCATTCGAACCACGCCAACCCGATAACAATGGGCGCATACAGCAATTCGCGCATGCCGTGAATGCGCAGCTCCAACGACGCGCCGCGTCGGTAGGGCAGTTGCTCTGTCAATTCATGGTGATAAAGCGTATCGAACGCGCCGAGTATCACTTGCAGTATCAGCAGATCTAGTAGCATGTTGTTCTCCTATTTGGCGTAGATGAAGAAGCGGCAAACTCAGTTCACGTCACAAGCGCCATCGCAGCTCACGCGTGTCAAGCCCAACCAACGGCTGATGCGCATGCGATGGCGGGCAAAGCCCAAATAGAGCCAGTCGGTCAGCGGCCTGATGAGCGGCAGGCGCGTCGGTGCCAGCAACCAGCCCAATCCAACTGCGCTATAGCTCGCGCGCAAAGCGTTCATGCCGGTTAACAGCCCCACGCCGGGGCTCAGCACATGCATGCGACCCATCATGGCTTCACGCGTGGCGCCATACGCCGCAGCAACAAAATTCGGCGCAGCAATGTTCACGAAAGCGAGTCGATTACGGCGATCCAACCTCCGCAAGCGCGTCATCTCAAGCACGCAGATGGGGCAGCCTCCGTCAAACAGCAGCACCAAGCGCTCATCCGGGGCATCTGCAATCGCTTGACGCGGCAATCTGCCGGTGAGATCTTCGAACCCTTCGGTAGTTGCGGTCATCTCGCTTTGCAGCAGCGTTAAGAATTCGCTGTCCCGCCCCTGCGGCAACCAGCTTGAAGTTGGTCTCTTATCAGTTAAATCTTTGCAATTTTTGAGCAGATTTTTCGCGCCAAGACGCAAAGGCGCGAAGAAAAACAAAAGCGGGGTTGATTTTCTTTGCGCCTTTGCGTCTTGGCGCGCGAATGATTTTTGGTTCCGGCTGGCTCGGCTTATGAATCTCGCGTTAACGCTGCGTTGCGTCGTTGCGTGCTTGACAGGCAGATTGTCTGAGCAGCGCACGCGCCTGAGGAGTTCGTTCAACGTCATGGTTTCCGGCCCTGCCAGCGAAATGCGCACGCGCTGCGCATCGGGCGCTGCGACGGCGCGCGCAACGGCTACGCACAAGTCTTCTATGGCAAGCGGGGAAACTTTCGCTTTGCCGTTTAGCCGCGCAGGGTCGCGCGGCAATTCAGCGAGCGCAGGCGACCCCTCCCCCACGATGAGTGAATGCGCCAGCACCACCCAGTCAAGCGCCAGGGTTTCCAGACTGGTTTCCAGGAAGCGCTTGCTCGCCAGCAAGTGCGAGCGTGACTTGGAAATGTTGCCTAGCGATGTGAGTTGCACCACGCGCTTGATGCCGAGGCGCACGCACGCCTGATAGAGCGCAAGCGGGCCAAGCGCGTGCACCGCCTCAAAGCTTTCACCGTCGCGCTCCGCATATATCCCTGCGCAATTGATGACCGCATCGATGGCGAATAGCTTGCGTTGCCAGATGTAGGGATCAAAGTCGTGGTTGAAGTCGGCGACGATCCAGGCGAATTCAGGAAAGCGCGCGAAAGCTTGTGCGCGGTGGCGCGTAGTACCGATGATTTCATGACCTTGTTGTTGCAGATGAAGTGCTACGCGGCTACCGATGAAGCCCGTTGCGCCGACTACCAGGATTCTCATTTACGTCTCCTTGTTTCTCATTTACGTCTCCTTGTTTAGCGTGTTGACAGTCATTTCTGTATTAACAGAAAATCATGGGCAAAAAAAATCACGCGGCTTTCTACGCGGCCTTCTTCACCGTTTTCTGCGCGGTTTTCTTTAGTGCAGATTGAACTTTTGCTCCCAGCTTCATGAGCTGGAACCAGGAACCTGGCGTAAGTTTTTTCATTTCCTCATACCAACCAGTGAGCATTTCGGTGAACTGCATGACGTTCTCTATCTTCTTGCGCACCAGCGGCGGCGTCGAGTCATCGATTTGCAGCAGGCAGTCACGCAAAACCGTCAAGGTGGGATCGATTTCGCGGCGTTTGCGCCCTTCCACCACCGCTTTGAAAATTTCCTGTACGTCCTGAAACGCCACATAGTGATCGCGCCGGTCGGCGAGAATATGCACGATGCTCACCAGGCCCCAACTCTGCAATTCCTTCAGGCTGGTGCTGACATTGGAGCGCGCCACCCCGAGCGTATCGGCGATCTCCTCGGCAGGCAGCGGTCGCTCGGCAAGAAACAACAAAGCGTGAATCTGCGAAACCGTGCGGTTCACCCCCCAGCGCGAGCCCATTTCGCCCCAGTGAAGAATGAATTTTTGCGAGACTGAATCGAGTTCCATAGACTTATTTCCGCGTGTTCTGTTGTTTCTGTTAAGACAGAATCTAAGCTAGTTTGAAAGTGATGTCAAGTCGTCAAGCATAGCCACGCAGGGTGAATATGTCCTCCCGAGAATGGTTGTCAAAACCAAGGGGTTAGCACAACAAGCTGGACAACGCCAAGGATTCCCGGTATAAATCACTGGATG
>JAYWAM010000268.1:0-4164 GCA_043782425.1 Betaproteobacteria bacterium
CTCTCCCCGTTTTTTGGGGAGAGGGTTGGGGTGAGGGGTCGTGGCGCATCACCAAACTGTAAAACGTCGCGTTGTGTAGTTGCCCCTCACTTGCAGTGCGCGCAGTCCGCTGCATTGGACTGCCGCTTCGCAGGCAGCCGACATGCCGACTGAAACCCCTGCTACGCCCCTAACCCTCTCCCCGAAAACGGGGCGAGGGGACGACTTACCATTTGCCATTTGAAATGGAATAGGCGTTAATGGGAACCGCGGCGCTTAACGACGATCCAAATACTGCACCGCAATGGTGATTTGTGGAGGTGTGCCATGAAACGTAGTCTACTCGTTCTAGTTGTCGTCGCAACCCTGTTGCTGTTAGCCGCATGTACTAGCATATCGCCGCGTGTCGAAGTACCGCCGGTGTCGCCTGAAGAAATCGTGGAGCTGGCCAAAAAGGGCGAAACCACTGCCGCCATTATCGCTAAAATCCAGCATTCGGAAACCATCTATAACCTCACCGCCTCGCAATTTGTCCAGCTTGCAAAAGACGGCGTACCCGACGCCGTTCTCGACCACATGCAGCAAACCTACATCAAAGCCGTTGAACGCAACGCGCGGCGCGAAGCCTACAACGATCTGTGGTTTGCCAGTTATGGCTGGTACGGCCATCCGTGGCATTCCCATCCGCGGATAATTTATGTACCGGGGCGGCGCAGGCTGTAGCGCTTTGATCGCTTCGTCGCACCTCATGAATTTTAACCTGTAGGGCTGTGGTACTGTCCGCGGCTACGCTGTTTCTTCTACGCCCCAATCTCCCTCCAAACAGACGCCCGCCGCATTACCCCTGACCTGCTCGAACCTACCTGCGTAGGTGGGGACAGCCGTAGCGCAAACTCGCACACTCCTGTATGCAGACAGCCGATGGCGGCTGATGCGTGGGCGGCAAAGCTGCGCTGAAGACTGGGCGAATCGTTGCACGGGCTTGCTTTTAGCGCAGCCATTGTCGGGAAAGGAGTGCAATCATGTCACCTGATACGTTGGATAAATCTCTGGTCGATTGGGTCAAGCTGTTTTTTGACTACGGGCCATTCTTCATTACACTTTTCTTTTTGATTTTTGGCGTGCGCTTCGCACAAAGAGCGCTGGGAGAAGCGGAGGCGGTACTGGCCAGGGCAAGCGCCGAGCGCGGACCTCATGCAGTCGATAGAGTACGCTACTACCGCCGCATTTACGCAGGCGTTTGGCTGTTCTCCGCCTTGCTGGTGGTTGTATCGTGCGTCTGGTGGATCGCCAGAAAGGAGATTGATGGTACAAAAGACTATGTGTTCCGAATTGATGTCAGCGACGTGCAGCCGAGCGACAGGCTTGAGCCTTATTCTGAATCGCTGTTCCACCGCACGGTGGATGAATTCGATGCGACAAGGCGGCGTGATACTTTCGTGGCGGTCAACGAAAAACCGCTTGAAGCGGACCAGCAACTGGTGATCGTTCACAAAAAAGGCGGCGACGCGCCGGTCGGCAACAAGTACAGCTTAAAGCTGACCAAAGAGGCGCTCAGCAGAAAAAGCATGTCTTTCCGGCTCACGTTCAAGGACGGCCTCTATTCTCTTGAGGAAGATAGACCAGCCGCGCCGAGCAAGGTAGTGTTGAGCGATCTGCTGGGTATCGGCAGCGCGTTCGCCGGGAAAGAGCAGAAAAGCGTCATCCGCGCAGAGTCGATTAACTACCGAAACGCGCCGACGATGTTCACTGAATCAAGCAGCGGCAGTATGGTTCGTGATGCGCGCACGGCAACGCAAGCCTTGCTCGACGAGAACAGCAGTCTTTCCAAACAGATCGCCGCAATAGATGTTCTGGAAAAGGCCCTCGCGTCCGGCGAAGTGATCGACTTTCTTCAGGCCAAGCCCGGCAATGGCGCAGGCGCCAAAGGCGAGACCATGCTCTCTTATCTACTCACTTTATCGCGGCACGAAGACCGGCTGCTGTCCTACAAGGCCCGGCGCCTTCTTGAAAAGGCCGATTACCTCACCATCGTTACCGCCATTGCCTCGTCGCAGACCAGGCTTGATGCGGCGGTGGAAAAACGTGTGCTGTTATCGCTTGCGCCGGCAGACTGGAAGGCAGTAGAGGAGCGGCTTCAGCGACAGAACACCAAACTTCCGGCGCAGCAGGCAAGCATCGTTTCCAAAGCCAATCCGCCGCTGCCTAGCGCCACCGTGGACGGCACCAAGTATTACGCCAAAGTAAGCTGGTCAAATCTTTCTGCGCAACAAGCCGAGTGTCTGGCCGACAAACTTTACCGTCAGAACTCCGATGCATCTTCCGTGGCCGAGGAGAAGAAGCTGATTGCTTCAAGGTCAGTGCGTGGATTGGCTTTCGACAACAAATCGGAAAGCCTGGTGTTCGCCAATGCCGTCGAAAGCTGCGGCGCAAAGACGGAATTTCTCTACAAATCGGATGCACGATTAAGGCAGATACGCTGACAGTGGGGGCGTCCCCACACGCGGGTATCAAGTATTTATATCCTCCCCTCAGAGGGAAAACGCTGTATTTGTAACACAGCATAACTAACGGGCGGCGCGCTTTTGCGCCGTCCCTGCTGAACGAGTTGTTAGCCGCTTTTGAAGCGTGGGCAACATCTCTTTCAGTATTTGCCGAAGTGACGTCTCGGTGATTGAACGACCTGTTTTGGAAAGAAATTGCTTCAACGCGTCATTCATCATCGTTTGATAGCCGACCCCAGCCGCTTCCGCTTTCGCACGAAATGCATCAAGCACGGCGTTATCAATGAAAATTGAAATTCGAGTCTTGCCCTTATTGGGGATGAGCGCTTTCCGCTCTGCCTTCGAAAAATCATATTCAGCTCTCATATACTTTCACCTCTCGGCGGGTGGCGCGTCGTGCAGAAATAAGACGAATATCACTCTCACTTTCGCTGCTGCCTTAGTCGGGTCAAATTGAAACCGCATGAGCCATTGTATATATTAAGTATGCATATTGTAAATGCCGACGGCTAACGAAGTTGAGGGGAACGCGCCCTGGTGGGTGATGGAGCCAATAGTTAGATGAACGATGAAATGTTGACATGGTACGGTGAACTTACCCCACATCGGATTGGATCGCACCCGTAGATGGGAGTATTCGGGCGCCGAAAAATCACAAGACGCCACTGCAATAAAAAAACGACCGCAACAGCGGCCGTTTTTTATCAGTGCACGCTACGCCTCAAAAGAAGGTTGCACGATGGAATACGCCATGCGAGGCCACCATGAAGAACAGCATGGGGATGGAGAGCATGACGTTGGTGCGTGAAGCGAGAAACGCAACACGGCGCGCTTTGACTTTTTCAGCGTCGGTGGCGGGAGTGATGCCGAGAATGCGCTTTTGATTGGGCCAGATCAGCATCCATACATTGAACAGCATGATGGTGCCTAACCATGCGCCGACGCCAATGGGAATAAAGGCTTTCTGACGCAGCAGCAGCGCATCCGCAAAGTTTGCACCGAGCAGCATCGCCCCTGCCAACCAGGTAGCAACCGCAGCCCAGCGAAAATACAGCAGCGCACGCGGTGCAATATGTTTAGTTATGCCAGCGGCAGTGCCGTCGGCATTGGCGTCTTTGAGCCCCGCCACTTGCACGAAGTTGAAGTAGTAAAGCAAGCCGATCCACATCACTCCGGCGCCGATGTGAAACCAGCGGCCGAGACCATATAGTGCGAAAATTCCCCAATCCATGATTAAGCTCCCAACAAGTTTTTTACAAGCATATAGAGGACGGCGGTCAAGACCAGACCGGAGATGACGGTACCCCATAGGGAATCCAACGGGTTTTTCATGATGCGCTCCTTTTTTGAGTGTCAGAACAGGCGAAATGTTAGCACAGGCTCGGGCGCCTTGGATCAATGACCTTGCTTGTTGAAGGGGTTTTGTGTGGCGATTCCATGCGCGCTCGGCGTGCAGATTTTTTCGCCCCTTACCCCACCGGGTGAAAATTGGGAAACGCAAGTAGGCGTAGGGTGGATAAAGCGTAGCGTATCCACCAATCGCAATCTGCACGAAATTTAAGCGTTGCGGTGGATCCGGCCTGCGGCCTTGATCCCCTTGCAGGGCGCGCTGCCCGTTGCATCGGGCAACCGTTTCGCAGGCGCGCGGCATGCCGCACGAATTCCCTGCTACACCCCTACA
>JAYWAM010000269.1:0-4154 GCA_043782425.1 Betaproteobacteria bacterium
ACCGTCGCGATCCGATGCAAGGGAAATTCCCAAGTTCCAGCGAACCCGCGCAACACACCCGATCCAGCACTACCTCGACAAACACAAACAGCGGGACGATGGCATCTTCGCGGCGATGAGAGACGGCCAGCACAGCCTTACCGCGATCGCGCAGGAAGCTGGCTTGTCTATATCGAGCGTGAGCCGGATCGTGAAAAAGATGGAGGCAAATAAGAGCGATGCAAAACAAAAGACCTGATCCCGACTCATTTAAAAACCCAGAAGTTGCCGCAGTGTTCCAAGCCTATCCCAAGGCGATGAGAGCCAGGTTGATGTTCCTGCGCCAATTGATATTCGATACGGCGGCACAGACAGACGGTGTGGGCGAATTACAAGAAACGCTCAAGTGGGGCGAGCCTGCTTACCTCACGCCGCAAACTAAAAGCGGCAGCACGATCCGCATAGACTGGAAGAAATCCGCAGCAACGCAGTACGCTATGTTTTTTCACTGCCAAACCACTCTGGTCGAAACTTTCAGAAGCCTGTTCCCCAACGATTTTAAGTTCGAAGGAAACAGAAGCCTTGTGTTTGACAAGGATGATGAAATTCCAGTCGATGCTTTGCGTTACTGCATAGCAATGGCATTGACGTATCATTTGAAAAAAGCGAAAGCCTGACACCATGCCCGACCCCGCGAAACGCCCGCGTACCCTTGCTCCTCCGCCTCTGGTCTATGTGACCGGCCTGATACTTTCGTGGTGGCTGGAACAAATATTCCCTTTCGGATTCAACGTCGGCCCTTTGCTGCGCGGCATGGGCTGGGCCGACATCGGCGCAGGGGGCGTGCTCATGTTGTGGGCGGCCATCACCATCTGGCGCCATCACACCACGGTCAATCCTTATCGCGGCGCTTCCGCATTGGTCACCGCTGGGCCGTTCGCTTTTTCACGCAACCCGATTTATCTGGCTGACGTGTGGGTTTATTTGGGTGTCACGCTGCTTATCGGCAGCTACTGGCCCTTGGTATTTGCGCCGTTGGTTTGGGCGATCATGCGCTACGGCGTCATCGCCCATGAAGAAGCGCATTTACAGGCTAAATTTGGCGCTGCCTACAGCGATTACTGCCTGCGCGTGCGGCGCTGGATTTGAAATGAACACCCAACCTCCGTTCACCACATGAATATTGGCGCTACCAAGATGAACGATCTGCAAGGTATCGCACTCCCCCCCAGCTACACACGCATCCTGACGCGCTCACAAGAACTGGGTTTTTCCATGAACTCCGATGTTCTCACTGGCAGTCTGCTGCGCACGCTGGCGGCATCTAAGCCTGGCGGCGCATTGTTGGAACTGGGGACCGGCGTTGGCCTCGGTTCAGCGTGGTTGCTGGACGGCATGAATGAAACTGCCACATTGCTGTCGCTTGAGAACGACGCGGCTGCAATGTCAATTGCCCAGACCGAGTTGGGCCTTGATGCACGTGCCACCTTCATTCTCGGCGATGGCGCGCAATTTTTGCTCGGGTGCAAAGACTCCTTCGATTTGATTTATGCCGACACCTGGCCGGGAAAATATTCTTATCTGGCAGAGGCGCTCCGCCTGGTAAAACGGGGCGGCATTTTCCTGGTCGATGATATGTTGCATCAAGCAAACTGGCCCGACGGCCACGAGCAAAAAGCGGCATCTTTGATAGCCACGCTGACAGCCCTTGAAGATTTTCGCGTCACCAAGATTTCCTGGTCAAGTGGACTGATTTTGTGCGTCAAGACATAGTTGATCAATGGCGCCTCTCTGGGCGCCATCACCGGCAAATGCCCGGCGTGGAGCAGGACCTTCTTACGCTTTTATAACCTTGAATAGAGTCGCTGAGATTGGTGAGTGATTCGGCATGAACTATTTCCTCTTACCAATCGCCACAAACTGAAGATTCTCCGGCCCGATGTAATTGGCGCTCGGACGGATGATCTTGCCGTCGATGCGTTGCTCGATGACGTGCGCGGCCCAACCGGAGCTGCGCGAGATGACGAACAGCGGCGTGAACATGGCGGTGGGCACGCCCATCATGTGATACGACACAGCGGAGAACCAGTCGAGGTTGGGGAACATTTTTTTCTCGCGCCACATCACGCTTTCGATGCGCTCGGCGATGTCGAAAAGTTTCATGTTTCCTGCGGCCTTGGAAAGCTTTCGCGCCACTTCCTTGATGACTTTGTTGCGTGGATCGGAAATGGTATAGACCGGGTGGCCGAAGCCGATCACGATCTGCTTTTCGGCGATGCGCTTGACGATGTCGGCTTCGGCTTCATCGGGGTTGGTGTAACGGCTTTGCACTTCAAACGCGGCTTCGTTCGCGCCGCCGTGCTTGGGGCCGCGCAAGGCGCCGATGGCGCCGGTCAACGCAGAATAGATGTCGGCGCCGGTGCCGGCGATGACGCGCGCGGCGAAGGTCGAGGCGTTGAATTCGTGTTCGGCGTAAAGGATGAGCGAGGTGTGCATGCTGCGCACCTGCAAAACGTCCGGCGCTATGCCGTGCAGCAGGTGCAGGATATGCCCGCCGATCGAATCATCATCGGTTTCAACCTCGATACGCTTGCCGTTGACGGCGAAGTGATACCAGTACATCAACGCTGAGCCAAAACTCGCCATCATGCGATCGGCAATGTCGCGCGCGCCCATGATGCCGTGCCCGTCTTTTTCCGGCAGCGCGCAGCCCAGCACAGAACAAGCGCTGCGCATCACGTCCATCGGGTGGGTGCTGGCGGGCAGCGCTTCAAGGGCGACCTTCACAATCAACGGCAGGCCGCGCAGCGCCTTGAGTTTGATTTTGTATGCATTAAGTTCTGATTGCGTCGGCAGCTTGCCGTGCACCAGCAGATGCGCGATTTCCTCGAATTCGCAAGCATCAGCCACATCGAGGATGTCGTAACCCAGATAATGCAGATCATTGCCGGTGCGGCCGACGGTACACAGGGCGGTGTTGCCGGCGATTACGCCTGACAGCGCCACGGATTTCTTGGGTTTCGGTGTAGTAGTTGTTGCGTTTGCTGGAGCGGCTTCGCTGCTCATGGGCTTTCCTTCGGGTTAATTTTAATATATGCAAACCACTGAAATGAGGTACAAAGCTTTTAACCACAAAGAACACAAAGCTCACAAAGATTTTTTCCTTAGTGCTCTTTGTGCTCTTTGTGGTTCATGCTTTTATATTTTTCTTGTCAAATAGTTCATCGAGCTTTTGCTCATAGGCGTGATAGTCGAGAAACTCATAAAGCTCGGCGCGCGTCTGCATGCTATCGACCACATTCTTTTGCGTACCGGTGGCGCGTACTTGCTGGTAAACATGCAGCGCCGCCTTGTTCATCGCGCGGAATGCGGACAACGGATAAAGTACGAGGCTGACATCGGCGCTACGCAGTTCGTCCACGGTAAACAGCGGCGTCGAACCAAATTCAGTGATGTTGGCGAGGACAGGGACTTTAACCGCAGCAGCGAAACGGCTGTACATGGAAAGCTCGGTCATGGCTTCAGGGAAAATCATGTCGGCGCCCGCCGCAACATAGGCGCAGGCGCGCTCGATTGCCGCATCCAAGCCTTCGACCGCCAGCGCGTCGGTGCGCGCCATGATGACGAACTGCGCGTCGCTGCGCGCATCCACCGCCGCTTTGATGCGGTCAACCATTTCTTCCTTGCTGACCACTTCCTTGCCGGGGCGATGGCCGCAACGCTTCGTGCCTACTTGATCTTCCATATGCACCGCCGCAGCGCCTGCCTTAATCATGGCGCGCACCGTGCGCGCGATATTGAAAGCGCCGCCCCAACCGGTGTCGATATCGACCAGCAGTGGCAGGGTGCTGGCGTCGGTGATTCTGCGCACATCGGTGAGTACATCGTCCAGCGTGCTGATACCCAGGTCGGGCATGCCGAGCGAACCCGCCGCCACGCCGCCGCCGGAAAGATAAAGCGCCCTGAAGCCGGTCGCCTCAGCCATGCGCGCCGCGTAGGCGTTGATGGCGCCGATAACTTGCAGCGGTTTTTCCGCCGCAAGCGCCGCGCGGAATCTTGCGCCGGGCGATAATGTTACATTCATTTCAACCTCGCTAAACGATACTATTTTGCTTCTTGGCTCCACCACCCCCTCACCCCGACCCTCTCCCCCGTTCCGGTGGAGAGGGAGAAAA
>JAYWAM010000270.1:0-28576 GCA_043782425.1 Betaproteobacteria bacterium
GCTAAAGGACTTGAAGCCGTGACAGCTTCATGCGAACTGACACAATAACAAGCGGCCCATTGATCTTCACTAAGCGTTCCGATGGATCAAGGGTATTGAGCTTGAGCATTCCAGATTGGTACATCTCTAGATCATCTTGATTGCAAAGTATCTGGCGGATTAGATCAGATTGACAGATTTCTATTTATGGTCGATACTATAGTCAGTTAACTAACAAATACTATTTAGACTGTGAAAAAATCCAAAATTGATAAACGTACACGCCTGCTTGAGGCTGCGAACAAGCTAGTTCAGCAGCAGGGTTTCAATCAGACCACGCTTGCGGATATCGCTCTAGAATCCAAGGTGCCGTTGGGGAACGTGTACTACTACTACAAAACCAAGGACGACATTGGTCACGCTCTGATCGCGCACCGTACGGATTGCTACCGGGACCAAATCCGCGAGTGGGACAAGCTGCCTGAACCCCGGAAGCGGATATTGGCCGCGATCAAAACAGTGGCCGAAAATCGCGAAATGGTTGCGCAAAGCGGGTGTCCCATCGGTAGTCTCTGTCAGGAGTTGCATAAGGATGGCGGGGGGCCGCTGGCAGACAAGGCTGCGGGCACATTCTCGGTGCATCTTGGCTGGCTCGAAACGCAATTTCGTCTGCTGGGCATGGGGAAAGCATCTTCCGATCACGCGCTACATCTTGTGTCGGCGCTGCAAGGCGCAAGTTTGCTGACGAATGCCTTCAATGACCCCACGCTGTTATTGAGAGAAACCGCGCGTCTCACCAAATGGGTTAAAGCATTGAGCGCCGACACGTGACGTACTACCTAACCGGGGAAACCTGTAAAGAGACTCAAAATGAACAAGCTACAAAACAAAATTGCTGTAGTTACCGGAGGTGAGCCATGACGATCTCAATGTACCAGGCGAGCGCGCCGCGCTTCGCTAACACTTTAAAGAACCTCGTGCTGATTCTCGACAAGGCGCAGACGCACACCGAGACGCGCAAGATTGATCCGCTGGTTCTGACCGCAGCGCGCCTCTACCCGGACATGCTGCCGATGTCGCGACAGGTGCAGATCGCCTGCGACACGGCCAAGGGCGCGGTGGCGCGTCTCGCTGGCGTCGAGGCGCCGAAGCACGAAGACACCGAGAAAACCTTCGCCGAGCTCAAGGCTCGGATCGCTAAGACTCTGGATTTCATCGGCGCGTTCGAGCCGACGCAACTCGACGGCAGCGAGGAAAAGGAAATCGTGCTCAAGCGCGGAGGCAATGACACGCGCTACATCGGGAGCCAATACCTGCTCGGCTTCGCGTTGCCCAACTTCTACTTCCACGTCACGACTGCCTACGACATCCTGCGCCACAACGGCGTCGACGTCAGCAAGAGTGACTACATCGGCACTCCCTAAGTTGTGCGGCTCACGTCCATGCAGCAACGCCGCCATGACCCTCATTAGCATGGACGTTCTGGGGCTGTTGGATCATCTCATCAAGGAGTGTGTATGACAGATAATCAAATGTTGCGGGTATTGGTCACCGGCGCCAGCGGTTTTCTCGGCGGCAATATTCTGCGTGCCTTACGGAAGAATCCGCAGATCACTCCAATCGCCGCTTGCCGCGATCCAAACAAAATCAGCCACTGGTTCAAGGGTGAAATCCGCGTGGGTGATTTGACCGATGCTCAGTATCGGCGCGAACTGTCTAAAGGTGTTGATGTGATCTGTCATGCCGGGGGCTGGGCATCGATGTGGAGCCACAGCGAGATTGAACGCACGCATTTTTTCAAGCCGACCCGCGACTTGATCGATAAGGCGATCAGCAATGGCGTGCGGCGTTTCATCTTTGCCAACACCACAGCGATTGCCGCCAAGGTTAAGAATGCGCGGCCGATCGACGATTTTGCTCCGACACAACGCACCGGTTACTGGCCACATCTCGACCGTCTCATCGACATTGACGATTACATGCACGCAAACAGCAAGCGCGGCATGGGGATGGTAAGTCTACGACTCGGTGCTTTCATAGGCGTCGGCAACCGTCTAGGACTCGTGCCGGCGCTGACACCGCGCTTACGCACCTATCTCGTGCCCTGGCTGGCGGGCGGACACAAGCGCCAGGCGCTGGTGGCGGATACCGACTTGGGACAAGCCTTCGCGCGGGCTTGTATCGCGGATGGTCTCGACGATTACGAGTCGTTCAATATCTGCGGTGCTGAGTTTCCGACGTTGCGCGAGGTGGTGAGCTTTATCGCAGACGAAACCGGCTTTCCCAAACCGCTGTACAGCGTCCCGTATCCGGCCGGTTACGCCTTCGGATGGTTGATGGAGATGCTCAATCCGCTGTTGCCTGGTTACCCGTTTCTCACCCGCTCGATCGTGCACCTGTGCGAGGACTGGGTGTGCCCGATCGATTACGCCACACGCAAGCTGGGTTACGTTCCCGAGAAAGACTGGCGCACCACGATCCGCGAACATCTTGCCGACCTGAAAACACAAGGCTATCCCTGGCCGCGCTTGAGTCAGGTGCTTTGATGGCAGCAACTATGGGGGCTTGAAAAATCCTGAACGGAGCGGAGCAGTTGCGGTATTTTTTTGCTTAAACTAAGTTAGTTAACTTACTAATATGAATTTAGAACATGAAAACACCAACAAGTCATCAATCCAGGAGACCTAAAATGGAAGCTGTTACATCGCGTTATTTCCGTCCCTATGCCCAGTGGATTATTTCTCATCGCCAGCTCGTTATCATCGCGATCCTCGGCATCACCGCTTTTTTTGTTACCCGCATCGGCCACCTCCAGATGGACACCAATCCGGATCTCTGGGCGCCGCAGAAGCATGCCTATGTCGAGACGACGAACCTGTTGGATAAAATTTTCGGCGGCAAGAATTATACCGTGATCGGTATTGTCCCCAAGCAGGGGGACATCTACCAGCCGCAGGTACTGGCGAAGATCAAGCGCATCCAGGAAGGGATCGAGCAGTTGCCGGAGGCGGTGCGGCACAATATTCTGAGCATCGCCGCGCGCAAGGTTAAGTCTATCAAGGGCGGAACCGAGGGCATGGAAGTACGCCAGATGATGGAGACGGTGCCGCAAACGCCGGCGGAAATGGAGAAGCTCAAAGCTGCAGTCGCCTCAATGCCGATTTATATCAACGCCCTGGTGTCACCGGATGGCAAGGCGGCGGCGGTCGTCGCGGATTTCAAGCAGGACGAAAAAACCCCGAACTATATCGCGCTGACCGAGGGGCTTCGCAAAATCGTCGACCACGAACGCGACGACACAGTGAATATCTACCTCGGCGGATTACCCATCGTGGGTGCAGCGGCTGATGCCCATTTCATGAACATGCCGATGTTTTTCGGCGCCGCGCTGCTGGTCATCATGCTCATCCAATACTGGTCGTTCCGCAGCTTTCAAGGGATGTTGCTGCCGATGTTGACGGGCATCTTGAGCGTCATCTGGAGCCTGGGATTGATGGGGCTGCTAGGCGTGCACCTGGACCCTCTGAACACCACGACCCCGATTCTCGTCATGGCGGTCGCCGCCGGCCATGCGATCCAGATTCTCAAGCGTTATTACGAGGAATATAACCGGCTACAGTCAGGCGGCATGAGCGCCCGCGAGGCAAACCGGGCGGCGGTGGTGGAATCGATGACCCGTGTCGGGCCGGTGATGATCGTGGCGGGCTTGATTGCGGCTATTACCTTCTTCTCCCTCGCGGGCACCGGCATTCCCATGGTGCAGCACTTCGGTGTGTTTGCCGGTTGCGGCGTGCTCGCTGCCATGGTGATCGAGATGACCGTCATTCCGGCGGTGCGCTCGGTGCTGCGTCCCCCGAAAAAACACGAAGCCGAGCGTGAACGCGAGGCGGGCATAGTAGACAGGTTCTTACTTGGCGTGGCAAACAATCTCGTCGGCGGGCGCGCTCCGATGATCGTCATCGGCGGGCTCGCGCTGCTCGCCGTGGTGGGCGTCGGCATAGTATTTCTGCACGTGGACAACAATTTCAAGCTCTACCACAAGCCGACGAGCGAGCTTCGCATTGATGACCGGGCGCTCAACCGGACATTTGGTGGCGCCAACTCCATTCAGTTCCTGATCCAAACGCCCGAAGCGGATGGAATAAAAGACCCCAATGTATTGCAAGGCATGGTGCGGCTACAGACCTTCCTCGAAAGCCTGCCGGATGTCGGCAAGACGCAATCGCTGGTGGATCTGATCAAGCGTATGAATCAGGCGATGCATGCCGACGATCCGGCCTTTTATACTGTCCCGGAGAACCGCGACCTGGTCGCGCAATATCTCTTTTTATATTCCACTTCCGGCGACCCGCAGGATTTTGACAGTTTCGTAGACAACGATTACCGGCGCGCGTCCGTCTGGGTTTTCCTTAAAAATGACAGTACCACGAACGCCGATATCATCGCGAAGCAGGCCCAGGTCATCATAGGCAGGAGCTTTCCGCCCGGGGTCAGCGTACAAATGGGCGGAAGCTTGCCGCAGATGATCGCCCTTAACGATGTCATCGTAAAAGACAAATTCAGCAACATGGCGCAGATGGCCTTGGTGGTATTTATACTAGGCGCCATCGCGTTGCGATCATTGGTAGGAGGGCTATTCGTGGTCACACCCCTGTTGGCGGTGATAATAGCGAACTTCGGTTTGATGGGCTGGCTAAATACCCCGCTCGACATCACCGCGATGACGACAGCGGCCATGGCCATCGGCATCGGCGCGGATTACGAACTTTATCTGTTGTTCCGGTTCCGTGAAGAGCTCGCCCGCAGCGGTAACGTCTTGACTGCGACCCGGGTTTCGTTACTGACCTCCGGCAAGGCCATCCTATTCGTGGCGTTATCGATTATCGGCGGCTACGCGGTACTGCAAGCGTCGGACTTCGCGTTTTATAACCAGCTCTCAAACATGGTGACGGCGACGATGATGGTGAGCGCGTTCTTCGCCCTGTTCTTCCTGCGCGCCCTGATGATGATTTTCAAGCCGCGCTTCATCTTTGGCGACCGGCGCGATGCGTTGTTTGCCCCAATGGCTGCCGCAGCGGGAGGTAGAAAATGAAACGCCTCGTTATGGCGACCGCACTGCTTGGCGCGTTGACGTTTGTAGCGCTGACGCCGTTGGGCGCGTACAGCGCTGAGGTAAGCGCGCACGACATCATGGAGAAGAATTTTTTTGTTTCCAAGATAAAATCCCTCAAGAGCGACGCCACCATGGTGTTGATTAACGATAAAGGAGAGAAACGGGAGCGCAAAAACACCACGCTGCTCAGGCTGCAAGCTAACGGCATCGACTCCAAACTCTTGGTGAAATTCAGCACGCCCACCGACATCAAGGGAACCGGATTTCTCCAGGTGGAGCACAGCGACGGCGATGACGATCTGTGGCTCTACCTTCCGGCGTTAAAAAAGAGTCGGCGACTGGTGGCCAACAATAAAAAGGACAGCTTCCTCGGCTCGGATTTTTCCTACGGCGATATTTCGCTGCCGAAGGTGGATCAGTATCAGCACACGTTGAAGGGTTCCGAAAAGATCAAAGAGAACGAGTGTTACGTCATCGAATCCGTACCGGCGAACGACAGCGTCAAATCCAACAGCGGCTATAGCAAGAAAATCACCTGGGTGAGAAAAGACGCTTTGCTCGAAGCCAAAGTCGAGTATTACGACCTTTCCGGACGGCTGCTGAAAACCCAGCTAACCGCCAATCACCAGTTGGTTGAGCCTAATCCGCAACGCTGGTTCGCACTGTATCGGGAAATGACCAACCATCAGACCGGACACAAAACCGTTCTCAATTTCGACAAAATAGAATCCGGTGCGCCTGCGCCCGACGAGCTGTTTACGACACGCTATGTCGAGCGCGAATGAGGCGATCGACGGGCCTCCTCCTCACCGTCCTGGTTGGGGCGGCATTGACGCCTGCCGCCTACGCCGACGATCCTGGCACCGACAACGATGCCGCCCCCGACGGTTTAACGGCGTTCCTGCGAGACCAGCGCGCCACCGGCGTCGTGCGCGTCGACTACTTTCGCTCGTCGAAGAACCTCGACGACGACACCAATTTTCTCGGCGCCACCGCCCAGATCAAGCTCTTGCCCAGCCTTGCCAAGACCCTTGACGGCAAGCTGGAACTACGCATCACCAACCCCGCGATTGGCAAGGGCGCCAAGACCCGCAGCCGTTTGCTCGAAGCCTATGCGACAGTCCACTTTGAGAAGGCTGATTTGCGCATCGGCAAACAGATCGTCGCCTGGGGGCGCGCGGATGGCATCAACCCGACCGACAACCTCACACCCCGCGACTTCACCGGACTGCTGCCGTTCGAGGACGATCAACGTTTCGGAACCACGGCGGTTAAGCTCGACACTTTTCTATCGCAGGAATATACCGCTACTGTCTTTGCGACGCCCTTTTTCGAACCCTCCAAAAGCCCGCTACCGACCGGCGGGCGCACGCTTATCGAAACAACGCCGGCACGCAGCCTCTCCAACACCGAGGTCGGCCTGAAGCTCAACAAGGTGGGCGAGGGCTTCGATTGGTCTGTCAGCGCCTTCCACGGGTTCAGCCGGTTACCGGATATGCGGGTCGTTGGGAGCACACCTTCCGGATCCATACTGGAACAGCACTACGACCGCATTACGGTGTTTGGGGCCGACTTCGCGCGTAATCTCGGGCGCTTCGGCTTTCGCGGTGAGTTGGCATATGTGAACACCGCAGACGGTGCGGGCACTGACCCCGACGCCAAGAATCCTTATCTGTTCTGGATTGTCGGTATCGACAGAACGATTTTCGAAAATCTGAACGTCAATTTACAGTTCCTTCAACGCTGGGTACGGCGTTATCACAATCCGCAAGGCATCGCCGATCCGCTGGAGCGTGATATTGCGATTCAAAACGCAACTCTCGTTGGTCAGCGGGATCGCACCAATAACGGGATCAGTTTTCGCGTCAGCAATAAATGGTTCAACGATACATTAGAGGCCGAGGTCTTTGCTGTGGTAAATACAACGCGCCATGACAGCTTCATTCGACCGCTGTTGACTTACGCCTTCAGCGATCATTTGAAAGCCACCATCGGCGCTGAACTATATTTCGGCGCGGCGGATACGCAGTTCGACGGCCAGAAACGCAACCGTGGGATGTTCATGGAGATGCGTTACGGTTTTTAGCGGTTTATATTGGTTTTAGTATGGTGCTCTTCCATGGTGTATTGATACATAAGCTATGTTTTATCCACCCTGTTTATCTCCTACCAGGTCGCGCCCTATATCAAGCAAAAGCGTTTAAAAGTTGTGCTCAAGGAATTCGAGCCGCCGCCCCGGCCGATCAATATCGTTTATCCCCACGCGCGCTTGCTGCCGATGAGAACCAGGGTGTTCATCGATTGGATCAAGCAGGAGTTGCGTGACTTGAAGCCGTGACATCTATAACAAGGCGCTAAACTACGCCAAATATGGCGTATATGTTGACAATACATACAAAAACCGCCATATTAGGCGTATGACCAGCACGAATCTGATTGCCGAAATTAAAGCTGCCCGCATCAAACGAAGCCTGACACAAGGGGCTTTGGCGCGCCAGGCAGGAATACCGCTACGCACCTATCAGCGCCTGGAGGCCGGTGATCGCGGCTCCAAGCTGGATACCCTGCTGCGCGCGCTCGATGCGCTCGGCCTGAGCGTCAAGACGGCATCGAAACGCCGCCCGGCTCTGGATGAGCTGAATGACATCTATGGCAACGAATAACAAGGCGTCAAGCGTTCCACGCGTCGCATCGCTGCATATTGCTACGACGCAGGGTTACGCAGGACTGCTTTCCAAGGATGGCCAGCATGTTTTCGGCTATGCGCCCGATGTTGTGGCAGACAACGATGGCGCGCGCAGCATTTCCCTGGCCATGCCGGTTCGGGCCGAGTCGTACAAGACAACGCTGATGCTCCCAGCCTTCCAGACCTTTTTGCCGGAAGGCTTCCTGGCGCATCGGATCGTCGAGAAGTTTTCAAAAACGATGCGCATCGATGACATGGCGCTACTCGCACTTTCCGGCGCCAATGCCATCGGCAGGATACGCGTGAGCCAGTCGCGAGTGATAGATACCGATAAAGGCAACATCGAAAGTCTGAAAGAAATCCTCGGCAGCACGGGATCGAAAGACCTGTTCGAATATCTTTGTGATCGCTACCTCATCGCGTCCGGCATCGCCGGCGTTCAGCCGAAGGTGTTGCTTGAGGCGCAAGATGACCTGGCGGCGGGCGCTGCCAGCGCAAAAAAAAGAACGCGCGCGCGCAAGACGTCCGGCAAAACGGCATCCAGCAAAAAAAGTATTGGCGAAAAATCCACCCTGCGCGGCAGGAGCCTCATCGTCAAGGTCAACGGTGCCGACTTTCCGCACCTGACCGAAAACGAATTTCATTGCCTGTCTATCGCGCGCAACCTGCGGCTGCCCATGCCTGACTTCTGGCTATCGGAAGACAAGAAGCGGCTCGTGATCGAACGCTTTGATATCGACAAAGTATCTGGAGACTTTCTGGGTTTCGAGGATATGGTGTCGCTTCAGGGCAAGGTGAATGAACGCAAATACGAAGGCTCATACGAAAACGTCGCATTGGCCATCAGGCAGAACGTATCGCCCGCCTGGCTACAGCAGTCGCTGAACGAGTTCTTTGCTTCGCTTGTGCTGAGCATGGTGCTGAAAAATGGCGATGCCCATTTGAAAAATTTTGGCTTGCTTTACACGCATCCCGAGTCCGACGATTGCCGGCTTTCGCCGCTGTACGACCTGGTCTGCACCGCAGTTTATATCCCCAAGGACCTCCCCGCGCTTTCGCTGACGAAAAAGAAAGCGTGGCCAACGCGCGGGGAGTTGATCGCATTCGGGCGCGATGTCTGTCGCGTTCATGATCCAGGAGAAGTGATCGACCACACGCTCAACGCCGCGACGGAATACCGGCCGGATGCTGATAAATCCGGCATGTGGAAGCAGATGAAAGCGGCAATAGATGCAAGCGCGCATGCGCTGGCGCGAGACTGATCGTGGTATTTGAGTGGGCTGGAAGAGGTGCTCGACCATTGCCGGGTACGCTGCGCTTTATACAGGTGCGATTCAAGCTGAGGGGAGCCATGTGTATTGCAGCGCGATATTGCGCGCAAGCAAGCACCTCCTCTCTCCCGCAAGCGGGAGAGAGGCCGGGAGAGAGGGTAGGCAGGAGTCGGCAACTGTTCGAATACATTGAATTCCCGCAGGACTCTCCCGGTCTTCCCCCAACGACAACGTGTCAATAAAGAGACACTAACAAGTCTGAAACGCAATGCTAAAGCGATTCTAGCGAAAATAAAGTACAAGATATAGCAATACCATAGCGCTCCGCCGCTAATAATCTCTTCCATAGCGGCCAAGGTAGGTGCTCCCGGGCGGCAAACGGTAGTTAATCAAACCGGGATTTACAAACAGGCTGCTGAGATCATGTCCAGATGCTTTCCAGGTGGCAAGATCGGCGCGTGCCGCAGAGTCGCCGCTAAACACATACGCACCGGTGGTCCAGAGCAAGTTATTGTCTATGGTTATCTTGCCGGCGTTGAGGGCGGCTAGCCCTTCTGGTTCGTCCGCGTTGTAATTGCGTCCTGCGTCGGTGCGCACGATTAAATTGTTACTCACCAAAAAGTTTACGCTGCGAGGGTCATTCAATACCCCACGAAAGCGGATAAGACCGTCGACAATGGTATTGTGATGTACCCGCACATCGCGAATGTAGCCGGGCTGCCAACCGATGACAATGGCTTCATTCATGCCATACATTAAGTTGTGGTTGACCTCGATTTGGCCTTGGGTGATTTGGTTTTCAAGGCGTATGCCGCCTGCACTACAGTTGTGGAGCACATTATGACGAAAGGTGTTGTAGTAGCCGTCATCTTTGTCGCCCACGCAGCGTCCGTCGATGTCGAACACCTCGTTATCCTCAAACAAAAAGTTTTGTACGTTGTAAAGCACTGCGGCAGCGCCATGTTCTGGGCTCGGCTGGCTCGCAATATCCGCGTAATTGCGCAATGTGTAAAACACATTGTCTTGCACGACCAGGCGATCATATTGCACACGGCCTTCAATCGGGCGAAAGGTACTGTCATCTTCAGAAAAAATAAATGCCGGATTGTTCCTCCCCACCGACTCGATTCCATGCATCGTATTGCCTCGCCAGACGATATTGCTCGTAGTGCCTTGCAGCCAAAACATCTTCTCTGTCGCGTTCTGCCACTCAAAGCCCTGGAAAAGGACACGATCCGTAGGGCGCGTGTTAATGCCTATTGCCACTGTCTTGCCCGCGTCGAGCACCACGCGGTCTCCCGGCCACGTCATCCATACCAACGGAGACTTATATTGATTACGCGCACCGATTTCCAGATTTACCGGATAAGTCCCCGCCATGACATAAATAATATCCGAGGGTGAGTGGTTACGAAGTGCATTATTTGCGTAAGCCAAGGTGCGCCATGGGCTGGCGCGCGAACCGTTCGCTCCGGTGCTATCGCTCCCGCTGGTGGACACAAAATAAAATCCTTGTGTGGTAACGGCGATATCCCAGCTTGTCGTTAGTTTCGCGCCCAAGCTATCCGTCACCTCTATTTCCACACGTTGCGCTGGTGCGGCTGCATTCGGCGCCAACCAGATCACCTCTCCGGTACGCGCATTGAGGCGCATACCGCTCGGCGCTTGCCGTGTGGCGAAGGTATACGGATAAGCGCCGCCCTTTACCCCGATGCGTGTGGAATAACATACGCCCGGATAGGCGCGATCAAGCTGCCAGCTCAATATTTCGAGCGGCCATGCAGAAGGATTGACCATCGGTGCGGAGGGTGTAGCCGGGGCGGAAGCGGTACTCGGACAAGTATCCAGGCTGACAATTGCCGTGGCGCTTGCGCTGCCCAAAGGCCCGCTGCAATTCAAGATGAAAGTGTTTGTCGCCTTGTTGGGGACGACAAGTTGGCTGCCAGAGGATGCCTTTGCGCCCGACCAGCCGCCGGAAGCAGCGCAGTTCGTAGCGCCGGTGGAAGACCAGGTGAGGGTCGTTGCGTCGCCACTAGAAACACTAGCGGGAGTGGCGCTGATTGACAGTGTGGCGGCGTGGGCGGCGTTGAGGCCAAACGTTAGCACAATGATACGCGGCAACACTACGCGCAACAGGGCGAGCAAGTTGCAACTCCTGCGGGCTGACCTAGATTTTGGCATGATACTTTTCCTTAAGCTTTTTTGGTGGATACGCTGCGCTGTGCCACCCCACGCCACTTTCATTTTATTTATAGAAATACCCTGGGGGTTCAATAGGGGTACATTTGAATATAAATTGGCGTCTCTCGATCACCCCATGCACTACAATTATTGGGCGTGTTTCCGGTCACGATAACGGGTAAGCGCTGAGCCTGGGCCGAAAGTACCAATGCGTACATTGCTCGTCCGCCTGGTGTGGTCAGGGAAATCGACCAGTCGTCTCCCACAGTACTGCAAGCTGGCTTGTTAACATGCGGTCCGGCGGTAAAAATGACGGCATCCCCTACACCCGTAACTACTACTTGAGTAATCTGTCCAGAACTACTACCGGCATGGGCGGTAAAGCAGAACATCGTGAATACTCCGGAAATCAATATTTTCAGCATCTTGGTCATTGCATTTCTCCTATATTGGTACGTAGTATCCATTAGCATGAATTAACATCAGTTCAAAAAAATTGTGCCCTACCTCCTTAACCCTAATCCCTTTCAGCGGTTTAGATTAAGTTGAAACTATTTATACCCATAAGCAGATTCACACAAGTACCAAGTCAACAATCGGCGCCGACCAACGCGGGCACTCCATGTCATGCATAGCGCAAGTATTTACTTCAAAGGCTACTACACCACAAAAAAATGTAGGGCGGATCAAGGCCGAACGCTCGGATCTACCAAACTTTAAATTGCCACTGCGCAAATCAAATTCGGGGCGTGTAGAAATAGCATGTTGCTCGGTGCGCGCAGGTTCATTGGTGGAAACGCTATGGTTATTCCATCCACGTTGCTGCATATAACCTTTAGCGCATGTCCAGCCACTGAACATCAGCTCCCCCAGGTGTCCCCCCCAGACCAGTGCAAGTGTAAAACACGGCCACAAGATTTTGGGCGCCGCTTGCAGCGGCGCCTGTTTCAAACGCAGTCAGAAGCGCAGCATATATCTGCTTAGCCCCAGGATTATCAGCCCAACTGACATAGTACTGGCCGCCCCCATTACCGGCTGCGCAGTTGTTGGCCGTGCTCAGTATAAAGTAGACTCCGGTTTTCCCAACATTTATGTACGTGACCTTTCCCGGGGTCGTCCAGCCATCAGCCAGTGCATTAACCGATGACATAAAGACAGCTAATGTTATGAACATAGAAGGTTTGAAATTACGCATATTCGCAGTCTCCTAATTAACATAAATAGAATAACGTCATACAAATCTAACGCAACGTGTGTTTACTTCACGCTGCCCGCAGCCTTCAATATCACACCGCCGACTAACGCTTGGCCCAGACACCGCTAATCCGACTTCAGGCCCACTAATTTCTTATTGGACATAGAAATAAAGCGCAGAAAGACCGCCATATCGCTCCAGGATAGTGAGCGATCGGTCCCTACCAGCACCATCTTTGTAACTTATTGCGAAATACGGGCAAGTTGAGACGTCAACGGTACCCGCAGGACAGGGGCAAGGGTTGGTCGAATACAGTGAATGGGTTCCACGAGTTAAGTTTCTATCGTAAACCGTGCTCGTACCAGGAAAACTATAACTCCCAGGGAAGTCAAAACCATCAACGAAAACACTGCTATAGCTAAAACACCGATTATTAAGGTAGTTCGGTACATGATGCGTGATGGTCGTAAGTCGCACCACATCCACGGGTGGCGGCGCGAGCCAGGGTCGGGCTCGTTCAACAAACGGTTCAGATTGTGGTGAACTTCGCACGCACTATCTAACCTTATTCGTTAGGTCTTTTTTCGCGCTATGAATTGTACAACCGAGGCTAAACCTGCATGACCTTCGCCCTCGCTAACTTCACGCTCAAGCTCACGAATAAGAATCGGTTCCAAATTTGAAAACTCCCGCTTCAATTTTTCAACTGTCATGAGCAAATCTACGTCTTTTGGCCCACCTGTATTTCGAGCCAATTGGCTTTCGGAATATGCCTCTAAAAGCATGACGCCACCCGGTTTTAAGCATTGCTCGACCAGTGGGTACAGCTTATATCTAATTGCACTTGGAAGATGAGCAGAAATAGAAATAACTGAGCCATAGAAAGTTTTTTCTGGTTCAAACTTGGAAAGATCAGCTACTTCTGTCTGGATTTCCACGTCTCTTGACTTCGCTAAAGCTCGCGCCTTAGTCAATGCAACTTCGGAAATATCCACTCCGTGCACTTTTAATCCACGCCCGGCGAGGAACACAGCGTTCCTACCCTCACCCTCTGATAGAGAAAGCACTGGCCCTGTAAGTAAACCAAAGTTCTCTACGAGAAATGAATTGGGATCTGTTCCATATAAGTATTCATCTCTGGTATAGCGTTCATTCCAAAATTCTTTGTCGTACATTAATTTTCTCCAAGAGGTCTAGCGTTCTGGTTCACGGGCGGCGGCGCGTTAGCGCCGGGCACCCGTGGAACCGGCTATGCGTCATAGTGAGGCATGTATGAGCGCCTGGATATGTGCACCAATCTGAATTGGATCTGCTTTTTTATCTATACACACAGATACATGCCCCCAACTCGTCGGAAGTACAAATTGGAAAAAGTTTCCGTATCGTACGAGCAAGAATTCCAGACCGCCACAGTCAATATTGCCACGTTGCGTGGCCAATTTGAGTAATGTTGGATTGACCAATAATTCCTCGTAACGATCACTATCTGGGCTGCTAGTGTCCGAGGTATTCAGCTTCGACCTTGATTCAAGCAGGCCATGCTTGTAGATGGCAACGTATCGAATACTCTCGGATACTTGAAAGATTCTTTCAATCACGATAACTCTCCAAATAACGCATAACGTTTGAAATCACGCGGTGCGCGGCTTCATCGCGCAGCGTCCGGTGGATTGATGGGTGTGCGCACAGGTCACGGTAACTGTGTCTCGAAGATGAGTTTGAGACCAAGCAAAGACATGATTGCCCCAGCCGCTTTCGTCGGCGGTGTACCAGATGTCACTGCGGTTGGCTTGGGTGGCAGGCGGGGGTGGTGGCGGCGCCACGGTAATGTTCGCCGATTGGCTGGTGCTGCCACCTGCGCCGGTGCAGGTGAGCGTGTATACGGCAGCGGTCGTCAACGCGGGCAGGGTTGCGACGCCCGAGGGCGCTTTGCCGCCGCTCCACGCTCCGGATGCCGCACACGTCGCAGCATTGCTTGACGACCAGGTGATCGTGGATGATGCGTTGTATGCCACCGAGGCGGGGCTGGCGCTCAGCGTTACTGTTGGCGCAGGTGGATTTGCACCACCTGCCAAACCTATCATGGGGTTACCGCTGGCGTCACGCTTCGCGGGGATGGTGTTGGTATAAGCGATGTCGTCGAAATAAATATACTGATCCTTTGGCACGCCGCCATTCCACCAGCCGAGAAAGTGCCCGGTGATATTTCCACTGCCGGAAAAGATTGAGCCCCCAACGGGAATATTACTCAAGCCGGTATGTTCCCAGATAAGTTCGCCTTGATGCCAAATGCGGAATATCCCTGTCCCTGAAGAACTCGCTTTCACGTACAGCTCCAGCGCGTGCCATACGCCTGGTGTTAAAAAATTTACTTGCTGCGTATTGCGATTTTGGCAGACAAAGCCGGGGGTGGAAAGCAGCTCGGCGCCGCCGACAATATACCCAAAGTTATCCGGGCTACCCGTGCAGCCATAATTGGACGGACGAGTCGTAAGGATAGATATAAATCCCGCACCGCCGCCAACTGCATCCACCACGGCAAAGCGAAAAAGTTTCATGATGGGATTACTGGTCCAGTCGAAATCGGCAGGAACGTAGACATAAAACCGCGCCCACACCTCGCCCCCATCGGTGATGCTTGCCGGCAGGCGAAATTCATTCTGCCAGGTATTCTCTGTGCCGCCCGGAAGAAATATCTGGAGCGATTTTGTTCCAGAGTGGGCATAGCTTGTCGTAACCGACATACGACTATTGCTGCCGTATAGCCCGTCCCCCTGTCCCAGGTTTTGGTCGCCGCCGCCGGGGCCGACCGGAAACTTTTCGAATGTGGCGCTTACGGTCCAGGCGAAAACGGGCGCTGCAAGTATCGCGTTGCACAACATTGCCAGAAAAACAAAACAAATCTTCGAAATTAAAGATGCACAAAACCAACTGCGGATTAGGCGTTGTGTTTCCAACACTTTGCGCGCTGGTCCCGTCAGTATCGAAACGGCATATATTGTTTCGTGCCGCTGAATGTACCCGCACCCACATCGATCGTCCATTTGAAAGCGACCGGGGCAGGGCCGTAACCGTAGCTTCCGCCTGTGGCGGGCTGATGATAGAAAACAGTCGCTTCGACCATTTCAAAAGTGCCAACCCGCGCGCCAAGGGTAAAGCGACCAGGCTCATAAGCTGCGCCATAGTAGGAACCTGTAGGCCAGTATATCGGACCGATCCAGGGCTGGTTAGCAATACTAATTGCTGCCTTTCGTGTATCCGGCGCGACAAACCATGTCATTTTTCCATCCGCGCCGTAGACATACCATATCGCGAACATGTATGGCATTTCACCGCTTGTGACGTTCGGTCTTTCGCCATGGTCGATCACCAGTCCCCAGCCCGATTCCGACGGGTTCCACCATGCGCCGCGACGATCAACGAAGCCATCGATAATGCGCCAGCGCGGGCCGGTAATGAAGCGAGTGAGAGGAGTGCTGCCGCTTTTTTCACCGATAGTCCAATCGAATGTGCCCGTGGTGTCGTCGTTAAACTGGATAGTGAACTTCCCAACCGGATCGCCGACATGCACTGCCTTGGGATCAAACGGTTGTCCATAGAACGGGCCAGTGACCAGGTGTGCCGCACCGCTCACGCGATTAATTCCGGCGCTTGCGCCGTTGGGCATCACGAACGATATGGGGCGATTGTTTTCGTCATAGGTATTCCATATCGCAAACACTATGCCCGCTTCATTGCGATCCAGGCCGAGGCCCCATCCGGGCTGCTGCGGATTCCACCAGAAGCCTTTCACGTCCACTGAAAGCGTCATGTTCCCCGGCTGGTTTTCGGCAGGAACATGGGCGACATAGTCTGGGCTATCCGCATTCTCGCCAAAGAGCAATTCAAATGGCGCCGCTGCGTCGAACTGAACACCGGCGTTCGGGACTAACGGCGCCGCGCCGTCGCCGCGTTCATCGATGACATAGCTTTCTGTGAACTGCCGGAACCAAAACCCTTTCCAGCGAAACCCGTCTTCAAAACCCTGAATCATGCGTGCATCGTTCCCCGTCTGGCGCGCGCCCAATGAGCCGAGTACGCGGCCGTTCTGTCGCACGCTTATTATCGGCGCGATCTGCGTGGCGAAAGGCGTTGTGACACGGAAAGGCTTGAGCTTCAGCGCAACGACTGGTGTATCGCCGAACTCGCTACAGCGCACACGCCAAACCGTTACATCGGTCGTGTATTCCGCGCGGTCGAGAGGCGTCGCATTGATGTGAGTCGCACGAAAGTAGCTAGAATTGGCAGGCGCGTCGCCCACCTCGCCTGCCGAGCGGATGCCTTGCGGATAGCAGCTTATCGGCTCCGCTGCCGCCGCATCTGAAGCGGGGAAAAAGAATGGCGCTGCGAGGACAAGAAAGGCAAAAAGCCGCGTATGAGACATGAGTCGTTTCTCCTATAAGTTTGGCGGAACATTGGCGGATTTTCTACGCTTTTTACGTCAAGTGCAATAGCAGATAGACTTCACCTACCTCCTTTGGCAGGGGTATGAAGTGCACGGGAAGGGCACTAAGTAGACATGAGCTTGGTGATCAATTCGCTGCGCATAATTTTACGTCATTCATAAGCCAGCGCCTCGCGCGTCGATACTGCAATGGCTTTGCGCGCGGGAATGCGGCTTGCCAACCAGCCAAAAATCAGAATCACCGTCACCGTGATTACCAAACCGGAATTGCTGAACGCGTAGTCGAGCGGCGTGCCTATGCCCAGGATTAAATCCCCAAAAAACGCCGAAGCAACAATACTCAAAGGCCAGGCGAGCAGCAACCCCGCAAGAATACTGACGCTACTCACCAACATGCCCTCGGTGACGAACAAAGCGTAAATCATTTTGGGCGTCGCGCCGATGGCGCGCAGCACGCCGATTTCGCGCGTTCGTTCCATCACATTAATGCCTGTTGCCGAGGCCATGCCGAGGGCTGCCACCACCAGCACCAACAACGACAGCAAAGCGAACAGCGTCAGGATGATGTTCAGATGATCGTAAATAATTTTTGCGCGCTCCGTTTTCGACATGATGTACAGAATACTCAAATCAGTCGGCGCGATGGCTTTCTCGATGTCTGCTTTTAAGCGCACCAGCTTGTCGAAGTCTTTGTTGTCCGCAACAAACATCAGACTGTTTATCAAGTGCTCGGGGTTGACCAGGGCGTCGTAGCGGTCTTTGTCGATGTAAATTTTTGCGACTTCAAATTCCTTGACGACGCCAACCAGCTTGGCGTTCAATATCGTCCCCTTGATGTCTATTGGATAATACCCGCCTAGCACGGGGTTCCCCATTGCCTCTGCCGCCTGTTGATTCATGGCAATTTCGAGTTCGTTCGACGCCTGTAGCCAGCGCCCGCGCAGGACTTCCCATTGAACCAAATCTGTATCGTAGGGAAGCGCCACAATGCCGATGCCGTTTGCAGTCGCGACCCGCCCGCTTTGCAGACGCCCGCGACCGCCATTCCACGCTTCGATACGGCTGACATTGGCGACAGACTTGAATGGTGCTAATGCTTGCTGCAAGGCAAGCGGCTCTTTGAACACCACCTGCACATCGTGCTTCATGGAAATTCTGGTGTGCGCCAAAAACTCTATCAGCGTCTGCCTGACGTTGAAGCCGCTACTGAAAATGGCCACGCCCAACGCCATCGTGGCGACCGTGATGGCCAGGCGCGCTTTGCGTCGCAAGGTATTGCGAAATGCAAGCTGCATGCTAAGAGACAGAGGTAGTTGCGTGGCAGTATTTTGAGCGTTGCTGTCCTGGCGTATGCCGTAATCGGCAAGCGCGTCCAGCACAGATACGCTAATGCCCTTCAGCAAGGCTGGGAGAGACAAGAGGATGGGGAACAGCAAACCGGCTGCGATAAGCGTTAAATACAACGCGAGCGGCAACGTTGTGGTGAGCACTTCAAAATTGAGTATCTTCGAGGTGAAGCGGGCGAACGCATATCCCGATAACACCGATAAGGGAATGGCCATCACGCTCGACAGCGCGCCGAACAGGAGCACCGTTGTCAGATAAATTCTCAGCACTTGCCAGCGTGATGCGCCTATGGCTTTGAGAATACCAATCTGGCGCACTTCTCTTGCCAGGATCGCCGCCATCAGTTGTGAAACCAATACCGCGCCCATCAGAAAAGCCAGCAGCCCGATGGCCCCTTGCAAGGCGATCAGCGTATTGAGCTGCCATTGATGCGGGTGCTCGTTTAACTTGGGAATATTTAGCGTCTTTACGTTTATGCCCTGGCGCGCAAGATCATCCAGAATCTTATCGGTCGCAGTCTGGACGTCTTGTTTGCTGTTGACGTTCTTCAGGCGAAACATCAATTGCCGGTTGACCGCTTCGCCGGTGATTTCGGTGTACGTTTTTTTATCGACATAGGTGTAGATGAAAGCGTCCTGCGTCGCAGGCGCTTGCGCGGGATCAAAGCTGATACCGGAAACGGGCACTTCAATAATCTTTCCGTTGGCGCGAACCCTCGCGCGCGAACCGACTTTCAGATTCGAGACAAGCTGCCCGTTGCGCTCGACCAGCATGCTTCCTGGATCGGGCGTCTGCTTGCCTGATTCGCGATAAATGCGCGCCAGGTGAAAGTCACTAAAATTTTCCACGCCAAAAATCCACATCGGCAGCCATTGATCCGGGAACACCTCGATTCTTTGAATAGAAAGGTCGCGAAATTCTGCGCTCTCAATCTCCGCGCGCTTTCTAAACGCCGCCAAATCCAGGCGATCAAAATTATCTGCTGTCAGCATCACGTGGGCAGGTAGGGTACGCGTGAAATTTTCGTTCAGATCGTTCTTCAATATGGCATACGAAACCAGAATCGATCCCACGCCCCATAGCCCGATAACCAACGCAAAAACGACCAATGCCGAACGCCCGCGATTCGCCAGCAAGTCGCTGAGTGCTTTCTTAAGTGTCGTGTTCATGGCGAAGGCATATCGAGTATTCCCTGATTTGCGACAGCCCCACCCTCACCCCTGCCCTCTCCCGCCCAGGCGGGAGAGGGGGTTTCTCCCTCTCCACCGGAACGGGGGGTTGCGCAGGGGTTTCGGTTGGCATGCCAATCGCCTGTGCAACGGCTGTCCAGTGCATTGGACAGCGCGCCCTGCAAGGGAGGGGGTGGTGGAGCCAAGAAACTGCCGTCAACTAGGAAACGCTCAATAGTATCGCTGGCGATCACGCCATCATTGAGCATAAAAACACGATCATATTTTGCAGCGGATAAATTTTCATGGGTCACCACAATGACGGTTTTCCCATTGGTGACCAGCTCCGCGAACAACGACTGAATAGATTGCGCTGTCTTGCTGTCCAGATTCCCGGTCGGCTCGTCCGCCACCAGAATAGGCGCGTCGTTCGCCAGCGCACGCGCAATGGCGGCGCGCTGCTGCTCGCCGCCGGAAAGCGCGGCGGGCAGTTTCGCCGCATGTTGCGCAATGCCCACCTGTGAGAGCAGCATAGCCGCGCGCTGTCTGCGCTCTTTCTTTGGAATAACATTCACAAAGTCCATCGCCAGTAGTAAATTTTCCGTGATACTTAGCGTGGGGATAAGCTGAAAGAATTGAAAAACTATGCCAATGTTGGCGCCGCGCCACGTCGCCAGGCGGCTCTCGTCCAGCCTATGTATCTGGCTCGCGTTGATGGTCACTGTGCCTTGGCTAGGATGGTCTATACCTGTCAACATGTTCAAGAGCGTGGACTTCCCGCTGCCTGATTTACCCACGATCGCGACATACTCGCCTTGGCCGATGGTGAGGTCGATATTCTTCAGTGCATAGAAGCGCCCGGCGGGTGACTCGAACCACTTGGATACTTGCGTGAGTTGAATGAAGTCCGGCATTTGAATTCTCCTGTTTTTCCCATATGTATCGTGACTGACATGGCAATCAGCTAAGGCCTCTCACAACTTGTCCTGACTCGACATTCCCGTCCCCGCGCAGTCATTCGAGGACAGACTCCAGCGGGAATCCATTTGCGAGAGAAAAATGGTTCCCCGCTTTCGCGGGGACGACATTTATTCAGGGATTGCTTAACAAAATCTCCAGCGGCTTGCTGTCCGCCATAAAGGCAAAACGCAACTTTTCAAAACTTGGCATCCCGGAAAACATGGAAAGCTTGAAGCCGTTGGTAAAACCCAAGGGCTCGGCAGGAAGGCGCAGAAAGTTGTGGTCCAGATCGTTGTTGCCGTTTTCGTCGTGAAAGGCGGTGACCGCGTAGTTTCCGGGTACGACATTGCGAAAAACAAATGTCGCTTTACCTTGCTGAATTTTTGCTGCGAGGCGGATATACGGCTTGCTGAAAATATCGTCGCCGTCGCGAAACAAGCTGGCAAGCGCTTGGCCGCGTTCGTGTGCAAAACCGCTGACGTGGACGGTGAGGTCTGCTTGCGTTTGATCCGCCCAGACAGGCGTTAATAGCAGACACATGACTAAAGCCCCTGCCGCGTACCGTGTAGCGCAAATTGTCCTCACATCTCTTACCAAAACTAAAATAGCCACAAACATAACTTGCCTCCGCTGAACTTAAGTATCAAAATGGACATGTGTTCAGTCGAGAGTTTAGCGGGCGCAAAATGCGTATGCCAGAACAGCGCACGCAGCTTTGTCCGTTAACGAACTTCGCAGAATGCTTTGTCCACTATTGGCGATTCAGGAGCACAGCATGTTGCGCAAAAACAGCGAAGACCGGCGTAGGAGAAAGACGCGCAAGGCGCTACAAGAGGCGTTGATTTCCCTTATGTTCGAGAAAAGTTACGATGCCATCCTGGTTCAGGAAATTCTGGATCGCGCCAACGTCGGACGATCAACCTTCTACACGCATTTTTGTGACAAGAGCGAATTGCTGGTCGAAGGCTTAGAGGGTCTACAGGACTTGTTACGCAAGGCGCAGATGGCGGCGCCCGCTATTGCAGGCAAAAAATACGAAAAGGTGATCGGCTTCAGTCTGGCGATGTTTGAGCACGTCCATGACCACAAGCAACTTTATCGGTCTCTGGTGAACGGATCGGGCTGGACGATAGTGCGTCAACGCATGGAAGAAATACTCATGCAGTTGATGAAGGACGAGGCGCGCGCGCATTTTAAGCGCAAAGCCTTTTCCGATGCGTCGTTCGCACTCTTCATTCATTTTCTGGGTACGACGTTTATGTCTGTGATGACCTGGTGGTTCAATTTCAAGAAACCGCTCTCTCCCAAGGAAATCAACGCGCTGTTTCGTGAGCTGGTGATTCCTACTCTAGCCGCCCAACTGGATCATTGATGTTTTGATTACACCCGGCAACTGTCTCACCCCTGTAGGCGCGGAAAGCAGCCTGGTAGGTTGCGCTTCATTCAGCCCGCACGACACGCGCGTAGGCAAGAACCTCCTCTCTCCTGCTTGCGGCCACCGCCAAGAAGAATCATCATGATCGTGATGGCCCAGTAAAACCAAGATGTAAGCCACGCTGGCCTTTCTTTATGAAATGTGTGGCGCAGTTGTACAGTGCGTAAAGCTCTGGAATGACGCCTCCAATTACGCCAAGCCAAAAGCCATCAAGGGGAGCAATCTGTGGCATCAGAATTTCTCTTTGTTAATCATCTTGAACGCCGCCCAATAATCGCGAAGGGAATTTACGTTCTTCGAAAGGGTAAAAAGTCTTTTGCCGTTTCTTGACGGAACTACTGATTCCCTTATGAGATCCTTTCTCGACTCAATAATGCTGCGCACGAGTGCCTCAGTAAGCCCCGTCTCCTTTGCTATTCCTACAAGGTGGCGATATGCAGAAATCAAACGCGCCCGCTTCTGGTTCTCGTAGATTGCCAGGTCAGGTACAAGACCGCAATCGGCTAGAGCATTACGGCGTTCGCACAGGCGTCGCCAGCACAAGCAACTGACGCGCGCAGATTTCTGAAAGTTCTTCTTGTGTCAGACCGTGAAGTTGCATGCGCCCGTACTGTACGGAAATAGTCTGCTTGCCGGCATTTTGTTGGCGAACAGTTTCCAGTTGAGGATCGAGGAGATGCGTTATTTTCTTCACTTGATAGCCGGTTTGCTGAAAGAAAAGAATTATCTCCTGCTGGGTAAAGAAGCGGATATGGGTAATATCCAGCAGGCCCGCATCGGAGTATGACCAGGAGCCGTAGCTCATCAGCGCGCCAACAAGAATGAGATTGCGCGAGTTGGGAATGCTGGCGACAATCTGAGCATCCGGGGTGAGGTATTTTTTAAGCTCAACCATCACCTTCCACGGGTCATACATATGCTCAAGAACATCGGCGGCAATCACGGTATCGATTGATCCGGGCGCGATACCTGCGGAGGCAAAGTCGAGGTCTTCAATTCTGCCTTCCAGCACCTGATCGAGCCGGGTGCGCGCCACGGCGGCGGCGGCGTGATTGATTTCTATGCCTACGACTTTGGCTGCGGGATATTTTTCTTTAACGTACACGCCAAAAATGCCGGAGGCGCAGCCGATGTCCAACATCAAGCGCGGCGCATGAACGAACAAATCGCGCAAATGGGGATTCAGGTATTCATGATACTGCGCGATAGCGCTTTCGCTGGCATTCAAATGGGTTTGCCAGACGTAGGGTGGCGTGTTTGGGTTCATTTTCTCGGGCTTTTTGTGGCGTATGAAAACAAGTTTAGCAGTTCGCATTTCCCTATAACTGTACTGCACCACCTGCGCTTTTTTTGCCCGCCTCTCTGGAAACCAGTAAAATCGCGCTTTCACTGCAATTCTCCCGGTTTCACACCTCATGCTCAGTTTTCAACAGGTCATACTTACCCTTCAGAATTATTGGGATCGTCAGGGCTGCGCTCTGCTCCAGCCCTATGACATGGAGGTCGGTGCTGGCACATCGCACACCGCCACCTTCCTGCGCGCCCTCGGCCCGGAGCCGTGGCGCGCCGCTTATGTGCAGCCATCGCGCCGCCCCAAGGATGGGCGCTACGGCGAAAATCCCAACCGCTTGCAGCATTACTACCAGTTCCAGGTGGTGCTCAAGCCATCGCCTGAGAATATTCTCGATCTGTATCTGGGCTCGCTCGAAGCGCTGGGGCTTGATCTGAAACAGAACGACGTGCGCTTTGTTGAGGACGACTGGGAGAACCCCACTCTCGGCGCGTGGGGTCTGGGCTGGGAAGTGTGGCTCAATGGCATGGAGGTCACGCAGTTCACTTATTTTCAACAGGTGGGCGGCATCGAATGCAAGCCGACCACCGGCGAAATCACCTATGGTCTGGAACGTCTTGCGCTGTACTTGCAGGGCAAGGAAAATGTTTTTGATCTGCTGTGGACTGAGTGGGAAGAAAATGCGCTGAAGCGGCAGCTCAGCTACGGTGATGTGTTTCACCAGAACGAAGTCGAGCAATCGGCTTATAACTTCGAGCATTGCAACGCGGCGATGCTGCTGCAGCACTTCAACGATTTTGAGGCTGAAGCGCAGCAGCTTATGCAGGCGCAGTTGGCCTTGCCCGCCTACGAAATGGTGCTCAAGACGGCGCACACTTTCAACCTGCTCGATGCGCGCGGCGCCATTTCCGTCACGGCGCGCGCCGGCTACATCGGGCGCATTCGCAATTTGGCGCGCGCCGTTGCGCAGAGCTATTTTGAAGCGCGCGAGCGCCTGGGTTTTCCGATGCTAAACGACAAAGCAAGGCCAGCAGCATGAACGCCGCCACGCTGCTGGTTGAGCTGCTCACAGAGGAATTGCCGCCCAGGGCGCTGCAACGCCTGGGCGATGCGTTTGCGCAAGGCATAGTCAGCGGCCTGGAAAGTCGCAGCCTGCTGGCGCCGGGTTTTAGTTTTACGGCGTTTGCAACACCGCGGCGTCTTGCGGTGCGCATCAGCCCTGCGCTGGCCAAGGGCGCAGATCGCAAAGAAAGCAAAAAGCTGATGCCGGTAAAAGTGGCGTTCGACGCTGCGGGCGCGCCTAGCGCTGCGCTGCAAAAACGCCTGGAGAAAGAAGGCGCGACGCTAGCGCAAATCGAGCGCAGGCTTGAGGGCAATGAGGAAACGGTTTTCCTCAACCAAGCGCTTGTCGGGCTTACACTCGCCGAAGCTTTGCAGGCAGCGCTCAAAGATTCCGTTGAGCGCCTGCCCATTCCTAAACTGATGCGCTATCAGCTCGCTGACGGCCAGAGCGTGCAGTTTGTGCGCCCCGCGCACGGGCTGGTGGCTTTGCATGGCAGTGAAATTGTTCCCGTTTCTATTCTTGGCTTGCAGGCGCGCCGCATAACGCAAGGGCACCGCTTTCAGGGTGCAGCGCAGATCGAACTTAAAGAGGCAGACGAGTATGAAAGCCGCCTTGAAAAAGACGGCGCGGTGATTGCAAATTTTGCGACTCGCAAAAATAACATTCGCCAACAGTTGGACGAGCACGCCGCGCGCCTCGGATGCTCGCTCGGCGCGCCAGACGATTTTGCAGCGCTGTTGGATGAAGTTACCGCACTGGTCGAGCGCCCGGCAGTGTATGTTGGTTCGTTTGACAACGAATTTCTCAGCGTGCCGCAGGAATGTCTGATTCTGACCATGCGTCAAAACCAGAAATATTTTCCGCTTTTTACACAGTCCGGCAGCCAGATCACCCATCGCTTCCTCATCGTGAGCAACATGCGTCTCGACGATGCGACAAACATTATCCAAGGCAACCAACGCGTGGTGCGCCCGCGGCTCGCCGACGCGCGCTTCTTTTTTGAAACCGACAAGAAGGTAAAGCTTGCCGAGCGGGTGGCGCAACTGGGCGCCATCGTTTACCACAACAAACTCGGCACGCAGCTTGAGCGCATCGAACGCTTGCGCGTGCTGGCCTCGCGCATCCAGGCGATGCTGCCGCGCGGCGCGCTGGGGATGGCCTACGCCGACCGCGCCGCGCTGCTCGCCAAGGCCGACCTGGTGACTCTTATGGTGGGCGAGTTCCCGGAACTGCAAGGCATCATGGGCAAGTACTATGCGCAAAGCGATGGCGAAGAACCCTCTGTGGTGCGCGCCATCGAGCAGCACTACTGGCCGCGCTTCGCCGGTGACCAACTGCCTTCAGGCGACGTGAGCATCGCACTGGCGCTAGCCGATAAACTGGAGACGTTGACCGGCCTGTTCGGCATCGGCCAGCAGCCGAGCGGCGACAAGGATCCCTTCGCGCTGCGCCGCGCCGCGCTTGGCGTGCTGCGCATCCTGATTGAAAGCGATGCGGCGCGCACGCTTGATCTCGGTGAGCTGCTGCGCGCCGCTATCGAAGGATTTCCGGCCGCGAAGCTTGCGCCCAGCACGCTCCCCGAGGTGCACGCCTTCATACTCGAACGCCTGCGCTCCTATCTGCGCGAACGCGATTTTGACGCACACGAAATTGAAGCCGTGTTGCATGACAATCCCACGCGCATTGCCGCTGTGTTGCCACGCATCGAGGCGGTGCGCGCCTTCCGCGCCATGCCCGAGGCGGCGGCGCTGGCAGCGGCCAACAAACGCACGCAGAATATTCTGCGTAAATCCGGCAGCAGTGAAATGGTCACGCCCGCCTTGTTTTCCGAGGAAGAAGAGAAGCAGCTTCATGCCGCAATCAGCAGCCTCGCGCCGCGCGTCGAGGGCCATATTGCCCAGCAGGATTACGCGGCAGCGCTCAAGGACCTGGCGGGAATTCGCAGCGCCGTCGATGCCTTTTTCGAGAAAGTGCTGGTCAATGCAGAAGACGAGAAGGTGCGGCAAAATCGACTGGCGCTGTTAACGCAGCTTGGCGGCCTGATGAACCGCGTCGCCGATATTTCCAAACTGGCTGCTTGATATGGGCACCCATATGAAACTCATCATTCTCGACCGCGACGGCGTTATCAACTACGACAGCGACCAGTACATCAAGTCGCCCGCCGAGTGGAAACCGATTCCAGGTTCGATTGAAGCTATCGCCCGCTTGAATCAAAACGGCTATCGCGTGGTGGTGGCGACCAACCAGTCGGGCATAGGCCGCGGGCTGTTTGACATGGGGGTCTTGAACGCCATCAACGACAAGATGATGGGCCTGGTCTTTCAGCACGGCGGGCGCATCGAAGCCTTGTTTTTTTGCCCGCATACCGCTGCTGAAAACTGCGATTGCCGCAAGCCCAAAACCGGCATGTTTGAGGAGATAGCGCGGCGTTTCGAAATTGATTTGAGCGGCGTGCCGTGTGTGGGCGATTCATTCCGCGACCTGGAAGCCGCAGCAAAGATGGGTTGCCAACCGATACTGGTATTGACCGGCAAAGGGCAAAGGACACAGCAGCAAGGCGATCTGCCGCGCAAGACTTTGGTTTTCGCCGATCTCGCGGAAGCGAGCAAACATCTCATCGCATCATGATTTTTTTGCGCTCGTTGGCCTTTGTTGTCGGCGCATTGCTTTTCACGCCGTTCTTCGGCGTGCTGGTATTTGCCGCGCGCCTCTTTGGATTCCGCGCCTCGTACGCCGCCGCGCAGGCGTGGAGCGGCTGCGTATTGCGCTGGGTGGCGTGGACCTGCGGCATTCGCAGCCAGGCCCAGGGCGAGGAGCACATCCCCGCCTATCCGGTGGTCGTCATGTCAAAACACCAGTCAGCGTGGGAAACGCTTTACCTGCTGCACCGCCTTCCGCCTTCGGGCTGGATTATCAAGCGCGAGCTGCTGTGGCTGCCGATCATTGGCTGGTGTTTGTGGGTATTGCACGCGATTTCCATTGACCGCTCGAACGGCAAAAAAGCGCGCGATCAAATCGTCGAGCAAGGCAAGGCAAGACTGGCAGAGGGAACCTGGGTGGAGATTTTTCCGGAAGGCACGCGCGTCGCGCCCGGTGCGCGCAAGCGCTACGGCCTGGGCGGCGCCTTGCTCGCCACCGCGACCGGAACCTCTATTCTTCCGGTGGCGCACAACGCCGGCGAAGTGTGGGGGCGTTATGCGTTCCTGAAATTTCCCGGCACGATACAGGTGCGCTTTGGCCCGCTCATCGAAACCAAAGGCCGCGCCGCTGCGGAAGTGAATGCCGAAGTCGAGCGCTGGATAGAAGCAGAAATGGCGCGCATTTCGCCACACCTATATGCAACGCAATAACCTTCCCGCCGCCGCCCTTCCTCCGGTTGAGCGTTGCATTGCGCTGGCAGGTCACAGCGTTTCCTACCTGCTGATTCGCAAGCGTGGTCGTCGCGGCATCAGCCTGCGCGTCGATCATCGCGGTCTGGCGGTGTCGGCGTCGTTGTCAATGCCGTTGCCGGACATTGAAAAAATGCTCAGTGAAAACCACAAATGGGTGCTGAAGAAAATTGCCGAGTGGGCGCCGCGCCGCACCACGCCGATGCGCTGGGAACATGGCGCCACCATTCCTTATCTGGGACGCGACATCCCGCTTGAGTTCATCACGCCCTCAGGGCGCGACAGTGTGGAAATGCTCACCGATCGTTTGCTCATCGCCGTTGCGGATCGCAGTGCGGAGATGATAGCCAAAAAGGTCATTGCCTGGTTCCGGCGCGAGGCGCTGGCGCATCTGGCGCAGCGCGCGTTCCTGTTTTCGCGCCTGCACGCTTTGACGCCGCCGCGCGTGTTTATTTCCAACGCGCTGGGCCGCTGGGGGAGCTGCAACTCGAGCCGCGAAGTGCGGCTTTCGTGGCGCTTGATGAAGGCACGCACTGAGGTCGTCGATTACGTGGTATGTCACGAATTGGCGCACCTGCGCCACATGAATCATTCCCCGGCTTTCTGGCAGGAAGTGGAGCGCATGTGCCCCAACTATCGCGCCTTGCGCGACGAGCTTGACGCCAGAGACCACCTATACCGCGCATTTTGAGGACACGCCATGAGACTACTGCACACCATGATTCGCGTCGGCAACCTGGACAAATCCATCGCCTTCTACACCGAAGTGCTCGGCATGAAACTACTGCGCCGCAAGGATTATCCAGACGGAAAATTTACCCTCGCGTTTGTCGGTTACGCCGACGAATCCGAGCAGGCGGTGATCGAACTGACCCACAACTGGGATACCAAATCCTACGACCTGGGCAACGGCTTCGGCCATATCGCCGTGGCGGTGCAAGACGCCTGGCGCGCCTGCGAAGAAGTAAAAAAACGCGGCGGCAAAGTCACGCGCGAAGCAGGCCCAATGAAGTTTGGCGGCAGCGTCATCGCCTTCGTCGAAGACCCGGA
>JAYWAM010000271.1:0-4113 GCA_043782425.1 Betaproteobacteria bacterium
GGTTTTCGCTTGTTTTGCTCGCAGTGTTTTCTTAGCTCAGGCGGGTCTTGCTCGTCGCAGCAGAACCTCCAAGTAGTCTTGTCCTCATGGATACAAGTAGGATCTGCGTGAGCCGGAATGGCTTTCGCCAGAAGCAGAAAGAAACCAAGGGGGATAAGAAAGGAACTGATTTGACCGCTTCGCATATGAGAGACTCGCGACGCTGTCTTGATATCGCGTGGATGGAATTGTTTTAGAGTTTCCGCTTGACGTACGAGATTTTTGAATACTGAGAATCCACTTTTGTCTTTGGGAAAACCGCTGAGCTTTACAGTAGCTTGGATATTGGTTGCTGTTTTCATGATCACCTCTCTTCAGAAATAAAATAGTGGCAACAACTGCCTTTTTACATGATTTATTGACCACTATCTGCGAAAGACGATGCGAGGTAAATATGCCAAAAGACATAGGCCGAAAGTGATAGGAGTAGAGGGCCTAACGAATAGCGTTTATCCGCCGCCCCAGCCAATCCCGCAAGAGCCCCGCATTTATTGGCGGCGGATAAACCTTGTTGGACTGAAGCGCGGGGCAGTCGGTAGTTATGGGGATTGTAAGGCTGCTGGAGAGGAAGTCAACCAGCTGTCATGAAGCGAAGGCGTTGGGTGAGGAGGAAGTGAGCGATCCGGCTGTGCTGGATACGCCCATGCAGCGTAAAAACCCACCCGGATGGATGCATTGAAGGCCTCTTCAGCCCACCCGGACGAGCGCGTCCCTGGTGGGTGCAAACACCCCACCGCGGACTGACGCGAAACCGGAGAGAAAAACGCCTCACGGCGGCCCCCGAGGTGGCGGACTTCGTTCTACCGGCGGGATGACCGCCACCACCCCGAATCGCCCTTCACGGCAGTGCGGACAACCCCACCACTCGATGCTCGCCACCCGCCGCATGAACCCTTCCACCGACTCCAGCACCACCGGGTCGGGCGCTGGCACCGCCAACGCGGCACGCGCGGCGGCAAGATTGGCCGCCTTGTGCGCCGAGCCCAACAGGCCGTAGTGGCGGATACGCTTGAAGCCATTCGGCAGCACATGCAACAGAAAGCGGCCAATGAACTCGTCAGCGCTTAGGCACACCATCCGCTTACGGTGCGCGTTTCCGGAATCGCGTACCCGGAAGCGCACGACATTCCCGTCCATGCCGAGGATGCGCTCGTTGCAGATCGCCACCCGGTGCGTGTAACGGCCGAGATACTCCAGCACCTGTGCCGGGCCGCCCAGCGGTTGCTTGGCATAGACCACCCAGTCATGACGGTACAAAGCCACCAACAGATTGCGCCACGCCAGATCGCTCTGCGCGGCAGCGTGCCGTAGCCGGCCGCGCGCCGCATCGAGGGCAGCGAGAAACTTGCCGCGAAACACGCTGGAGAGTGCGCGCACCGGAAACAGAAAGCCGCGTCTCGGGCTCACCCATTCGCCATCCGCCGTCAGCGCTCCACCAGCCACCAGGGCATGCACATGCAGATGCCGGCCAAGGTCTTGCTTCCAGGTATGCAACACCAGCGTAAAGCTCGGTGTCCCGCCCAGCCAGCGCGGATTAGCCGCGAAATCGTTGAGCGTGTTTGCGGCAGCCGCAAACAGCAGCGCATAGAGCGTGCGCGAATCGCCGTTCGCCAGCCCATTGATCGCGTGCGGCAAGGTGAACACCAAATGGAAATACGGCACCGGCAACAGTTCCCGCCGTCGCAGCGCTACCCACGCCTCCTTGGCCCGTGTCTGGCACTGCGGGCAATGCCGGTTCCTGCAGGAGTGGTACAGATAGCGAATCACGCCACAGTGATCACAACATTCGACATGTCCGCCCAGTGCGGGCGTGCGGCAGGCGACAATAGCCCGCCACGCACGCCCCTGGACGGCGGACAATGGATGCGTCGCGAGATAGGACTGGCCGTGGCTGCGCAAAATATCGGCCAGGCCCACACCATTCGCCATGGGCGCGGCTAACGCAGCACCGTATCGAGCCACTCCAGCGGCGAAGTAGCGCCGGTCAGCGATGGCTGCGCCAGATGGAAGTAGCGCATGGTGGTCGATATATGTCCATGACCGAGCAGGCGCTGAATGGTATGGATATCGACCCCGGATTCCAAAAGGTGAGTGGCGAAACAGTGGCGCAAGGTGTGAATGCCGCCAAGCCGCCCCAGGCCGGCACGATCACGTGCCGCGCAATATATGCGCTGCGCCGTCTGGGGATCGATCGGCCCGGTGCGCGTGGGGTTGGGGAACAGCCAGGTGGCGGGGTGGTGAGCGCGCCAATACTCGCGCAAGGTGGCAAGCAAGGCAGGCGAGAGCATCGTATACCGATCACGGCCGCCTTTGCCTTGGCGTACCTTGAGGCACATCCGGTCGGGTGCGCTCTCAATGTCTGCCAGGGCAAGGGCGCACACTTCGGAGACGCGCAGTCCTGCGGCATAGGTGGTCATCAAGAGGGTGCGTGCGCGCAAGTTGGCGGCGACAGAAAACAGGCGCGACACTTCTTCCCGCGACAGGATGCGCGGCAATGACTTGGGTGTCTTCGCCATGGGAATGTCGAACCTGACCGCCGCTCGCCGCAGCACCTTCTCAAACAGGAAGCGGCAGGCGCTGTTCATCTGGTTCACGCTGGCGTAAGCCAGCCGCCGCTCGACGATCAAATGCAGGAGCCAGGCCTGCACCTCTTCCGCAGTCAGCGAATCCGGCGTGCGGTGATAATGTTTTGCCAGTGCGCTGACCGCAGCCAGGTAACTCTCGCGCGTGCGTAGCGCAAATCCGCGCAACACCATGGCGTCATCCATTCGTTGGCGTAGTGTCGTCATCTTCGTCTCCTTGATCGAACCGGGGACATCCCCCGTGATCTAAGGATCGGAGATTTCTACGTCAATTGCAGCAGGGGAAACGGTGCGATGAAGAGAGGATGCTCGGTGGATACGGGGTGACCACCGCGAGAGCGGTTTAGTTCAACGTAATATATACGACACGGCGTGACCAATAAACATTAGTAAATGTCGTATAAACACAAATTATTTCCGACAGCATATTGTTTTTTATGGTTAATAATAACGTCATTAGATCATTTCATGCAACCAAATACGACATCGATTCACCGAAGATCGCTCGACAAAAATTAGTAGCGCGGGATTTCCTCAGCGCGGCGTGACATAACATCTAACATCATGCTATCTTGATTCCTGTAACAATAATCAAGTGCCAATCATATGACTTTCACCCATGGCGGAAAACGGCTTGGACAGGGCCGTAAACGCGCTGAACCGACTCGTGTCATCCGCTTGCCTGTATCGGTCATAGACCGGCTAAAAAACAGTGCTGCGGTCCTGGCGAATGTAATCGAGGTTATTAGGTTCGAACCCTCCTTGCCTTTGGAAAGGCCCCTTTATTTATCCAAAGTGGCGGCCGGTTTCCCGTCGCCCGGCGACAACTATGTTGAACGCAGCCTCGACCTTAACGAGCACCTGGTTCGACACAAGGAAGCTACATTTTTCGTGCGAGTGAATGGCGACTCAATGACGGGCGCGGGAATTTTCGATAATGATTTATTGGTCGTGGATCGCTCAATAACGCCAACGAACGGGCGCATTGTTATTGCGGCTATCAATGGGGAGCTTGTTGTTAAACGCTTGAAACTCGACGATGGAAAAGGGTGGCTTGTTTCTGAAAACACAGACTATGCCGCCATCGAAATGAAGGAGGGTATGGACTTTGTTATTTGGGGAGTCGTCACCAATGCCATTCATGCGCTCTAAATCCGTTTTTGCATTGGTCGACGGTAACAATTTCTACGTTTCATGCGAGCGAGTGTTTAACCCGGCGCTTGAAAACCGGCCTGTCGTCATACTGTCCAACAATGACGGCTGTGCTGTATCGCGCAGCCAGCAAGCGAAGGACATGGGTATTCGCATGGGGGAGCCTTGGTTTGGAATTCGCCACCTAGAACGGCGAGGGCTATTAGGCATGTCCTCGAATTACGCGCTGTATGCGGATATGAGCGCGCGCATGATGAGCGTCGCCGCTCAATTCTGCCCGCTTCAAGAGGTCTATTCGATAGATGAGTGCTTTTTGGAATTCGAAGGTTTCTCCTCATGG
>JAYWAM010000272.1:0-4098 GCA_043782425.1 Betaproteobacteria bacterium
CAATGTTTTCGTGAACGTGAAATGGACACCGGGGAAGTGAATCTGGTTATTCATTGCACACCGATATGCGCTCCGATTTCAATTCATTTCAACAAGTAAGTCATCCCCTCTCCCCGTTTTCGGGGAGAGGGTTAGGGTGAGGGGTAACTGCATAACACGACGATTTACAATTTAGTGAAGTGACCCTACCCATGGACCTCATGCCTTGAAAAACTCAATCATCAACCACCCCTCACCCCAACCCTCTCCCCAAAAAACGGGGAGAGGGAGTTGCAATGCATATTTGATTTGAAAATGGGATCAACAGAAATGACCGCACCAAAAAACAGCATGACGCGCGCCGTGCGCATCTGGCTGGTGCTGGCCGGTGCGGCGCTTGCTGCGCTGGTTATCGCGCTGTCTATGGGCAGCAGTCCGATACCTGCTGCGGATGTTGTGCGTCTGCTGTTTTATCCGCAAGACAGCGCTGCGTCCGAGGTTATCCACCAACTGCGTCTGCCGCGCGCGTTATCTGCTTTTGCGACGGGCGGCCTGCTCGCCCTGGCAGGTGCGTTGATGCAAGTGCTACTGCGCAACCCGCTGGCTGACCCATATATCCTCGGCTTGTCGGGCGGCGCGGCAGTGGGCGCACTGGGTGTTATGTTGTTTGGCGCTGGCGCGCTGTTTGTCAATCTGGGCGCTTTTGGCGGGGCGCTGTTGACTGTGGTCTTGGTGTTCGCATTCGCCAAGCGTGACCTCGCCCGTCTTCAGGTTTCAAGTGTGTCCGATGCATCGCCGCGCTTGTTGTTGACCGGCGTGATCCTGGCGTCGGGCTGGTCGGCAATGATTACCATCATTCTCACTATCGCGCCGGAAGCCAAGCTGCGCGGCATATTGTTCTGGCTGATGGGAGACTTGAGTGGCGCTGATTCCTATATTCCCGCGTTGATCGGCTTGCCCATCATCAGCGTGCTGATCTATCCGCTGGCGCGCGAGCTTAACGTTATGCTACGCGGCCAGGCGCTGGCGCACACACTGGGGGTGCGCGTGGTGCGCGTGAGACGCATGATCTTTGTAGTGGCGTCGATAGCAACAGCGCTGGCGGTGACCACCGCAGGCACGGTGGGCTTCATCGGGCTGATCGTTCCGCATGCGCTACGGCTGGTGATCGGCAACGATCAGCGCGTGCTCCTGCCGGCCTGTGCTCTAGCGGGCGGCACGCTGTTGCTGCTGGCCGATACCGTGGCGCGCGTAGCCTTTGCGCCGCAACAGTTGCCGGTGGGCGTGATTACTGCCTTGCTGGGTGTGCCGGCCTTTCTGTTTCTTTTGCTGCGCAGCTCGCGGACATGAAGGGCGAGCCTCCACTATTCGCGGCAAGCGCCTTGACCCTGCGCGTCGGTCAACGCACCTTGATACGCAATCTCACCATGAACGTGAATGCCGGAGAGGTGTGGTGCATACTCGGCGCCAATGGTGTCGGTAAATCACAATTTCTGAATACCCTGGCAGGTTTGCGCAAGGCAGAAAGTGGCGCCATTCGATTTTCCGGACGGCCGCTCGAACAATGGTCTGGTATTGAAGCGGCGCGCGCGCGCGCGTTTCTGCCGCAAAATATTCATGACGCTTTCAGCGCCACAGTGCTGGACATTGTCCTCATGGGGCGTCACCCGCATCTGTCGCGCTGGGCGTGGGAGAGTGCAAGCGATCACCGCGTGGCGCTGGCTGCGTTGCACGCCGTCGACCTTGCAGGCTTGGCGCAACGCGACATCACCACGCTCTCCGGCGGCGAGCGCCAGCGCGCCGCCATCGCCGCGTTGCTCGTCCAGGATGCGCCGCTGTTGTTGCTCGATGAGCCGCTTGTACACCTGGACCTGCGCCACCAGATAACGGTGCTGGCGCATCTGGCAGGCCTCGCGCGCGAGCGCGCAAAGGCGGTCATTTTTTCAGTTCACGATCTGAATCTGGCGTTTCGTTATGCCACCCATGCCATGCTGTTCCACGAAGGGGGTGCGGTGGATAGCGGGCCTATCAATGAAGTTATGAATGAAGCCGCCTTGTTGCTTGCATTCGGTTATCCGGTGGCGCAATTTAAGATCAACGAGAAGTGTTTTTTTGTTGCCACATAGGGAGAGCAGCAATGACAGACAAGCAAGAAGGCAGCGCACTGAACGAACGACACAAAGCACGCATGCAGCGCCAAAAAGAGGTGGTCGATAACAAGATGGCGCAGGCGCAGCGCGACCAGGGCGTCATCGTCGTCATCACCGGCAACGGCAAGGGCAAGAGCAGTTCGGGCTTTGGCATGGTTGCGCGCGCGCTGGGCAATGGCATGAAGGTGGGTGTGGTGCAATTCATCAAGGGCGCAATTCCAACCGGCGATGAACAGTTCTTCCGCCGCTTTTCGGATGAGGTGGAATTCCATATCGTGGGAGAGGGCTATACCTGGGAAACGCAAGACCGCGAGCGTGACATCGCCAAGGCGCAAGTCGGCTGGAACAAAGCCAAAGCACTGCTCAGCAATCCAGCAATCGGCCTGGTTTTGCTTGACGAGCTGAACATCGCGCTCAAGTGCGGCTATCTTGACGTGGCGCAAGTGATAGCCGACTTGAAGGCGCGCCCCCCTATGCAGCATGTGGTCATCACCGGTCGCGGCGCGCCGCCGCAGATCATTGAAATTGGCGACACCGTCAGCGACATCAAAGCCGTCAAGCACGCCTACGACGCCGGTATTCGCGCGCAGAAAGGCGTGGAGTTGTAGTGAGGTGAGAATTTAGGCTACGCTCGGTCACTCTCTGTACCCCCTCGCCCCGCTTGCGGGGAGAGGGCCGGGGTGAGGGGCTTGCAAGTGTCGAAAAATCTCAAGCGCAGCATCGGTTTTCTTCAGTGCTTAATTATTGCAAAGTGTATTCTCGTTTCGGTTGATAACTTTTGGAATCGCCGTGCCAATTTCTACTCCCCTCACCCCGCCCTCTCCCCGCAAGCGGGGCGAGGGAGAAATCAATAAACATGAGAACTGTGTCGGGAACCCGCCGCTGGAAGGACCCAAAAATTAACCACTCAATTTTCAATAATGTCCCCTCTTCAAGGCATAGCGCTTTGACAACTTTTAATCGCAGCGCGCCAGCACGGAAACTTTTTGTTTCCATCGGCGTAGCGTTAACGCTGCTCTGCACGACAGCGTTGGCGGAGATTCGCGTCGTTGACGATAGCGGACAGACGCTGGCTCTTAAATCTCCCGCGAGGCGCATCATCAGCCTTTCGCCGCCTATCACCGAAACACTTTATGCGGTAGGGGCGGGAGAGCGTATCGTCGCCACGGTCGAATATGCCGACTATCCAGAAGCAGCCAAGAAAATACCGCGTGTCGGCGATAGCGCTGCGCTCGACATGGAACGCATCGTCAGCCTCAAACCGGACCTTATCGTCGTATGGTTGCAAGGCACTGCGCAAAAGCAGTTGGACATATTGCACACCCTGGACATTCCCATTTTTCATCTCGAGCCGCGCAAGCTGACGGACATTGCCGACGCGTTGCTTCGCCTGGGACAATTGGCGGGGACTGAGGCGCAGGCGCACAAAGCTGCGCTCGACTACAGCACCCGCCTGGATAAACTGCGTGAACGCTATTCCGCCAGGCCGCCGGTTACGCTTTTTTACCAGGTATGGGGAAAGCCGCTGCTCACCATTAATGGCGAGCAGTTGATCAGCGACGTGATCCGCCTGTGTGGCGGAAGAAATATTTTTAGCGATTCGAGGCTGTTAGTTCCCACTGTAGATATCGAAGCGGTGGTGAAGGCCGATCCGGAAGCTATAGTGACAACTCCGATGGGCAGCGAGGAAGAGAACGGGTTGGAACTTGAACTGTGGCGTAAATTTCCCAGCCTGCGCGCCACCGCAGGCAATAATTTAATTCTGATCGATTCAAAAAGCATCGGTCGCCATTCACCCAGCGTACTCGATGGCGCGGCGCTGCTTTGCGCTAAACTAGAGGCCGTGCGAGAAAGGCGCAAACCTTGACCGTTCCATGCAAGCGGCGTCGCGCTTCGATGCTATTTTTTTGACGAGTAGGGTGGGCACGTTTTTGTGCCCACGCTGGAAGATGAATATTGTTAACCGCGT
>JAYWAM010000273.1:0-10848 GCA_043782425.1 Betaproteobacteria bacterium
TCTTGGGAAAGCTTGAGGCGAGGCGCCATTTGATCGTCGGCAGTGCCGCGCTCTGCGCCGGACTCAGCGTCGATCCCGTGGCTGCGCCTACGGCAAGACCTGCTCCTGCTGCTTTGAGAAACTTTCTTCTTTCCATTTGTCCTCCAGGGTTAATAGAAAACTGCGGCAAACAACGTGTCGATTATAGAGAGTAGCGAGAGCAAAGCAAGGCCCGCCCTACGCGCTGCCACTTCTTCGACCCTTTCAAGAAAGCAGGATACGGCTCTTGAATCGCGCGCGCAGCCACTCGCCCACGGCGACGACTTCTTCCATGCACACCGAATGCGGCATGGGATAGTCGTTCCAGCGCACAGTGTAGCCGTTTGACTTCAGGGTATCGCGCGATGCCTCGGCTAGCGCGAGAGGAATTATCGGGTCTTGCGTGCCGTGCGCCATGAAAATCGGGATAGCTTTATTCGTGCTGCTGCCCTCAGCCGCCAAGCTGTCCGCCAGAGGAAGATAGGTGGAAAGCGCGAGGATGCCCGCCAGCGGTTCGGCATGACGCAAGCCGGTCTGCAAGGCAATGGCACCGCCTTGCGAAAACCCCGCCAGCACGATTTTGTCCGCCGCCATGCCGCGCGCTTTTTCGCGCGCCAGCAATGCCTCGATCTGGCGCTGTGATTCGCGTATGCCCTTCTCATCGGACAAGCGCTGCAACTCCATCATGGCGATGTCGTACCAGGCGCGCATCACCTGGCCATTGTTGAGCGTGACCGCGCGTAGCGGCGCGTGGGGAAAAATAAAACGTAATGGCAGATCATCGGGCAGGTCGAGTTCTTTGACGATAGGCACGAAGTCCCAGCCATCTGCGCCCAGACCATGCATCCAGATGACGCTTCCCTTGGGTTCGGGGCCGGTGATCAATTCAAGTTGTTGCAGTGCTTGGCTCATAAAGTTCTCGGCGTGCGTAGTGCGGATTTGGGACGGAAGGCTTTGATGATGGCGTCGTGAGTTTCAAGATACGGGCCGCCGATGAGGTCAATACAGTAGGGCACTGCCGCGAATATGCCGGTTTCGAGCGCGCCTCCCGCACTATCCTTCAAGCCTTCAAGCGTTTCCTTGATGGCCTTGGGCTGGCCGGGAAGATTGATGATGAGTGTTTGTGCGCGAATCACCGCCACCTGGCGCGACAGAATGGCCGTGGCGACAAAACGCAGGCTGATCTGACGCATGCGTTCGCCAAAACCATCCATGACGCGCTGCGCCACCGCCAGCGTGGCGTCGGGAGTCACATCGCGCGGCGCGGGGCCGGTGCCGCCGGTGGTCAGCACCAGGTTGCAACCCTCCTCGTCCACCAGCGCCTTGAGCGTGGCTTCAATCAGCGGCTGTTCGTCGGGAATGACGCGCTCGATAAAGGTGAGCGGATTTTTCAACGCTGTGCTCAGCCAAGCGCGCAGAGCGGGAATACCTTCGTCCTGATAAACGCCCTTGGAGGCGCGATCACTGATGCTGACCAGTCCGATTTTTGCTGCGTCGAAGTCGTCGCTCATGGTTACTGGCGCACTTTTTCCAGAATCAAGGCATTGATGATGTGATACAGCTCACGAAAATGCTTGGGCGGTTTTTGCTGTGCGCGCTCGGCGTGGATCGCAACGATGAGTTCGCGTATTCTGGCAAGCGGCGCGGAAGGAAAGTCCAGCGCAAATGCCGCAGTCTCATTCTCGTCCTTTATCAGCCGCTCGCGCCATTGCTCGGTCAAATGCAGCAGTGCGGTGTGCTTGCGCGACAGGCCTTGCAAGGCATTCAACTGCTCGACAATAGGCGCAACCTCGACATCGCGCATCAACCTGCCGACATACTGGCGCTGGCGTTTTAAGGCGCCGTGCTTGCTGGGGTGCTCGGCAATGCTTTTGGCATCGAGGATGGCGTCGCGCAATGTTTCGGGGAGCTCGATGCGCTTCAGTTGATCGTGGCCCAGTTCAATAAGCTGCTCGCCCACGGCCTGCAATCCGAGCATGTCGCGTTTCTTGCGGCTTTTGCTGATAAAATCGGCGTCTGACATGTTGTTGGTGAGCGTTTTTACACTATTTTGAGTGTTTCCTAATGCACGACAGTTTCTTGGCTCCACCACCCCCACCCCCTCACCCCGGCCCTCTCCCCCGTTCCGGTGGAGAGGGAGAAAACTCCCTCTCCCGCTTGGGCGGGAGAGGGCTGGGGTGAGGGTGGGACTGTCACAAATTAGGGAATACTCAATAATTCGCGGGTAGTTTCCCGAGCGCCAACATCATACCCGATTCTCCTTCAACTTCTTTCTTTCTACCGTGGCAAGCACCCTAGTCAGTAATCCCCAGGCAGCACAGCGCATCAGCATTTCCGATGCAGAACTCAGACGGCTTGCCGATCTGACTCTTAGCCACGCGCGCAAGCTCGGCGCAAGTGCAGCGGATGTCGAAGTTTCCGCATCGGTCGGCCAGACCGTCACCGTGCGCATGCGTGAAGTCGAGACCATAGAGTACAACCGCGACAAGGGTTTGTCGGTGACGGTGTATTTCGGTCAGAAACGCGGTAACGCCAGCACGTCAGACTTGTCGCGTGACGCCGTAGAGCGCACTGTCGCCGCAGCATGCGCCATCGCCAGATATACCGCCGAAGACCCGTTCGCCGGCCTGGCCGACAGCGCGCTGCTGGCGCAGGAACCCTTCGCGGATTTGCATCTCAACGAGCCGTGGGTACTCGAAGTTGATGAGGCCATCGCCATTGCGCAGGAAACCGAGGCGGCGGCTTTCGCCGTCGACAAGCGCATCAATAATTCCGAAGGCGCGTCGGTCTCCAGTCATGAATCGCAGTTCATTTACGCCAACAGCAATGGCTTCGCAGGCGGTTATCAGACTTCGCGCGCCAGCATCAGCGCGGCAGTCATCGCCGGGGGCGAAGGCAGCATGCAACGCGACTACTGGTACACCACGGCGTGCGGCGCCAGCGGATTGGAAACGGCGGAAAGCGTCGGGCGCAAAGCCGGAGAACGCTGCATCGCGCGCCTGGGAGCAAAACGCATCCCCACCTGCGAAAGCGCGGTGCTATTTGACCCCATCATGGCATCCGGTTTGATCGGCCATTTTGTCGGCGCGGTGAGCGGTTCCAGTCTTTATCGCAAGGCGAGCTTTCTGGTCGATAGCCTGGGTCAGCCGGTTTTCTCATCGCAGGTCACCATCCGTGAAGAGCCGCATCTTCTCAGCGCGCTGGCCAGCAGTTTCTTCGATGCAGAGGGCGTCGCCACCCGGCGGCGCGATGTGGTGCATGAAGGAAAAGTTTGCGGCTATTTTCTCAGTAGTTATTCAGCGCGCAAGCTGGGTATGCAGACCACCGGCAACGCGGGCGGTAATCACAACCTGATCGTCACGCCGGGCGCTCTCGACTTTGCCGGTCTGTTACGAAAAATGGATCGCGGCCTGCTGGTCACAGAATTGATGGGACAAGGCGTCAACAATGTCACCGGTGATTACTCGCGCGGCGCGGTCGGGTTCTGGGTGGAAGGCGGAGAAATCCGTTTCCCCGTAGAAGAAGTCACCATCGCCGGTAATCTGAAACAAGTCTATAAAGACATCGTCGCGGTCGGCAACGATGTCCTGGTGCAGGGATCGCGCCAAACCGGCTCGATTCTGGTCGAACGCATGGCGATTGCGGGCGATTAGTTTTCAGCAAGTGAAGGATGGGGGCAACCCATCATTCGATTTCTCGGGGATCAATATTGTTGATAGATTGCAACCATCGCGGGTTATTTGAAATTGATCCGTAGCCTGTTCAGCATGGAAGCACTTGGATTCCGCTACCAAGCGTTTCGAGCAGGCGGCTCAGCAATCTGGCTGTGATCCGGCCACGATTGAAAATGATATCGCACAGGAATGCAAATACGACTGCCAGGTAGCCTACATATGCAAACCCGACGTAATCATTGAACACCAGGGTATGCAGCCAGTTCTGCTTGAATAGGTAAAGATAGGCGGTGATAGTCGCAGCCGCCAACAGAACAATTGCCGACGGTAATAGCAGCAATCCGGCCTGGCGCTTTAGCAGCACAGCCAGAATAAGCAGGCCAAAGACCAGGGCATTGGTCGCGGTAAAGATACGAAACTCGCGCGTGAGATGCGCGGCGGTTTCCATGTACTTGCTTCGGATCAGTGTCGTCAGCCGCGCCTGCAACTGCGATGCGTTTGCGATGCGCCACTCAAACCCTTCACGAATGCTGCTCTCGATTTTGTTTCGGCACTCGCAGTCGAGATTGCGCATTTCGGCGATCACATCTGCGATACGCGCAGGAAGTTGTTCTGCGAGCTGGCTCTTGGCAAGCGCAATTTCGTCGGCGTGGCCTTTGGCGAAGCGCTCGGCCTTCTTGACGAGAAAGTTGGCGTCAAGTGAAGCGAGTTTTTCGTGCACCTTTTTCTCCACTTGGTAGCGGATCAAATCCTTCGCGATTTGTTCAACGAAACCTGGGCTGAGGAGGGAAACGACGAACGCCGCAGTGAATAGCAGGCAGCCGATGATGCCTAAGAGCAGAACCGAAACGCGCATTAGTGCAACAGGGCTGCTAGCGTCATTTAACACGGCGAATATGACCTTTGGCGATTTTCTTGGATGCCGTCTTACGCCTGCGCTGCTTGATGAGCAGCGGGATGAGACGCCAGGCAATGGCGCCATCGAGACCCTTCGCTGGCGCGAGGTTAACAATGGCTATCAAGATGTTGATGTAACCAAGAAAAACCATGAGTATCCCCAAGATAGGCAACTCGGAGAGCGATGTGGTTTGAGCAAGCACGATTAGCGGGATTGCGACCACGAGCTGAGCCGAAACACCACCCCACGCAATGATGCATTCATCTTTGAAGCTGTCGGGGGCTTGGTACTCGCACACGCCGTGAATAAAGCTCAGGTAGATGTTGATCGGTCGGCAACCCAAGCGCTGCGCGAAGTAGGCATGCCCGCTCTCGTGCAGAAGAATGACGCCGAAGTATGAGCAGATGATCGTCAAGGCCGAAAAGGGCTCCTTGATCGAACCAGCCAGCAACCCGCCCGCGACAACCAGAGCCGACCAGTGCGCATGGACTGGTGCGCCGACGATGCGTAAAAAACTGAGCTTGGTGTAACCCTTCATATTTTGAGTGCCAGCTTAGCGCGGCGCAAAGTTCACGATTTCCAGGCCGTTTCGATCCGCGTAAATATACCCCCCAGTGGTATACCAGTCTGGTAGCACCCAGCGCTCGCACGTCTTGTCGTTCATGGCATGAATATGCTTGGCAGGTCGATGCGTATGGCCATGAATCAATTGTGGATAGCCATGCTCGCGCAGCGTTTTTTCCACTGTGTCCGGGGTGACATCCATGATGACTATGGATTTCGATTGTTTTGCCTCTTCGCTGCGCTGACGCAGCATTTCAACTTCTGCGCGGCGTTCATGTAGCGGCTTATCGAGAAATTTTTCTTGCCATTTTGGCTCGCGAACTTGCGTGCGGAAACGCTGATAATCCACGTCATCGGTGCATAGTGTATCACCGTGCATCAACAGCGTAGGTCTGTCATAGAGCGTAACTAGCGTGGGATCGAGCAGCAGGGTCAAGCGCGCCTGAGATGCAAATTTACCGCCAATGAGAAAATCGCGGTTGCCGTGCATGAAATAGATTTTTGTGCCGCCGTCTGCGAGCGCGGCGAGAGCCGAAACGGCTGCGCCGTTCAGCCCGCCATCCATGTCATCGTCGCCGATCCAGTAATCGAACAAATCGCCGAGGATATAAAGGGCTTGGGCCTGTGAGGCAGTGTTCTTGAGAAAATCGAAGAACAGTTCATTGATGTTCGGCCTGCTTGCGCACAGGTGCAAGTCTGAGATGAAGAGAGTGTGGGGCATCGGCGTTCACCCTCTCCCATGTGGGGAGAGGGGAGACCAGGCAGTAAATAAGTTACGGACAGTGAGCGCTGGACTTATCAGACGCACTCAGCTTTTTCGATGGTCACTGGATCGTTCGGCACATTCTGATGCATGCCTTTATTGCCGGTGGCGACGGCCTTGATCTTGTCGACCACGTCCATGCCTTCGGTTACCTTGCCGAATACCGCATAGCCCCAGCCATCCTGTCCGGGGGCGTTGAGCATATCGTTGTTTTTTACGTTAATGAAAAACTGCGCCGAGGCCGAATGCGGATCGGGCCTGCGCGCCATGGCGATGGTGTAGAGGTCGTTCTTCAGACCGTTCTTGCCCTCATTTTGAATTGTGGCGGTGGTGGGTTTTTCCTGCATGTCTTTAGTGAAGCCGCCGCCCTGGATCATGAAATTGCTGATGACACGATGAAAAATCGTGCCGTTGTAGTGGCCGCTTTCAACGTACTTGATGAAATTGGCGGTGGAAATCGGCGCTTTTTCTTTGTCGAGAGCAAGAGTGATGACGCCAAAATTGGTATGCAGTTTGACCATGGGTTTGTCTTTCATAGGAGTACAGGAGGATTTTTTTTCGCTTGCAGCTTTGGGCGTTGCGGCGTCTGCTGGCTTGGCTTGCGCCATAGCGCCAAGCGGCGCGAAGGCGGCTAGCGTCAATGAGGTGAACAAAATTTGACGGATAGTGCGGGTCATATATTTCCTTTCGTGCGGTTAAGAAGCTGATGCTTCGTAGAGAATTTTCCAGCGCCCGGCTTCTTTCGCCCAATATTGACGCTTCAACATTTTATTGCTCAGATTGTTGCTGCGATAGTCTTGCAGGTAGGTGTACACCATTAAAGGTTCACTGCCATTGTTGCCTTTAAAAGAGTAGACGGAATGCGCAACCAAGCCGACTTTAACAAATTTTTTGTGCGTCGCCACACTGCGCTTGCGTTCTGCCCAGGCTTGGAAGCTCTTACCTTCTGCGCTAAAGCGCGCCGAATAGTGAGACAGATAGCGCTCTACATTCAGGCTTTCCCAATCCTTGCGCCATTGATCGACGGCGTTTTCAAAGCTGGTCTTTTCCAGCGACCAACGCTCTGGTGTCTGCCAATCAATTTTCGATGTGATGACCACTGGTGTGTTGCCAATATCGACGTACTGGCCGAGGCGCTCGAAATCGTCGTTGGTCAGCACCACGCATCCATCGGTGGCAAGCGGCGCACGGCTATAGGTATCTGATGGCGTGCCGTGAATCCAGATGCCCGAACCGTTGCGGCCATTGAGCTTGTCCCAGGCATTAGGATAGCTGATGGGATAGGCGCCCGCGCCGTATAAGTCGGAAAGCTTGTTGCGCGGCACGGTAGATGTAACGTGATACACGCCCAAGGGCGTTTTCTGATCGCCAGCGCGTTCCTTGTCGATACCGTTTTTGCCGGCGCTGACATAGAAATCCGCAACGCGTTCAGGCTGTCCATTGTTGTTGCGCAAAACAAAGAGGCGATGCCTGTCGGTATCCACCAGCAGGGCATGGCTTTGGCTTGCATCAAGGCGCCATATGGCGCTGGGCAGGGCTTCGCGCGCCGGGGCGTCGCTATAGCGCTCGAGACGCACGCGCGCCTCGTGACGAAACGCCAGCGTCGCATCTGCAACCACCTGCTTGTCGGCAAACGCCACCGGCGCGCCCGACTGGGCCATGAGCAGATCGCCTTTGATGAGATAGCCAAGGCGGAAATTCGGATTCCTGGCGAGCATGCTGTCGATCTCTATCATTGCCTGCTTGAGATTTTGCTGGCCCAGTTCCTGGAAGGTGCGCACCAGCGAAGCTTCGACGGCATTGGCGATAAGCGGGCTGGCCGCCACAGCCTTGTCCTGGGCGAGCGCGGCGGGAAAGGCGCCCGCAAAAAGTGAAAACGCGGCCCCAATCATTCTGCGCCGCGTCGCAAGTGCCTGAAAGTTATTCACGTTGATCTGACCATTTGAGGCCCTATGTGCACCGCTTACCCGCCAACGCGCTCTTGGTGTATCAGCCATCTATCACCTGATTTCACCAAGCTCAGCGTCTTGGTGCTGCTGGCCTTGAGTGTATCGGAGCGATAAGTCTGGCGCAGCGTCACCCGCGCCGTGTCGACATTGACATCGAGTGAAACGATTTTGACGCTGACATTGATCGATTTCGGCTTGGTAATACGCTCGCGGCGTTGCTCTTCCCAGAGTTTGCGTGCTTCGCCATTGGGTGTTTCAAAGTTGCCCGCATAGCTTGCCAGATAAGCAGCGACATCTTTATCCGACCAGGCTTTTGCCCAGGCATTGACCGCTGCGGTGATTTGCGCCTTAGCATTGGCCGATGGAGCCTTTACCGCAGGCTGAGCTGGCGCCGGCGACGCCACTGGGGCAACTTTGGCGGGGGCTTCGGCGGCAGGCGGAGGCTTAACAGCCGCAGTCTTGATCGGCTCGGTCTTGGTGATGGGACCGCTTGCTAGGGCTGTAGGGGTTGTGGGCGCAAGTGATTTTGGCGCGCCGAACAAATTTTTCACCATCGACAATTTCGTTTGCGCAGCCGTGTTGTTCTTGTCCAGTTGCAACGCTTTGTCGTAAGCGCGGCGCGCCAGTTGTGCATAGATATCACCGAGATTTTCGTGCGCAGTGGCATAGCTGGGGTGAGTGTGTATGGCCAGCTCGAGCGCCGACTTGGCTTTGTCGTAATTTCCCTGCGAAGCATAAAGCACTGCAAGATTGTTGTACGGTTCGGGCAGCTCGGGATAATCCTCGGTCAGACCGGTAAAGATGCGGATCGCCTCATCGCTTTTCTTTTGCTCGGTGAGAATCAGGCCCTTGAGAAAACGTCCTTGCGCATCCTTGGGTTGTGCGCCCAGAAAACCGTTGACTTTGCCGAGAGCGACATCGAGCTTGCCTTGTTGATACAGCCGCGTCGCCTCATTGAAATCGTCGCTCGGGGCGGCGAAGGCCGCAGCGACGAAAAACAGGGCGGCAAAAAAACTTAGCGCGCCGTAGACGGCAGAGGTAGAGGGCAATTTTCGCAAATCCATTATGCTATTATTCATTGAATTTTCTGAAAAACGCATTTTATCAAGAAGCAGCGCCGCTTAACAATGTTATTTCCCTATCCGTATTTTCTCTTCTGCGTCCGGCATGCCCGATGTTTATACTCTGCCGCTTGCCGGATGTCTGAGTTTCGCACTCCATTCTGACAGATTTGTCCCTCGCGCAGTGTGTGGCGGTAGATGCCAGGTTTAAAACTTTGCGTCTTCGTGCGAGATTATAAGATCGAACTATAACCATGCTCACCCTATACAACACTCTATCACGCCGCAAAGAGACCTTTGTTCCCATCGAACCCGGCAAAGTTCGCATGTATGTTTGCGGGCTGACGGTTTACGACTACTTTCATATCGGCAACGCGCGCACCTTCACGGTTTTCGATATGGTGTATCGCTGGCTCAAGGCCAGCGGCTACGATGTAAGCTATGCACGCAATATCACCGACATTGATGACCGCATCATCGAGCGCTCCAACAAGAACGACGAGCCGATAGACGCCTTGACCGCGCGCATGATAGCGGCAATGCATGAGGATTTTGACCGCCTCAAGCTACAACACCCGCACTTCGAACCGCGCGCCACCCGGCACATCGACAACATGCTGAACATCATCCAGCGCTTGGTGGACAAGGGCCTGGCCTACCCCGCGCCCAATGGCGATGTGTATTACGCGGTGCGCCAGTTTCCCGGCTATGGAAAATTGTCCGGCAAAACGCTTGACGATCTGCGCGCCGGAGAACGCGTTGCGGTCGATACCAACAAGCGCGATCCGCTCGACTTTGTACTATGGAAAGCCTCCAAGCCGAATGAGCCGAAATGGGATTCGGACTTCGGCGCGGGCCGACCCGGCTGGCACATCGAGTGCTCGGCCATGTGCAAGGCGGAGCTCGGTGAGCGTATCGACATTCACGGCGGCGGCTGGGACTTGCAGTTTCCGCATCACGAAAACGAAATTGCGCAGTCCGAAGGTGTGCTCGGCCATCCCTTTGTCAATTACTGGATGCACTCGGCTTTTCTCAACATGGATCACGAGAAAATGTCCAAGTCACTGGGCAATTTCTTCACTGCGCGCGAAGTGCTCAACAAACTCGATGCCGTGCAAGGCGGCGAAGTGGTGCGTTTCTTTCTGTTGCGCGGCCACTACCGCAGTGAAATCAATTTCACCTGGGATACGCTGGAAGATGCGCGCAATAGCTTGCTGGGTTTTTACACCGCGCTGCGCGAAACACCTGCGGCCCCGACCCGCATCGACTGGACGCGCGGCCACGCGATGGATTTCAAGGCGGCGCTGGATGACGACTTCAACACGCCAATCGCTTTCGCGGTACTGCACGATATAAAGAGCGAAGTGAATCGCACACGCTCACCCGTTATGTCAGGCCTGCTCAAGGCGCTGGGGGAGACCATCGGTTTATTTCAGGAAGACGCCACGCGCTTTTCTCAGGGGCAGGGTACGCACCAGGCTACAGCGACTGCAATGGATGTCGATGCCCTGATCGCCGAACGCATCGCAGCGCGCAAGGCCAAAGACTTCGCACGCGCCGACCAGATACGTCAGCAACTCGATGCCGCAGGAATCATCCTCGAAGATAGCGCGGGCGGCACCACCTGGCGGCGCAAGTAGCAGGTAGGGTGGGATCAAGGCCGAAGGCCGGATCCACCGCAACGCCAGTCACTAGCCGCCCAGATCCTCTTCCAACTGTCCAACGACATCAGCGATGAAATCGTGGAATCCCCAGCCCATGCCGTCGGTTATCTGCGCAACGATCGCCAAGCGCTCACGGAACTACGGATACAGGTACCGCGCCTCGCCGCGCAACAGAATGGCCAGTTCGTCCAGCACCGACTCCACGCTGTTGTAGAAGCGCTCGTCGATGTCGCCATATTCGTGGGTGAAACTCGCGC
>JAYWAM010000274.1:0-28478 GCA_043782425.1 Betaproteobacteria bacterium
CAGCGTGTCTTCAACAATTAATTGATGTTCCGCCGTGGCGCGCCCCAGCACCGCAAACGGGCAGCGCTCGCGCTCGCAAATCTTTGTGAATTCAGCGAGTGCTTCGGGCGAAATCGCCACCACGTAGCGCTCCTGCGCTTCGTTGCACCAGATTTCTCGGGGCGACATGCCCGGCTCTTCGGAGGGCACAGCGCGCAACTGGAAATGCGCGCCTGCGCCGCCACCGTGAACCAGCTCGGGCAGCGCGTTGGATATTCCCCCCGCGCCGACATCGTGAATCGACATAATCGGGTTGGCTTCCCCGAGGGACCAACATGCGTCTATCACTTCCTGACAGCGGCGTTCGATTTCCGCGTTGGCGCGCTGCACCGAATCGAAATCCAGCGCTTCGGTATTGGCGCCCGAGGTCATCGACGACGCCGCACCGCCGCCCAGGCCGATGCGCATGCCGGGGCCGCCGAACTGGATCAGCAGCGTGCCCGCTTTAATCGCTTTCTTGTGCGTGTGCTGCGCCGCAATGTTGCCCAGTCCGCCAGCGAGCATGATGGGCTTGTGATAGCCGCGCATCACGCCTTCGGCTTGCTGCTCGTAGGTGCGGAAATAGCCGCACAAATTGGGGCGGCCAAATTCGTTATTGAACGCCGCAGCGCCTAGCGGCCCCTCGATCATGATGGCCAGCGCCGAGGCGATGCGCGCGGGTTTGCCGTAGTCGCCTTCCCACGGCTGCTCCGCGCCGGGAATGCGCAAGTTGGAAACTGAAAATCCTGCCAGTCCGGCTTTCGGTTTGGCGCCGGTTCCGGTGGCGCCCTCGTCACGAATTTCGCCGCCTGCGCCGGTGGCCGCACCCGGCCACGGCGCGATGGCGGTGGGATGATTATGCGTCTCGACCTTCATGAGTATGTGCGTCAGATCGCTGCTGTAGCAAAACGCACCGTCGGCGCGCGGATAAAAGCGCTCAATGCTCGCGCCTTGTATCACGGACGAATTGTCCGAATACGCCACCAGCGTGCCGCGCGGCGCGAGCTGGTGGGTATTGCGTATCATGGCGAACAGGCTGTGATCCTGCTGCACGCCATCAATTGTCCAGGTGGCGTTAAAAATCTTGTGGCGGCAATGTTCGGAATTGGCCTGCGCGAACATCATCAACTCGACATCGCTCGGATCGCGCCCGATGCGCGCGAAGTAGTCGAACAGATAATCGATCTCGTCGGCAGAAAGCGCCAGCCCCAGGTCGCGGTTGGCGCGCTCTAGCGCAGCCTTGCCTTGCTTTACCAGCGGCGCCCACGCAATAGGCGCTGGCGCTTGCGCGACGAAAAGCTCGCCCGCAGCGTCAAAACTGGTGTGCACCGCCTCGACCATCGGGTCGTGGATGCAGCGCCGCACCGCTTCGGCGGCGGCCGCAGAAATGGCGCCTGTTTTAGTTTCCACCTGAAAGGCGATGCCACGCTCGATGCGCGTGACATCCGCCAGCCCGCAAATGCGCGCGATCTCAGTGGCCTTGGACGACCACGGTGAAATCGTGCCGCTGCGCGGCAGCACCAGGAATAGTTCGCCTTGCGGCGCGGCGCTCGCAGCGTTGCCGTAGGTCAGCAGCTTCTCCAGCACGGCGTGCGTCTGCGGCCGCAAAGCGCGCTTCAGTAAAGCAAAGTGCACGAATTCAGCGCGTAGCACAGTGATCTCAGGATGCGCCGCTTTTAATGGCGCGAGCAGCTTCTCAATACGAAACGGTGAAAGGGCAACAGGGCCGCGCAGCCTCAGCAGGGGGGGCGCGAGGGAAGGTGCATTCATTAGGTCGGGGGGATGGTCTGTCGCGGTAAACCCGCGTCACAGCGAATTCAAAACGTGATTATAGCGCAGCGGCGTTGCCCCACTTGAGCCGCACGCGCAGCGCGCGAAAGGCTTCGCTATCGAGGCTGTCGGGAAAGATCAGTACAAATTTGTCCCTGTGCCAGCGCCGCGCGTTGGCTCGCTGGTAGCGCACCACCGTCACATAGGGTGCGACAAAGCTGCCTTCGACTATGTGGCCGCGCGTCACTTGACCATTTTTAAAACGCACTTCAATGGCGTCAGGCTGATGCGCCTGACGCGCCGGCTCAATGCGCAACGCCACGGGCGAGCCGCCAAAACCAAACCAGCCGTTCGCCAGCAGCGCATACACGAGGCTTACGGCCAGCGCCAGCTTGAGAGCAATGTGTAGCCACAGCGCAAACGCCAGATGCCACACCACCGCGAGCGCCAAGCCGTGCGCGATGATGAGCAGCACGGCAAGCTGGCGCGAAGGTCTGAGGCTGATGTCTAGTGTAAGATTTCCCTGCATAACGTTTTTAACCTTCCGAAGATTCTTACATGAACCACGACTGGCAAACTTTTCTTGAACAACGCGGCGCGGCGCTTGCCGATGGCGGCGTCGCACACTTTGGTAATCCCGAAGCCGAACTCGCCGCTACACGCACCACGCGCAGCAGCACTTTGCTTTGCGACCTTTCCCATCAAGGCTTGCTTCTCGCCGCTGGCGACGATGCGCAAACTTTTCTGCACGGTCAACTCACCAACGATGTTGCCGCGCTCACCGATGATAACGTACAACGCAACGGCTATTGCTCGCCTAAGGGCCGTCTGCTCGCCACCTTTCTGATGTGGAAAGCCAAGCAAGGATACCTGTTGCAACTGCCGCCCGCACTGCTGGCCCCGATACAAAAACGCCTCGCCATGTTTGTACTGCGCGCCAAGGTCAAGTTCGAAGATGTCAGCGATCAATGGGTGACCATCGGCGTGGCCGGGCCGGACGCGCAAGCCGGCATCCGCAAACACTTCGGCCAGGCGCCCGCGCAGCCGATGAGCGCCTGGCACGGCGCTGCTGTGCGCGTGATGCGTCTTGAAGGCAAACGCTTCCAGATCATCGGCGCGCCCGAAGAAATGCGCGCTGTGTGGGATGCGTTGTCCGAGAGCTGCGTCAAAACCGGCGGCGCGCTGTGGGATTGGCTCGACATTCAAGCCGGCATAGTGCAAGTGCTCCCCGCCACCCAGGAAGCCTTTGTCCCGCAGATGGCCAACTATGAACTGACCGGCGGCGTGAACTTCAAAAAAGGCTGCTATCCAGGGCAGGAAATCGTGGCGCGCACCCAGTATCGCGGCATACTCAAGCGCCGCATGGCGCTGGCGCATCTTGACGGCGTCACCATGCCCCAGCCGGGCGACAAGGTTTTCAGCGCGCAATTCGTCGATCAGGCGGCAGGAGAAATCGCCAACGCCGCGCCGTCACCCGAAGGCGGATTTGATTTACTGGTGGTCGCTCAAATTGAGAGTATTCAAGGCGGTGAATTGCACTGGAAGACGCCCGATGGGCCGGTGTTGAAACTGCTGCCGCTGCCTTATGCTATGCCCGCATAGCAGTTGTGCGTAAATCTTTAACATTCAAATGAGAACAGGGGCTAATCAATCAAAGCTACAGGAACCACGCTTCAGCGGTAGAATTGTTTTTTTATCTATCGTTAAATTACCTTTACACAGATGAAATTCGAGCCCCATGTTTGAGCATGTCAATCTGCTGGCCGTATTGAACGACGCCAGCGCTACTTCAGACAAGCTGGTCGCTGTGCACGACCTGCTGAAACAGCGCCTTCCTTTCATTGACCGCGTTGCGGTCGCCGTGTACGACGCCAAGCTGGATTTGTTGAGAACTTACATGGACAGCAGCGGCGGCGATAAGCCGTTATTGCGCTACGGCATCAAGTTGAGCGAAGCCAGTTCTTTGATGGAAATTCTGGAAAAAAACAAACCGCGCGTGGTCAACGATCTGGATATTTTCGCCGCGGGTACGCAGGAACACACCAAGCGTATCGGCGCTCAGGGTTATGGCTCCAGTTACACCATTCCCAGCTATCTCAACGGCAGATTCATCGGCTTCGTGTTTTTCAATTCCTATCAGAAAGACGTACTGAGCGAAGATGTGCTGCAACACCTCGATATCTTCGGCCACCTGATCTCGCTGCTCGTCGCCAACGAACTGGCCAGCATCCGCACCCTGGTGGCGTCGATCGAGACTGCGCTCAGCATGGTGCATCAGCGCGATTTCGAGACCGGCTCGCATCTCGACCGCATGTCCAATTTCGCCAGGCTGATTGCGAAAGAAGTGGCCGGCAAGTATTGCTTAAGCGATGAAGTGGTCGAGCATATTTTTCTGTTCTCGGTGCTGCACGACATCGGAAAAATAAGCATCCCCGACAATATCCTGCTCAAGGCAGGTAAGCTCGATGCTGACGAATTCAGCGTCATGAAAACCCATGTAGTTAAAGGCCGTGAAATCATTGACGCCATGCTGCACAATTTCGGTCTGGAAAGTTTGCGGTACGTGGATGTGCTGCGCAATCTGGTGTATTCGCACCACGAAGCGGTAAACGGCAGCGGCTATCCGCAAGGGCTGAAAGGTGACGCGATTCCCATCGAAGCCAGAATCATCGCGGTGGCCGACGTGTTCGATGCGCTTACCAGCCGCCGCCCCTACAAAGAAGCCTGGGACAACGACAAGGCATTCGCCACCCTGCTGGAGTTATGCGGAAAAAACTCGACCGCGATTGCGTCGAAGCGCTGGCGCGTAACCGCACCGAAGTGGAACGCATCCAGGCGCGTTTCAGGGAAACTGTTTACAGTTAATCACAAATCTTTGGGCACACGCGGCATGAATCCTCCGCCTGTGAGCAGGCCGTAGGCCATCCACAGCATGATGAGGCCATAGATCACGCGCGGCGCCCAGTCGGCAACTTGCTGTTGAAAAGAATTGATGGCGCTGGTTTCCATCGCCGCATGACGCGCCAGCATTTCCGGCAGCGTGCCGCTGGCTTCGCCGGTTTCAACGAAGGCGACGACTTGTGAATTGCCGAGATACGACAAGCGAGAAATCGCCTGCGCCAGCGTCGCGCCCTGTTCTATCCTGGGCTGGATGTCGGCAAACTCATGTTTGATCGCGGTGTTTTCTATGGTGTCGAGCGCGTTCGGCAGAGCTTCCAGCATCGACATGCCTGCTTCGAGCATGAGCGCCAAACTTTCAAAAAAATCGCGCACATTGCGCCGTACGTTCATCGCGCCGAATAACGGAATGTGCAGCAGCAGCGCATCAAAGGACGTGGATGTATTGTTGGAGGGCTGCGCGGAACGCTTGCGCAGCCAGTGGGGTAACTGTAAAAACACATAGACCAGAATGCCGAGCAGCACCAGTGGGCGCAGGATTTGTAGCAGATAGCCCGCGAAACTGAGCGTGCCGCCAACCAGACCGGGCAAGGGTTGAATGAAGAGCGCGGCAACGAGTACAAAAAACGGCAAGGCCAGGCGCGACTTCATGGTCGCCGTTTGCAGCGCACGTTGCGTGTAATAGTCAGCCAGACGCCGATAAGTGCGCGCCGGGCTGCCGGCGCTGGTTGCAACGTGAATCAATTTTGCTTCCAGTCGGGTAAACAGTCCGCTTTTTTCACCGGCAATGGCGATCTCGCCGCCGCGTGCGAGCAGCTTGCGCATGGCCTCAATGCGCGCCTGGGCCGGGCTGGTTGCGCGCAACAATGCGAGCGCCTTATCAGGCGGCAGACCAGCCGTTTCCATGCTGGCCAATTGCGAAAAGAGTTCGGCGCGAACGCGAAAGGTCAAAGGCTTATGTGCGGAGTTTTGCATGGGAATTTTGAGATGAGCCGTGGGTTACCAGCACTTACTGGTAGCTTAAGGATACAGACAAATGCCCAGCCTAAGCTACGTCTTTGCGCGCGGTGTGCAGCATATGCAAGGTGATTTTACGCACCTCGGCTTTGCTCGATTCGATGTGGCTGCGCAGCAGCAGTTGCGCGTGCTCGGTCTTGCGCTGCAAGATGGCGCGCAAAATCTTGCCGTGCTCCTGATAGGTGGCGTCGATGCGCGCCGCCTGGGTAAAATCGAGCCGCCGGATGATGCGGATGCGCTCGGTGATGTCGTGATGAATGCGCGACATTTCAGCATTGCCGGTTGCGGCAATCAAGGCGGCGTGGAAATCTTCGTCGAGCTGTGCGACTTCGCGGCGCTCGGCGCGGCGTTCACCCGCAGGAACCAGCCAGGCGGCCTTCAAGGCAGTCAACGCGGACTGATCCTCCAGATCGCACAGCTTGCGCACTGCGGCAAGCTCAAGCACTACGCGTACATCGTATAGATCTTCAAATTGCAGGAAATCGAATGGCCGCACGCGCCAGCCGCTACGGAACATCACTTGCAGATAACCTTCACGCTCCAGCCGGTATAGCGCCTCGCGCACCGGTGTACGCGAAACCTGCATGCGCTCGGCTACTTCGCTTTCGGTAAAACGATCACCGGGCAGCAGATGGAAATCAAAAATCTCGCGTTTCACTTCGTCATAGACGCGCGCGGAAAGATTGTGCGTCGCGCCGCCGGTGGCAGGGGCAGTATTTTTTGTACTGGGTTTGCGCGGCGATTTTTGGCGGGTGCTTGAAGGTTTCATGGTCGATTAATCAATTGAAAGGTTTATTGAGCGTTTCCTAATTCGCGACAGTTTCTTGACTCCACCACCCCCTCACCCCGACCCTCTCCCCCGTTCCGGTGGAGAGGGAGAAAACCCCCTCTCCCGCTTGGGCGGGAGGGCTGAGGTGAGGGTGGGGCTGTCACAAGTTAGAGAAATCTCAAGAGGCAAAATGACACGCCGCCGCGCGCTCGCCCGCCAGCGTGCGCAACGCGGGCATTTCGCTGCCGCAACGCGCTACTCCCTGCGGGCAGCGGCCGTAGAAGCGGCATACGCTGGGTGAGGGGTCTATGGGGCTGCGCACTTCGCCGCTCAAGCGGATACGTCCGCCAGGCAGTGCGCCAGTATCTGCGCCTTCACTAGCGCGCCCACGCCCCGGAATCGCCGACACCAACGCCTGGGTGTAGGGATGATGCGGCGCGCGAAACACTGCTTCCACCGGGCCGGACTCGACCACCTTGCCCAGATACATGACCAGCACGCGCTCGCACAGCAAGCGCACTACATTGAGATCGTGCGATACAAAAAGATAAGCAAGCCCGCGCTCGCGCCGCAGTTGATCGAGCAGTTGCAAGATGATGGCCTGTACCGAAACATCGAGCGCCGAAGTCGGCTCATCGAGAATCAACAGCTCGGGATCGCACGCTAGCGCACGCGCAATGCCGACGCGCGCTTTTTGCCCGCCAGAAAGTTGGTGTGGAAAGCGCGCCAGCAGCTCCAGTGGCAGCCCCACCTGTTCGGCCAGCGTATGGACGCGCGCGCGCCGTGCCGAGGTTGGCATGGCGGTCAGCAGTTTGATCGGCTCGGCAATGGTGTCGTAGGCGCTATAGCGCGGATTGAGACTATCGGTGGGGTCCTGGAACACCATCTGGATGCGCGCGCGTTCCGGGCGGCGCGCGAATTCCTTGGCGGGTAGCGCGCCGATGTCGTGCTCGCGGTATACGATGGCGCCGTCGCTGGGGTCGATAAGGCGCGCGAGCAGGCGCGCCAGCGTGGATTTACCGCAGCCCGATTCGCCCACCAGGCCGACACTTTCGCCGGCATGGATGCGCAGACTGACGTTATCCACGGCGTGCAGCACGCCGGGTTTTCCGTCGGATTTCACCGTATAGTGTTTTGATACGCCGACGATGTCGATCAATGGCCGCATCATGCCACCTCGCTCAATGTGGAAAGCGGATGCCAGCACGCCGCCGCGTGACCGCGCGCATCAGGCAGCAGCGCGGGCAGCGCAGCGTCGCATGCGGCGCTGGCGCGCTCGCAGCGCGCGCGAAAGCGGCACGGCGGTAAATCGCTTCTACGCGAATCGGGAAGACTGCCGGGGATTGCCTGCAATTGCTCAAGCCGCACATTGCCTGATGGCGTGCTGCCTATGAGGCGTGCGCTGTAGGGATGGCGCGGCTGCGCGAACAGCTCGCGCGTGGGCGCGGCTTCGACCACATGACCGGCGTGCATGACGACGATATGGTCGCAATAATCCGCAGCCAGACCGAGATCGTGGGTGATGAGCAGCGTGGCCATGTGGTGTTTTGCGGCCAGCGCGGCGATGAGGTCCATGATGCCTGCCTGGGTGGTGACATCTAGCCCGGTGGTCGGCTCATCGGCGATCAGCAGCGCAGGCTCGCACGCCAGCGCCAGCGCAATCATCACGCGCTGGCACATGCCGCCGGAAAGCTCGAAAGGATAAGCGTGATAGCGCCGCTCTGGGTCGGGAATGTTCACCTGACGCAACGCTTCGACGGCGCGCGCCTTCAGGTCGGCAGACGGGACGGTGGAGTGACGCCGCAGCACATCTTCAATTTGTTTGCCGATCTTGCGTATCGGATTTAACGCAGTACGAGGATTCTGAAAAATCATCGACGCTTCGCGCCCGCGAATCGCGGCAAGATCGCTTTCGCTCGCCTTGAGCAGATCAAGGCCGCCGAACAACGCCGTGCCCGAGGTCACCTTGGCGGCGCGATCCGAAATGCCGAGCAGCGCATAGGCCAGCACCGACTTGCCCGACCCGCTTTCCCCCACCAGGCCGACGGTCTCGCCTTTTTGCAGCGCCAGAGAAACATTTTGCAACGCGCTGACCGTGCCGGAGCGGGTGCGAAATTCGAGTGAAAAGTTTTTCACTTCGAGCAACGGGACCTGCACACCGGCGGCAGCGATCATGTGCGCCTCCTCGGATCGATCAAATCGCGCAGTCCGTCGCCTAGCAAGTTGAAGCAGAACACCGCCAGCATCAGCACCGCGCCGGGGAACAACGCCACCCACCATTCGCCCGAAATAATGTAGGTCGCCCCCTCGGCAACCATGATGCCCCACTCCGGCGTCGGCGGGCGCACGCCCAGGCCGATGAACGACAGCCCGGCGGCATTGAGAATCGCCCAGCCCATGTTAAGCGACACCTGCACCATGGCGGGCGGCAGGATGTTGGGGAAAATATGCAGTGCAAGAATGCGTATGTCGGTGTTGCCCGCAAGGCGCGCCGCTTCAACAAAACCGGCATTGCGCCGCACGTTGGCCTCGGCGCGCGCCACGCGCACATAAAACGGCAGATTGATGATTGCGGTGGCGTAAACAATATTTTCCACCGTGTTGCCCAGAGCGGCGACAATACCCATTGCCAGCACAAACAGCGGAAACGCCATGATGGTGTCGGACATGCGCGTCACAATGCGATCCCACCAGCCACCAAAAAACCCAGCCGCCAGACCGAGCGTGATGCCGATGGCGAACGACAGCGCCACCGCGCCGATGGCGATGCCAAAGTCAAGGCGCGTGGCGACGATGATGCGCGACAGAATGTCGCGTCCGAGTGAATCGGTGCCGAACCAATGCGCGCGCGAAGGCGCCTCAAGCGCGTGCGCGGTGTCGCTGGCGAGCGCATCGTAAGGCGCCATCCACGGGCCGAACAAGGCGGTAAGCACGAACAAAAAAAACAGCAAAGCCGCAGCGCCGGTGACGAGGTTTTCGCTGAGAACGTAACGCAGGTGTTTAAGCGTTGCGGACATGCTTAGAGAAAATTCCAATTAGGCGACCAGGGAGAAAACATGCTCTTTTTCACGGGTGCCGTAGGGTGCGCTTGCGCACCAATGTTCAATGGAAATGGTGCGCAAGCGCACCCTACGTTAGGGGCGGCGGAGCTTTCGCGCTGCGCGCGTCTTTGCATTTTCATCAAGCCTCCAAACTCACACGCGGGTCAATCAATCCGTACACCACATCGATGGCCAGATTAAGCAACACGTACAGCACGCCCATGGTGAGCACAAAGCCCTGAATGGGCGCGTAGTCGGAGGCGGTGAGCGATTCGATGGCGTAGGAGCCGATGCCGGGCCAGGCGAAAACTTTTTCCACCAGCACGTTGGAGCCGAGCAGAAAGGAGAACACCATGCCCAGCGTCGTCACCACCGGCAGCAGCGCGTTGCGCAGCGCGTAGGTGTAAAGCACGGTCGATGCGCGTAAGCCGCTGGCGCGCGCGGTGCGGATGAAGTCCGACGACAGCACGCCCAGCATCGAAGCGCGCGTCATGCGCGCCAGCGGTGCGAGCACGAAAAGGCCCAGAGTCACAGCGGGCAGGATGAGCTGCTTGAAACTGGCGGCGAACAGCTCGAGGTCGCCAGCGATCAGGCTATCGAGCAGATACATGCCGCTGATTTGTGCGGGCGGCGAAAACACCGGATCGAGCCGCCCCAGCGGCGCGGGCGACCAGCCGAGCAGGTAATAGAAAATATACGCCAGCAACAGGCCGGTAAAAAACGTCGGCAGCGACACCCCCGCCGTGGTCACGATGCGGCACAGGTGATCGATCCATGAACCAGGACGTGTCGCCGCGAGCACGCCCAGCGGTAACGCGATGAGGGTCGCAAACAGCAGCCCGCACAGCGTCAGCTCGACCGAAGCAGGCAGGCGCGCCAGCAGCTCCGTCACCACCGGTTGGCCGGTGGTGAGCGACTCGCCCAGCTTGCCGTGCGCCAGGTCGCGCACATAGGCCCAAAACTGCTCGGGCATGCTGCGGTTCAGGCCCAGCTTTTCGCGCACCTGTTCCACCGCTTCCTGCGTTGCAGCAGCGCCCGCGAAGAATGCCGCCGGATCGCCCGGCAGCGCACGCGTGAGCAGGAAGGTCACGATGACTACGCCGATAAGGTTGGGCAATGCGCCCAGCAGGCGCAACGCAATGACGCGCATCATAGTGTGCTCTCCGCGTCGATCAAACTGATGTGGGCGCAGACAATGCGCCAGCCCTGCTCGGTACGCACCCAGGTCTGGCTTTGGCGTCCGGTTTTATGCGAGGCGTTGCGTTTGAACAGCGTATTGACTGTGGCGAAATCGCAGCCATAGGTGGTGATGAGGGTTTGGTGCAACGTGCGCGCCAGCCCCGCGGCAGAGCGCTTGGCGCGAAATTCTTTGATGGCGACGTAACCGTAAAGATTTTCTGTTGCGCCGTAACGCAGCGTATGCGGACTGTCGAGAAATAACTCGTCGAGCACCGCCACGTCGTTGTTCACCAGCGCGTTTTCGTAGCGTTGGAAAGCGGCATTCACCTCCGCCAGCACGCCGGGAAGATTGATGTCAAGCATCAGCTTAGCGCCTTGGCCACGGGCGCCGCCACCACCCCGAGCTGTTCCAATGCCGCCGCCACGCGCAGCGAAAGGTCTTCGCGCCACGGCGCCGCGATGATCTGCACGCCGATAGGCATGGCGTGCGCGCGCACTACCGGAGCGGAGGTGATGGGCAGGCCGATGAAAGAAAGCGGCTGAGTCAACAGTCCCAGACTCGGTCGCAGAGCAAGCTCAATACCGTTAAGCGTCAGCGTGTCCTGCCCGATGCGCGTCGCCGTGACCGGCGTGCTGGGCGCAATGATCACATCCACGTCTGCAAACAGTTTGAGCGTCTCGCGCCGGTACCAGGCGCGAAATCGTTGCGCCTGGAGGTACCAGGAAGCGGGCGCAATCAGGCCGGCGAAAAAACGCTCGCGCGTGAGCGGATCGAAATCCTGCGCGCGCTTGAGCAAATTGTCGCGGTGCAGGTTTGCGCCTTCGATGGCGGTGATGATGAACGCTGCCGCGCGAGCGCGCGCCGCTTCGGGAACGGTGACGCGCTTGCTGGCGCCCAAGGCGGCAGCGGCGCGTTGCACGGCGTCAAGCGCATCGGCGTCGGCGTGCTCCTCGAAATAGCCGCCGGCGATGGCGATACGCAGCCCTTGCGCGCCGGCGTGCAGCAGCGGCGCCGTCGCTTCGATTTGGCGTTGTGCGCAGGCAAAGTCGCTGGCGTCGGGGCCTTGCATCAAATCGTAAACGGTGGCCAGATCGGCGGTGTTGCGCGCAAACGCACCGAGATGGTCAAAACTGGCGGCGAAAAGATAACTGCCGCTGCGTGTGAGGCGTCCATAAGTCGGCTTTAATCCGAACACGCCGCACAGCGATGCCGGCACGCGTATCGAGCCATTGGTATCCGATCCCAAAGTAAACGGCGCCATGCCGGCGGCCACCGCAGCAGCCGACCCGCCGGAAGAGCCGCCCGCAATGCGCGTGATGTCGTGTGGGTTGTGCGTCGCCCCGTAGTGCGAATTTTCTGTGGTGAAACCATAGGCGTATTCATCCATGTTGAGCGCACCGACCAGCACCGCGCCCGCCTGGCGCAAGCGCCTGATGAGTGTGGCATCAGCGGCAGCGGGCGCATTGTCGCGGTTGATGCGCGAACCGGCCAGCGTCACTTCGCCCTCGATATCGAACAAGTTTTTTACCGCGAACGGCGCCCCGGCGAGCGCGCCTAGCGTGGCGCCCTTGGCGCGCGCCGCATCCAGCGCACTAGCCTCGCGCAGCGCGCGCTCGCGCAGCACCAGCGTGAAGGCGTTAATGTGCTTGTCCAGCTTGTCTATACGCTGCAGCGCCTGGCTTACGGCGTTTACCGCAGTCAGTTCGCCGCTGCGCACGCGAGCAGAAGTTTCGAGGGCGCTGTAGACCATCAGGGTTCAAACCTCGGCGCGGATTCAATGCTTGCATCCAGCACAAACTGGTTCAACAACGCCGCCATATCCGCGATACGTTGCAGATTCCCGATCACCCCCGCCCGTGACGCGGGCGCAATGACCACGCCCTGCCACGCGCACCAAGCGTCGACAAAGACTTCGATCTCATTGCCGCTCATTGGCCTATCACGCCTTGTAAAGCTGCCGGTAGTCGGGCTGAAGATGAAACCAATATTGATAGCCCATGATGTTCTTCTGCATCGCCACGTCCATGTTGGGCTGCCCGAGTGGCACGCGCGGCACATCGGCAAAGGCGATATCGATAAAGCCTTTCACATCGGCCGCGTATTTTTTTGGGTCAGTGTCGAAGCGCGCCGCCTCGATGAGTTTGTCCATCTCCGGATTTTGATAACTCATGGTATTGAATACGGCGTTCTGACCGTGGTAGCACCAGAAGAAAAAATACTCGGGATAGTTGAGCCAGCCGCCAAAACGGTTGAGGATCAGCGGCATATCTTTCTTGAGCAACGCCGCGCGCCAGTTAGCGCCCGGCACCTTGTTGATGGTGACCTTGATGCCGATTTGCGCCAGCGCTTCGGCAATCAAAATACAAGCTGGTTCAGACACGGTGCCGCTGCCCAAATCAAATGACAGCGTGGTCTCAAAACCCGCCTCTGCTCCGGCCTCCTTCATCAACGCCTTGGCCTTCACCAGATCCTGCTTATAAGCATGCGCTTGCGGCCATTCGGTGCTTTTGGCTTTGGCTGCGCCCGAATCCCACATCTTGGTGGCGCGCTTGTACATGGCCGAGTCCATGATCTTGTCGTACGGCAGGGCGTAGGCCAGCGCCTGGCGCACTTTCACATTATTAAAAGGCGCCTTGGTCACATTCATGCCGACATACCAGAGCGCGTTTTCGATGGGCGTACTGATGACCTTGACGTTGCCTTTTTGCTGCGACATTTCGAGAAAGTCTTTCGGCGGCATTTCATAGGTGATATCGACATCACCTTTTTCCAGCAAGGCGCGACGGTTACCGGCAGAAGGAATTTCGCGCTGAATCACGCGCTTGATTTTAGGCAGCGGGCCCGATTTCCATTCTTCGTAGCGCGCGTAAATAATCTCTTGCCCCGGCTTCCACGATTCCACTTTGTAGGCGCCGCCGCCAGCGGTGTTGTTCTTGGTCCAGGCAAGACCCCAGGGGTCTTCCGTGGTGGCGTTTTTCTTCACCAGTGCGGAGTTAAAGATGCTCGGCACCGGCACTGCCATATCATTCAGTGTCAATTTGTCTTTGCGCAAAAATGTAACCTTAAAAGTGTGCTCGTCAAGCGCTTCGAACTGCTCTGCCTTTTCCAGCGAGCCGGCTTTCATCTGAAAGGTAGGAAAGCCGCCCACCGCCACAGCGCGGTCGAACGACCACTTCACATCTTTGGCGGTGACGGGCGCGCCGTCGTGAAACTTGGCGTCCTTGCGCAGCTTAAACACCACCGACATGCCGTCGGGCGCGACCTTCCACGACTCGGCCAGCTCGGGTTCGAGCTTGGTGTAGTCGTACATCAGCACGCCGTTGGGCAGGCTCTTTTTACCAAACGTCATCAGCCGGTCATAGCACAGCCACGACACGCCGTAGGCCGGGCGGTTGGCGCCAACGGTGTGAATGTCGAGCGAGTTGGGTCCGGTCTCGTTGGCGACAATCAAAATTTCTTTGCGTCTATCACTTTGCGCAAGCGCTTCCAATGGAACCAGCAGGGATGCGGCGGCAACGGCTGAGGATTGCAGAAATTCACGGCGTTTCATTTAGACCTCCATCGGGAAAGATTGATAAATTACTTGGGCGCTGACTGCTGAGTAGTTAGGTTATTTCAATATGTGTAGCCCTACTTCCTTCTCCCCGCAAGCGCGGCGAGGGGATGCATATTTATCGATGACGCAAAAATAAACAGCGCATTCACACCGCCACCTCGCTGGCAAGGAAAGCGCGCCAACCGCCGAACGTCGAAATATCGCGCGCGCCTTCAAGAGCGTAGCTTTCGCACACAAATCCTTTCACTGTTCCGCCATCGGCCAGCTCGATACTGCCGATACCCAGCGGCGCGGGAATCGCCGCAACGAACGAGCCGAAATGTTCCACCGGCATATCCCACAACTCGAGCGCGATAGGCAGGCCCGCGCCAGGTCGAGTGCGCACCAAACCCGGCTTGGGAGGCACGCTTCCCGGCAGAGCGTAAAGACGATAACTCGAACTGGTTGTGCTAGCGCCAACCAGCGTCGCATCACGCCCGATGAGTTGACCATTGAGCGGCATGCCGGAAAGATGCGCGCCTACTACCGCGACGCGCACCATGCCTGGTGCTATCGAATCTGCGTTTTGCAATACCGCGCTTTGCTCTTGTGTGTGTTCTGCAACTTGTACAACGGGCAAGCGTAACGTCGTGGCGCCCAGCGCCACATCTGTTGCGCGCTGCCAGCGCTTGCCGATGGCGCACAGCAATGCCTCGCTCCAAGCGGGGGCGACAAAGGTCACGCCCGCAGGCAAACCATCGTCGCGCAGGCTATCGGGAACAGCGAGCGCCGCCAGATCAAGCAAGTTGACGAAGTTGGTGTAGTAGCCGAGATTGGCGTTGAGTCGCAGCGCATCGGCGTTGACTGCATCGATGCGATAAATGGTGGGCGCAGTGGGCAGCAGCAGCACATCGATATCGCGCCACAGCGCCTCGGTCTTGCGCGCCAGTTCCGCCAGGCGATGACTGGCCTCAAATGCCTGTAGCGCGCTGTAGTCCGCGCCGCGCTGCGCCACGCTTTTTACCACTGGATGGATTGCGCCAGGATTACTTGCCAGCAACTTACCCATCGCCGCCAGGCGCTGCGCCACCCACGGGCCGTCGTAAAGTAATTGCGCGGCGGCGAGAAACGGCGCGAACGCAATGGCTTGTGGTTTCCATCTCAAGTGTTCAGCGCGCTTTAGCGCCGCGCTAAACGCTGCTTGCTGCTTGGCGTCACCATAAAACTCCAGCTTGTCGGGAATACCGACGCGCAATGTTTGCAGTGGCGCGGAAGTCACTTTACTGCGCCGCCGTGAATATGCATCGTCCTCATCCCATGCCTCGGCGACTGCGAGCACGGCTTGCGCATCGTCCACCGTCAACGCAAGTATCGACACGCAGTCGAGCGAACGGCAGGCCGGCAACACGCCGCGTGTGCTGATTAATCCGCGCGTCGGCTTGAGGCCGACGATATTGTTAAATCCGGCCGGCACGCGCCCCGAGCCAGCGGTATCGGTGCCCAGCGCAAAACTCACCAGCCCGCGCGCCACCAGCGAAGCCGACCCCGAACTCGATCCACCCGAAATGTATTGCGCGTCAAAAGTATTCGGCACCGCGCCATAGGGCGAACGTGTGCCGGTGAGGCCGGTGGCGAATTGGTCGAGGTTGGTTTTGCCCACCAGCAACGCGCCCGCCGCGCGCAGCCTGCGCACGACTTCCGCGTCTTGCTTAGGCTGATAAGCGAACGCCGGGCAGGCGGCAGTGGTAGGAAAATCTGCTGCATCGATATTGTCTTTGATGGCGAACGGCACACCATAGAGCGCAAAACGCTGCAAGTTTCTGCCGCTCGCAATAAATGCCGCTTCAATACGCTGCGCCTCGGCAAGTAAATCAGCACGCGACTGCCTGGCGATCCACGCCACATCTGCGCCTTCTGCATCGAGGCGATCAGCAAGATGCGTGGCCAATTGCCGCGGTGTCAAGGCGCCGCGGCGATAAGCTGCATGTAGCGCAGCGATAGTCACAGGAAAGGTCATGGACGACGCATGAACACTGATTGAAATCGCATAGGAAACGCTTGGGAACGCATTGATCGGCTTAGCTCGTTATCTTGTGTACAAGATTGTATTCAGCAAATCGCATGCCATGCCGATGGCCAGCAAGGCGTAAAGCTAAGTCCCTGATTCAGCGTGAAATAGATAAACAAGGCGGGAGCCAATAGGGCGCACTTATGCACCGCAAAAGTGCGTCATGCACCATGCGGGATGCAACGCAGCGCGGCAATTCAGAGCGTAGAGTTTTCTTCTGCGGACGCGCGGCGCACACCCGCGACGTAGCGCTGTAATGTTGCCGACAGCTCGCCGCGCGGAATCATGGCTTCGATCAACTGAAACCGCCCGCGCGTAGCGACCGCCCGCGCTAGTGCGTCGGCCAGCTCGGCGCGCGTGCGGACGCGTACGCCATCGCCCCCCATGCCTGCCGCCATGCTGGAAAAATTCCATTCGCTGAGACGATTGAAAGCAGACTCAGGCTGAAAGCTTTGCAACATCCCCCACGCCGCGTTATTGAAAACCACCACAATCGGATCCCAGCCATAACGCGTGCAATTGCCCAGCTCCCAGCCGGTCATCTGGAACGCGCCATCGCCGGCCAGAATCAGCGCGCGTCTGCCGCTCGCGGCCTGTAGCCCCAGCCCGGCCGGGACGCCGAATCCCATGGTGGCGTAATAGCCCGGCGCGACACGGTGTGTGTGGTCGATGTCCATGGAGGTGAACAGGCAATCGCCGACATCGACGGCGAGCGGCATGCGGCCGTAGCGCGCCATGAGATCGTTGATGGCGCGCGCGATGTCATCCGGCGCGATGCTGTGGTCATCAGCGACTAGGCCAGCAGGGCAGGGTGCAGGTCGCGCGTATGGCCGCTCACCGGTTAGCGCCGCCGCACGCGACGCGGTGCGCGCGAGCAGCGCCGCAATCAGCGCTGCGAGTGGGATATCCGCATAGCTGTGGTATCCCAGCGTGACCTGACTATCATTGGCGTGTATGGTGTGGCGCAAATCAATCTGGCGCTGCGAGATGCCAAAATTGGTGTCGGAAAGAATCACACCCAGCAAAAATAGCGTGTCGGCATTCTCCACCAATTCCGTCACAGCAGGGCTGCCCGCCATGCCCAAATAAGGTCCTAGCGGGGGTGTCGCCGATTCAGCCAGCAGCCCGCAACCCATGAAGCTGGTGACCAGCGGAATGTCCAAGCGCCGCGCCAATTCGGCAAGCGCGTCTTCCTGACCGAAGCGCCGCACTTCGACGCCGACCATCAACACCGGCCGACGCGCGGCGGCGAGGCGCGCGAGAATTTCCGTAACACACGCCGCCAGCGCGTCCTCATCAAGCGCTGCGGGCGCTAAAGGGGTCACTGCGGCGCACGGTGTCAAAGACATATCGCGCGGCACCTCGATATACACCGGTCGTGTTTCGCGCAAACAGCTTGCCAGCACGCGCCCAATGTCAGCAGGTGCGCGCGCAGCGTCATCCAGTCGCGTCTGGTCGCAGGTGATTTCGCGGTAAATCTGCAACTGCGAGTCCAGGCGTTTCGCCTGATGATGCAGCAACCATCCGCTGCTCGATTCTCCTCGTCCGGGGCCTCCCGAGATCACCACCAGCGGTGATTTTTCGGCATAAGCGCCGGCCACCGCATTGACCATGTTGAGCGCACCGGCGCCGTAGGTAACCGCAGCAACGCCAGGCGCGCCGGAGATCCGCGCGGCAGCATCGGCGGCAAACCCCACTGCGGGTTCATGGCTAAGCGTGTACAGCGGCAAAATCGCCGACTCCTCTATTACCTTGAAAAACGGCAGCACAAAATCGCCGGGAATGCCAAAAATCTGGCGCGCGCCGTGCTCCTTGAGTGCATAGAGAAGTGATTCCGCAAGATTCATGGTGTGACAATGCCGAGTCTAGGTTGGGTCATTGTCCGCTGCCGCATCCGCCCCGCATTGCGCTAAATCAACGATGTAAGCAAACGCCCGCTCCTAAGAAAACATTGTTTACATCGAGATTGGGTTTAACAAGCGTGAGCGAAAACCTGAGCGAAAACCACCAAATTAAATTTAAAGGCAGCTTGCCCATAGTCGTGTAGTTGACGACGGACGCCACTTGCGCCCATTCCAAGTACACTATAGGCATGGCAATTTCGACACCCATCAAGGTCTATTACGATCACCCCGGCAGGGCAACTGCTTCGGCGTGGGCCAAGGCGCCGCTAGAGCCTGGCCCGGATGAGCGTATTGCGCTTAAGCAAAATATTAAACGCCTGCTCAAGGAGCAGGACGCGGTGCTGGTCGCGCATTACTATGTCCACCCCGATCTACAGGATCTGGCCGAAGAAACAGGCGGCTGCGTCTCCGATTCTCTCGAAATGGCGCGTTTCGGCCACAACCATCCGGCGCGCACCATCGTGGTATGCGGTGTGAGGTTCATGGGCGAAACCGCGAAAATTCTGAATCCGGAAAAGCGCGTCATCATGCCTGATCTAGAGGCCAATTGTTCGCTCGACCTTGGCTGCCCGATCGAGGAGTTCGCGGCGTTTTGCGATGCCAACCCGGAGCGTACCGTGGTGGTGTACGCTAATACCAGCGCGGCGGTGAAGGCGCGCGCCGATTGGATGGTGACCTCAAGCATCGGTCTGAAAATCGTCCAGCACCTGCATGACAAAGGCGAAAAAATTCTCTGGGCGCCCGATAAATATCTGGGCGATTACATCCAGAAACAAAGCGGCGCCGATATGCTGCTGTGGCAGGGATCGTGCATTGTGCATGAGGAGTTCAAGGCTTTTGAGCTTCAAGAAATGAAGAAAGCCCATCCTGGCGCCAAGGTACTGGTGCATCCAGAATCGCCTGCTTCAATCATACAATTGGCGGACGTGGTCGGCTCTACTACGCAGCTTATCAAGGCGGCGCAAACCTTGTCGGCAGACGAATTCATAGTTGCCACCGATGGCGGCATTCTGCATAAAATGAAAATGCTGGCGCCGGGAAAACGCTTTATTGAAGCGCCGACCTCGGGCAATTCGGCCACCTGCAAAAGTTGTGCGTATTGCCCGTGGATGGCGATGAACGGACTTGCCAATCTGGCCGAGGCGCTGCAAAACCCCAAGAACGAGATTCATGTTGATGCGCAAATCGGGCGGCGCGCGCAGCGTTCGATTCAACGCATGCTGGACTTTGCGCAAGGGATGAATCTGCAAGTTGCGGCGGGCGCCAGCAAAGATCAGTCGCGCGCGCGCGACTTGGCCAATGGCATCGGGGCGGCATGAAGCGCACACAATGCTGAGTATTTCATTTCCGCTTTGCAAAAAAACCGGGATAATAGGCAAGTCGCAGCGAGGAACATCGCTTCCCTGCAAATTTTATCGGCCACACATCTGAATATGAGCGAGAGTAGTTTTTTTTCTGAAAACAAGGCAGGGGAAATCGACCAGGCGCACCTGGCCGAGATTACGCGTGCGGCCTTGCCTTATCTGGGGCCTTATTCAATTACTGCAGTAAAGCGCGCCAGCAAAGGCTGTGAAGACTTGCAGGTTCTTTGTGACATGGTGGCCAGTCAAATTACCGAACCCGACAAACGTCAGCGTTTTTCCGAAATCGCTTCACGTCTGGTGTTTAAGCTGAAGGACCCGCAGGGCTATGCCGCAGCGCTGGCCGCAGGCAAAATCAATCTGGGTGACGCCAGCATGGTCGGGGGTCCCCCGCCATCGTCCATTACGCCAGAGCTGATGCAACGCGGAGAAAAAGCGCTAGCCCATATCATTGGCCCGCTGGCGCGGGTTTTGGTGGCTCGCTACGCCAAGACCTCAGAGAATTCGCGCCAGTTTTTTGATCTGCTCGCAGGCCACATTCGCAATCCCGAGGAGCGCCAGGCGTTCTTTGAAATCGTTCGCGCCGAATCCCTTTAAGATGGCACGGAGAACCCGCAGGTATCCGCACCAAAAGGTACACCATGAGTTTGAGACCTAAATTCAATCTACTGCTGTTTGTTGTATTTGCGGCCAGCTTTGCGGCCGTGGAAGTGGTGGCTGAACGTTTTTTGATGAAGCGCATGATCGATGAAGTCGCGCAAAGCGCTCAAGTCGCCATCGAAGCGCTTTCCTCCATTGCCGAAAACAGCACCGATACCGCCGATCTGGCGCGCATTAGCCGCATCAAAGCAGTCTTCCAGACGCTGGATTACAGGTTCGTGGCAACAAAGTCTGTAGCAAGCCATCCATTGCCCTCTGGCCTCCCGGACTTGATGGCGCATTTCAGCGCTTCACCGATGCTGCGCGAAAGTTTTGGGCAGACAGGAGCAGGAGAAACGCAACGTTTTTACCTCGCCCGCCCGGTGCGCAGTGTGGACAATCAGTTGGAGGGTATACAACTGGTCACCATCGGCATGCAATTTTATGTGCACGATGCGGAGCGTGGACTCTATGCCCTGATGGGCTCGCTGCTGAGCATCTTTGTGGTGGTGTTCATCATACTTAACATCCTTCTTGATCGCATGATAGTGCGCCCCATTATTCAAGTCTCCCAGGCCGCCGACAAGATCAGTATCGGTAATCTGGATTTGCCGCAACTGGCGCCCGAATCAAAAGATGAAATCGGTAAACTGGTTATCGCTTTCAATCGCATGCGGCGCAGTACTGAAGAGGCCATTCGGATCATTGTCCAGTGATGCATTCACCGCTTGCTCCACTTTCCTATCGCGATGCCGGCGTCGATATCGATGCCGGCGACCGGCTTGTCGAAAATATCAAGCCATTCGCCAAGCGCACCATGCGGCCTGAAGTCATGGGCGGCATTGGCGGTTTTGGGGCGCTGGTCGAGGTATCTAAGCGCTATAAAAATCCGGTCATGGTATCGGGCACCGATGGCGTAGGCACCAAGCTCAAGCTGGCGCAGACGCTGGGCAAACACGACAGCATCGGTATCGATCTTGTGGCCATGAGTGTGAACGATATTCTTGTCGCGGGCGCAGAGCCGGTTTTTTTTCTTGATTACTATGTTTGTGAAAAACTTGACGTGGATGTCGCTACCGCCGTGATCAAAGGCATTGCGCAGGGTTGTGAGCTCGCTGGCTGCGCGCTTATAGGCGGTGAAACGGCGGAGCATCCCGGCACTTTCCCCAAGGACGAATACGACCTTGCGGGCTTTGCTGTCGGGCTGGTTGAAAAGGAAGCGATCATCACCGGCAAGCAAATCGCGCCAGGCGATGTGGTTCTCGGGCTGGCGTCCAGCGGCCCGCACTCCAACGGTTTTTCTTTGATACGCAAAATTCTTGAGCGCGCTGCTATCGATCTCAAGTCGCCTTCGCACGCTGCATTGGCCAACGATCTGCTCGCGCCGACACGCATTTATGTGAAGTCCATTCTGGCGTTGCTAAAGCAGGTGAAGGTCAAAGGACTGGCGCATATCACCGGCGGGGGCATTAGTGAAAATGTTCCGCGTATTCTGGGTGACGCGCTGACAGCAGAAATTCAGCGCTCAAGCTGGCCCCTGCCGGCCATTTTCAAATGGTTACAGGAGCATGGCAAGCTAGAAGATCAGGAAATGGCGCGCACCTTCAATTGCGGTATCGGCATGGTGTTGGTGGTCGATAAAAAGGATGCGCGCACGGCACAACAATTCCTGCAAGCGCAAGGCGAAACGGTTTACGCAATTGGATCGATCCGTAAACGCGCGGGTGAAGAACATCAGACACATGTTGTATAAAACGCCACACGCTACGCCGCAAGCCGACCTAACGCATAGTCGCACATGAAGTCGCTTGTCATCCTTATTTCCGGGCGCGGCAGCAACATGCAGGCGCTGATTGTGGCGCGCTTGCCGTTCAACATCAAGGCCGTCATCAGCAACCGGCCCGATGCCCAGGGCTTGGCTATTGCGCATGCAAACAACATTCCCACGCGCGTTATCGACCATAAACAGTTCGCCAGCCGCGAGGCCTTTGATGCGGCGTTGGCGGCGGAAGTTGACGCGCTTGGCGCGGACTATATTGTGCTCGCCGGGTTCATGCGCGTCCTTACAGATGGTTTTGTAAATCGTTATCCACGCCGCATTATCAATATCCACCCATCGCTGTTGCCGGCTTTCCCCGGACTGCATACGCACGAGCGCGCGCTTAAGGCTGGCGTGAAGTTGCATGGCTGTACGGTGCATTTTGTAACCCCCGCGCTCGATCACGGCCCTATCATTGTTCAAGCTGCGGTGCCGGTGCTGCAAGGCGACAACGCCGCCACGCTTGGTGAGCGCGTGCTCAAAGAAGAACATGGCATTTACGCACAAGCATTGCGCTGGCTGGCTGCGGGGCGCGTTGAATTTTTACCCGGAGATGTCGTCCAAATCAAGGATGCGGTCGCCGTTTCGGGAAGCCTCATCGTTCCCAGGGATTGATTATGTTGCGTAGGGTCACGGGTTTACTCGCTGTGTGGGTGTTTTCGACGGTGGCTTTTGCCGCGCCGAGCGAGGTGCGCGCCTCTTATAAAATTTTCCGCAACGGCATTCTCATCGGTCACACCGACGAGCACTTCACGCGCGATCAGGATCGTAACGGCACACAGGAGCAAGCGCTGGTCAGCCTTACAGTCCAGTGATTGCGTAGCCAAGATTGCACATGGATCTAACCCTCGCGATGTTGCGGCTGTTCTGGAGCCGTTACTGTTTGGTGCTGTTTGCGCTGCTGTTCTCGTTTTTGGCCCATGCCGCAATCATTCTGCTCGCGCCGGAGTTAGCTTTATTTAAAGTCGAACCGGCAAGCACGCGCTTTAGTGCGCGCCTCGTCTCTTTAGCCGTTAAGCCGCAGATCAAAACTACTCAGCCGCCTGCTGCCCGCCCTCGGCCACGCCCGCCCAAACGGGCGCTACCTATTCAACAGCCGGTGGTCGAATCCGCTGTCGTAGTAGAGCAGCCAACATTGCCCGCCGAACCAGCAGTCGAGAAGACGCCTGCTGAAATCAACGGTAGCGCCCCAGTACTTGCCGTAGCGCCGCAATCTGTCAGCGCCCCTCCTGAGCCTCAGGGTAAACCGCTCAATACCCTGCCCAGCCGGATTGCAATTGAGTATGACCTGAGGAGCAGTTTTGTCGATGGCCGCGCCGAGTATATATGGCGGCGCGAGGGGAATCAGTACTCGATTGACGGCAATATTGAGGCTAACGGTTTCTTTGCGACCATGTTCGTCGGGCGCTTTGAGCAGTTCAGTCGCGGCAGTCTGACTCCGGCGGGCCTGAAACCCGACTATTTCTCACTTAGACGCGGAGAAGGCGCTGCGGAGTTTGCCGAGTTCAAGTGGGGTGAAAGTCAAATCAAGCACCATCGCTTGAAGGGTGAGCACATACAAGCTTTACAGGAAGGCGCACAGGATTTGCTGAGCTTCATTTTTCAGTTCGCTTATGAGTTTCCGCAAAAACTCGTCAAACCAGGCTCAGTAGCTTTCTTTATCAGCAACGCGCGCAAGATGGATCAATATGAGTTTCGTGTTCTCGGCAAGGAGAAGCTCAGCCTACCCATTGGGGAAGTCGACACCGTGCATCTCATCCGGCAAACCAATGATGCTGCCGATGCTTACCAGGTGTGGCTCGCCAGCGATTACAACTACCTGCCGGTCAAGCTGCGTTTCATGCTCGGCGGACGGGTTAACGTTGAACAGATTGCCGTTTCCCTCACGAGCACCCCATAATCATAAAGCCGCTATCCACAGCGGGCGTCTGTCACGTGGCACAATCCATTCATGCAAATCACACCTTTACAGTTCTCCCAGCTTGTCGAAGCTTTGACCATAGTGCTGCCGTTGGTTTCCCCGGCCGATGTGACGTTGAAGCAGTACTTCCGCGCCAATCCCCAGCTTGGCAGCCGTGATCGCGCGGTGATTGCCGAAACGATTTACGCCGTGCTGCGCAGACGGCGACTGCTGGAATATCTGGTGCCGCACGGCGTGCCGCGCAGGCTTGCACTGGCGGCGCTCGTCAAACTCAACGGCTTTTCCTTGAAGCAGTTGGCGCCATTGATGAAGCGTGGCGACGAGGCGTGGCTTGCGGCATTGAAGGGAGTCGCAAGTGAAACCCTGCCTTTTGAAATTCGTGCAGACCTGCCCGATTGGGTTATCCAGCGCCTGCGCGCCCGGCTCGACGATGCGCAGATTCTTGCCATTGCCCAAGGGCTACAGGTTAGCGCGCCGCTGGATCTGCGAGTGAACACTTTTCGCGCGCGCCGCGAGGCGGTTGTTGATGCCTTGCGAGCGCAAGACATCGCAGCCGAAGCAACGCGGCTTTCTCCTTTTGGCGTGCGCTTGGAACAAAAAATTGCCCTTAACAAACACCCACTGTTTCTTTCAGGCGATGTCGAGGTTCAGGACGAGGGCAGCCAGTTGCTGGGGCTGCTGATGGAGGCCAAACGCGGCGAAATGGTGGTCGATTTTTGTGCGGGGGCGGGCGGCAAAGCGCTCCTGTTGGGCGCGGTGATGCAATCTAAGGGACGCCTTTACGCCTTCGATGTTTCGGAAAAACGTCTGAACAATCTGGGTGCGCGGCTTAAGCGTTCCGGGCTGAGCAATATTTATCCTGGCCGTATAGATTCGGAAAATGATCCCAAGATCAAACGCCTGGCCGGTAAGATCGACCGCGTTCTCGTCGATGCGCCATGCACCGGGCTCGGCACGCTGCGGCGTAACCCCGATCTCAAGTGGCGTCAGACCGAGACGGGTTTGGCGGAACTCAATGTCAAACAAAAATCCATTCTCAATGCCGCAGCAAAATTGCTCAAGCCGGGCGGGCGTCTGGTGTATGGCACTTGCAGTATATTGCGCGAGGAAAATGAGGACATAGTGATGGACTTTCTTTCAACCCATCCCTCGTTCCATCTGGTGAGCGCAGCAGAAGTGCTGCAACGCCAGGGGATAGAAGTGGACGGCACAGGTGAATATCTGCATCTTTCGCCGCAGCAGCATCAGACCGACGGTTTTTTTGGCGCGGTGCTCGAGTTGCGCAAGTGAAAACGACTTGGAATAAATTTTGCGCCAGCGTCTGCATGAGCGCGTGCATTGTGTGCGGCGCTGCGCATGCAATAGCACCCGTGGCGGAGCAAAGTGTTGTTGCGAGACCGCAGAGCGAGTACGCCCATGTGCGCGCGGCGTTCACGCCGGGAGATAACGTCGAAGCCATGATCAATCGAGAAATACGCGCTGCACGAACCAGCGTGCGTATACAGGCCTACCTTTTCACCAGCAAAGCCATCGCTGATGAGCTCATCAGAGCACTGAAGCGCGGAGTGAAGGTTGCAGTGATTGCCGATGCTACGGGATATACCAATGGCGGCGCGCCGGTTTTGCCGCGCCTTGCCGAAGCAGGCGCGGAGGTTTCTCTCAACGACAAACACAAATCTTCGCACAACAAGATCATAATTGTGGATGCTGAATTACCACGTGCAACGGTGATTACAGGAAGCTACAATTTCACTCGCGCGGCGCAAACGCAGAACGCTGAGAACGTAGTCATACTTTCAGGTAATGCCGAGCTTGTCAGGAAATTTCATGAGAACTGGCAGTTCCACCGCGCGCGCTCCACGCTACTGCAATGAATATGAACGAACTGATAGTCGACCTTGAAAGAATCGCTGATGGCTTGTTTACGTTGGCGAGCATGTGGCAGATCGCCGCTCTTGCCGCCGCAACTGCGCTTGCCTGGTTGCTTGCCGACGCGGCTAAAAGCCGCGTACCCGAACAAATTGAACCCGGCAGGTGGAAAGTCGCTGCCGGCAGCTTTAATCGCGTGATTTTTCCGGTTCTTGCCCTCGGCTTTGTTGCGCTGGGTAAATTCGCATTGGGCAATTTCTTTGCAACGCCCTTGCTCAACGTTGCCGTGCCGCTGTTTGCCTCCTTTGCGGGCATCCGCATAGCGGTGTATCTGCTGCGCCACTTGATTCCGCCCAGCCCTTTGCTCAAGGCTTCTGAGCGCGTCATTGTCTTTTCGATGTGGATCCTGGTTGCACTATACCTTTCCGGTCTGCTCCCTCAATTAGCGGCGACACTCTCTGAAATTTCGTTTAGCGCAGGCAAGCAGAACATCACACTCATGATGCTGCTCACGGGCGTGCTTACCGTCATGGTTACGCTGCTAATCGCCGTCACGCTTTCGCGCTTTGTGGAGCAGCGCGTCATGCGCGCCAGCGAAGTGAGTTTGAATCTGCGTCTGGTGATCACCAAGTTGATCCATGCTTTTGCGCTGTTTGTCGCCGTCATCATTGCCTTGCCGCTGGTGGGAATTGATATCACTGTGCTGTCGGTGTTCGGCGGCGCGCTCGGCGTAGGGCTGGGCTTTGGATTGCAGAAGGTAGCAAGTAACTATGTGAGCGGTTTCATCATTCTGCTGGAGCGCTCGATTCGTGTCGGTGATCTGGTCACAGTTGACAACCGTCATGGAACGGTCAGTAGCATCAACGGGCGCTATACGGTGATTAAAAGCCTGGACGGCACCGAGGCTTTGTTACCTAATGAAATGCTCATAACCGGCACGGTCGTCAATCACACTTATACCGATCCCGTGACATCGCTGAAGCTGCCTCTTACCGTGGCCTACGACGCGGATCTTGATCGTGTAACTGAAATATTGCTGGTTGCGGCACGCGCCCACACACGCGTCGTGAAGGAACCCGCACCCGAGGTTTTGGTTAAAAGCCTGGGCGAGAATGGTATTGAGTTGGAACTTGTGGTGTGGATTCGCGATGCAGCTCGAGGCCAGTCCAATCTACGCTCTGATATTTATCGAGCCACGTGTACCGCATTCCGCGATGCAGGAATTGAAATTCCCTTCCCGCGTCGAGACCTACGAATGCTCCCTATTGAGGACAAATAGAAAATTTTTCGTGCTTACATTCAATGGCTTAGGTTCGCATCTGCAAATAGTGAGTCGATCAAGCATAGGTTCGCGTAAAATGCCGTATTACACAAGGAAAGACACTCTCGCATGTTTACTGGACTTATTGATCTCCCGTGGTGGGGATACATTGTCGTTGGGCTGATACTTACGCATATCACCATTGCGTCGGTGACAATTTTTTTGCATCGCGCGCAAGCCCATCGCGGCCTTGATCTGCACGCCATTCCGAGCCATTTTTTCCGTTTCTGGCTATGGCTCACGACTGGCATGGTCACCAAGGAATGGGTGGCGATTCACCGCAAACATCACGCCAAGTGTGAAACCGTGGACGATCCCCATAGTCCGCAGGTGTTCGGCATTGCCAAAGTTTTACGCGAAGGCGCAGAGTTATACCGTGCTGAAGCTAAAAATCAGGAGACGCTAGACAAGTATGGACACGGCACACCCGACGACTGGATAGAGCGCAATGTCTACACGCGCTTTTCCTGGCAAGGCGCCGGGCTGATGCTGGTTACCAACCTGGTTTTATTCGGCCCCGCTGGCGCTAGTATTTGGGCGGTGCAGATGATGTGGATACCCATCACCGCAGCCGGTATTATCAATGGCATCGGGCACTACTGGGGCTATCGCCACTTTACCTGCGAAGACGCGAGCACCAACATTGTTCCGTGGGCTATCGTAATCGGCGGCGAAGAGTTGCACAATAACCACCATGCATTTCCGACCTCGGCGCGCCTGTCGTCGCGCTGGTATGAATTTGATATCGGTTGGATGTATATCCGTATCCTGGAAATGCTGGGCCTGGCCACAGTTCTACGTGTTGCGCCGCAAATGCGTTTCGATTGGTCCAAGGTGGAATGTGACATCGACACGGTCAAGTCGGTGATTGCACACCGGTATGAAGTCATGACCAAGTTTACGCGCACGCTGAAAAGCACGTGCAAACTGGAAATTCAGAATCTGCAAATTTCCGGGACGGTTCCGGCGATTCAGAACTCCGCTGCGGCGCGGCGATTGCGCAAAATGCTGCATATCGACGCCAACAAGGTGCCCAACGAGCACCGCGACACGCTACACACGGCGCTTGAATCCAGCCGCGTATTGAATACCGTGTACGCCTTGCGCCAGGAGTTGGCTTCGCTGTGGGCCAAGCGCACCGCAACCAGTGAGCAGATGGTCAAACAACTTGAGGATTGGTGTCGCCGCGCCGAAGCTACAGGCATACTTCCATTGCAAGAATTCTCGCGTCGGCTACGCTGTTATGCCTGACATGGATGGATTTAGCAGTAAAAAAGCCCGCTCAATGCGGGCTTTTTTGTTTTTGTAGTATCTCTCGCGGGTGCGATCAAGCTGATGTGTAGATACT